>NZ_CAIP01000221.1 GCF_000297435.1 Microcystis sp. T1-4 | reverse complement strand
TTATGGGTGGGAATTTCCCGGAATCAAAAAAGGGGGTTAGTGGGGAGTCAGACCAAATATAGGTTACACTTCAACTTTAAATGAGAAACGCTGTCATTCTTTGTAGGGAATATGACCAGACAAACCGCTAATCTCGGACAAACAGGAATTGCCGTCAGTGCTTTGGGAATCGGGACTTGGGCATGGGGAGATAAACTATTCTGGAACTATGGCAAGGAATACGGAGCTAGTCAGGTAGAGGAGGCCTTTAAAGCGGCAGTAGAGGCAGGAATCACCTTTTTTGACACTGCCGAAGTCTATGGCCTGGGGGAATCGGAACGACTCTTAGGAAAATTTACCCAACAGACCGATATTGCCATCGATATTGCCAGCAAATTTGCCCCCGTACCGTGGCGATTGGGGGCGAATGCGGTGCATAATGCCATTACCGAGAGCTTAAACCGTCTAAAAACCGATAAAATTGCCCTTTACCAAGTACATTGGCCCTTCACCTTCCTAATTAGCCAAGAAACCCTAATCAATGCCCTAGGGGAAGAAGTAAAAAGCGGCCGGATTGGTTCCGTGGGTGTAAGTAATTATTCCGCCGAGCAAATGCGTCAAGCAAGCCAGATTTTGGCGAAAAAAGAGGTTCCCTTAGCGGTCAATCAGGTGCAGTATTCGCTTTTGTATCGCAAAATAGAAACTAAGGCAATTTTAGCCACGGCCAAGGAATTAGGTGTCACCATCCTCGCCTACAGCCCCCTCGCTCAAGGACTACTGACGGGTAAATATAGCCCAGAAAGCCAGAATTTGCCCGATGGAGCCAGAAAAGTTGACCCGCGGTTCAAAAAAGAAGGTTTGGAGAAAATAGCCCCAATTTTAAGGGTACTGCAAGAATTGGGCGAAAAATACCAAAAAACCCCCGCACAAGTTGCCCTCAATTGGTTAATCGCCCAAGGGGATGTAATTCCCATTCCGGGGGCAAAAACTGCGGCCCAAGCGATCGAAAATGCCGGGGCCCTAGGATGGAGTTTAGAAGCGCGAGAGGTGACGCAATTAGAACAGATGAGCCGGCCTTGGCTGTAAAAATCAAAACTTTTGATTTTTGATCACCATTCTGGAAAAAGTCTCTAACTTTTTGGTGATCAAGATTAAAACAGGCTACAATCTTTGCATACTGCTGTACTACTTAAGAAAACTGGGACAAAATTAATGGCGACAATGACAAATAACTCCGATCGAGATAAGGCCTTAGGTTTAGTCTTAAATCAAATCGAGCGCAACTTTGGCAAAGGTTCGATTATGCGTTTAGGAGACGCCACCCGGATGCGGGTGGAAACCGTGCCTAGTGGTGCTTTAACCCTAGATATGGCCTTGGGTGGCGGTTTACCGAAAGGCCGCATCGTCGAAATTTACGGGCCCGAAAGTTCTGGAAAAACCACCTTAGCCCTCCATGCGATCGCAGAAGTGCAAAAAGCTGGGGGAGTGGCGGCCTTTGTCGATGCGGAACACGCTTTAGATCCCACCTATTCCGATGTTTTAGGGGTAGATATCAATAATTTACTGGTGGCACAACCGGACACGGGGGAGGCAGCCTTAGAAATAGTTGACCAGTTAGTGCGTTCTTCGGCCGTGGATATCGTCGTCATCGACTCGGTGGCCGCTTTAGTGCCGCGGGCGGAAATTGAGGGGGAAATGGGGGATAATCAGGTGGGTTTGCAGGCCCGTTTGATGAGTAAAGCCCTGCGAAAAATTGCTGGTAATATTGGTAAATCGGGTTGTGTGGTGATTTTCCTCAACCAACTGCGGCAAAAAATCGGTGTCACCTACGGCAATCCTGAAGTGACCACTGGAGGAACGGCCTTAAAATTTTATGCCTCGGTGCGTTTAGATATCCGTCGCATTCAAACTTTGAAAAAAGGCACGGAAGGGGAATACGGAATTCGGGCTAAAGTTAAGGTGGCTAAAAATAAAGTCGCGCCTCCTTTCCGGATTGCTGAATTTGATATTATCTTCGGTAAAGGCATTTCCCAAGTGGGTTGTATGCTGGATATCGCCGAACAAACTAACGTGGTTACTCGTAAAGGGGCATGGTATAGCTATAATGGCGAAAATATTGCCCAGGGTCGCGATAATGCCGTTAAATATCTTGAAGAAAAGCCAGAAGTAGCGGCGGAAATTGAGAAGTTATTGCGGGATAAATTAGACATGGGTTCGGTTCCTTTCCCCACGGAACCGGCCGATGAGGACGATGAGGACGATCTGGAACCAGAAATCTAAAAGAAGAGGGTTTTAGGTCTTGGTTATCCCCCAGTTTCGGGGGATTTTTTAGCTTCAGAATCGATGGATTTAGCGGCTTCTAACCATGATTGTAAACCTTTTTTAGTTGGTGTTCCTTTAGCGGTAAAAGTCCATAGATCTCGTTTATGTTGGGGTCCGTAGCTGATATGAATCGGGCGATTAATTCCGTAAAAATAGAGAGAGTCAAAGGGTAATTTTTGGTTTAAAATCCAATCTATCAGGCGATCGCTCGTTAAATCGATAATCCGAAAATCACAGGCTGCCCCCAATCGCTGACAATAATATTGACCTTTTTGATTAATTTCGTGGGCGCAATGTTGATCACGACTGGGATCGATTCTACCGTTTTTTAAGCCGGTGATTGGGTCTTTTTTTTGGAGAAATTTTCTCAGATCATTAGAACAAAATCCATAGGTTAATTGGAATCTTTCTCGACCAAAATTATCAATAATTGGATCGATAATAAAGTGAGCGAGATTTTGCCAAGCGGTGATCGTTGCAGGATTTTTGGGATAGGGGTCGATTTGTGCTGCATACTTTTGATAGGTTTGGGAACAGGTAGATAATTCCTCTAGGGTTAAATATTTACCAATTAACATAATCATTTATCAGTTTTTAGCTAGATCCTATCACCCGATTTAGCTATTTTGCCAAAGCTGCTTTTTTGCGACCATAATAAACAGCGATAAAAGCGCTGACATACATCCATAAACTATAGACCATTGCGGGAATGGCCAGATCGGGATTCTTTAATAAACCGGCAGTGATAGCAATAGCTAAAGTGCCGCTTTGAATACCCACTTCAATTGCAATACAAATTCTTTGGGGAATAGTTAATTGAAATAAAAGACCACTGAAAAAACCAATTAGGGAAGCAATCGTGTTTAAAATAATCACTGCCAGGCCAGTTTGAGCGATAAATAAAGGTAAACGTTGCCATTCTCTCAGGATTAATAAGCAGATAATAAGTGCTAGAAAAATCACGGCCAAACGATTAGTTATCGGTTCCAGACTTTTGGCCAGTAAAGGGAAGTAATGGCGGATAGTCATACCCATAACCAGGGGGAAAACTATAATCAAAAATATCTGCGCCATAGTAGGACCAATGGGTAGGGAGATGGCGGCACTTTCCTCCATAAAATGCTGGAGAATGAAACTAGCTAAAAAAGGTATTGTGAAAATGGTGATGATGCTGCTAAAAGCGGTTAAAGTAACAGAAAGGGCCACATCTCCCTTAGCTAAATAGGTTAAAACATTGGAGGAAGGCCCGCTGGGACAAATGGCGACAATCATTAAACCGACGGCAATTTCTGGCTGGAGAGGCAAAAGAGAAACAATAATAAAGCCGACGATCGGTAGAATAATAATTTGATTGACTAAACCGATCAGGACTGCTTTGGGATAACGGGTGATACGCTGAAAATCGGCGGGAATTAATCCTAATCCCATGCCTAACATTAAAACGCCTAGGGCAACGGGTAAGAGGATATTAGTAAAAAAGTCGGCCTGCATCGGATAAAATCGGAAAAGACGGGCTTATTTTACCATAAATTGACTAATTTATTCGTGTCCCTAGTTACCGATTTTGCCGACCAAAAAACCCCGGTGTGCAGGGGAGGTTAAATTGTAGGAGAAACAGGGGCTCTTCTAGGTTCTGTGTGATAAGTTTAATTGACATAGGATCGATCGATCTTTGTGTCCTTTGTGTCTTTGTGGTTCGTTCCACCCCCTCGCTCTTGAGAAATGTATCTTAGAATACATTTTACCCACCAAAGCTGGGAGAGCCAAACAGGGTAAGCGCATATAAAAATGTAGCAAATTATACAGACATCTAAGACAAGTAATGATAGAAAATCCGTTGAGTATAGGCTACTTAGGAGGATAGGCAAAAGGCAAAAGGCAAAAGGGAATAAATAGGGTCTGCTGAAAAAGTTTTTCCTGGGGGTAGGAGTCAGGAGTCAGGAGTCAGTAGCCGGTCGTTTCAGGCTTTGTTGCCCTTGTTTTTTGTACCAAGCGATGTACCACAAGAAGGATAATGCAAGGTTTTTGAAAGTCCCAATCCTATTTTCGCAGCACTAACATCGGACTTTAACAGGTCAAAAGCCTTATTTTAAAAGGGTTTTACCATTATTCAGCAAGCCC
>NZ_CAIP01000222.1 GCF_000297435.1 Microcystis sp. T1-4 | reverse complement strand
GTTATCAGTTATCAGTCATAATCATTTCAACTAAGATTGAGAATATCGGCTCTTCTAGGTTATGTGTGATAAGTTTAACTTACATAGGATCGATCTTTGTGTCCTCTGTGTCTGGAGTGGTTCCTTTCACTCCCGCGCCAGCAGGACTGTATCTTAGAATACATTTTACCCACCAAATCCAAGAGAGCCGAATATCAAGGCCAGAGTTCATAAGGGTTTAACTGGTCTAGATTGTATCAGACTTATCTGAAATGATCATAGCAGTCATTTTAGTAAAAAATCCTAGGGTTAGGGGAAAATCGGCGGCTCTCTTATTATTTGTGTGATAAGTTTAACCTAATACGGGAGCGATCGATCTCTGTGTCCTTTGTGTCTCTGTGGTTCGTTCCATTCACTTGTTCCTGTCACACTGGGAAAATCAACTGTCACTCTAGCTTAATATTCTTTACATAACTTGACAAGGAAAGGGCGAGGTAAAGAGGGAAAATAGATCGAGCTTGTCTTCATCTGCCTAACGATCATGTCTATTGTCACCCTTAACCCCCTTCAATCCCATCAAGATTTAGTCATCGATCCGGGTAAAATCACGGGATTACGGGGAAAAATCACCATCCCAGGCGATAAATCTATATCCCATCGTTCCCTGATGTTAGGAGCGATCGCCGAAGGAGAAACCGTTATTCATGGGTTATTATTGGGCGAAGATCCCCGCAGTACCGCTAGTTGTTTTCGTGCCATGGGTGTGGAAATTTCCCAACTCAACAGCGAGAAAGTGATCGTCAAAGGTAGGGGTTTAGGCAATCTTCAGGAACCCTTAGAAATCCTCGACGCGGGCAATTCCGGCACGACGATCCGCTTAATGTTAGGATTATTGGCCGGTCATCGGGACCGTTTTTTTGTCGTCACCGGTGATGCTTCCCTGCGATCGCGTCCCATGTCCAGGGTGGTGAAACCCCTCAAGGAAATGGGGGCGCAAATTTGGGGCAGAAAAGCCCATTCTTTGGCTCCTTTAGCCGTTTCTGGGGAATCTCTGCAACCGATCCACTACTATTCTCCCGTCGCTTCTGCACAGGTGAAATCCTGTCTTCTCCTCGCTGGACTGTTAACCGAGGGGAAAACCACGATCACGGAACCCGCTTTATCTCGCGATCACAGTGAACGGATGCTGCGCGCTTTTGGGGCAAATATTGAGGTGGATGGGGAGACTAATAGCGTCACGGTGACGGGTTATCCCACTTTAACCGGACAAACGGTGATCGTTCCAGGGGATATCAGTTCGGCGGCTTTTTGGTTGGTAGCGGGGGCAATTGTGCCTAATTCCGAGTTATTAATCGAAAATGTGGGAATAAACCCGACTAGAACCGGAGTTTTACAGGTTTTACAGGCAATGGGAGCAGATATCACCCTCGAAAATCAACGGGTGGTGACGGGGGAACCGGTGGCGGATCTGCGGGTGAAATCCAGTCAACTACAGGCAACCACGATCGCCGGTGAGATTATACCCCGTCTGATCGATGAAATTCCGATTTTGGCAGTAGCGGCGGTTTTTGCCCAAGGAACGACAATTATCAAGGATGCCGAGGAATTACGGGTGAAGGAAAGCGATCGCCTGACGGTGATGGCCACCCAACTCGATCGCCTAGGGGCAAAAGTAAGGGAATTACCCGATGGTTTAGAGATTACCGGCGGTACGGGCCTATTCGGCACGGAAGTGGACAGTTTTACCGATCATCGCATTGCTATGAGTCTAGCGATCGCTGCCCTCAATTCCCGTCAACCCACCACTATCCATCGCGCTGAAGCGGCCGGCATTTCCTACCCCGATTTTTTTAGCACCTTAAAGCAAATTTGTCAAGAGTGAAAATATTAAGTTTTTCTGCGAACGGGCGAGGGGTAACTGGTATAATTGCGGGATAAATCACAGAGTAGTAGGCCACCTGTGTGATAATCGAGTTCATCGATCGAAATAGCGGAAAATAGAAGCGTCCCTAACTCGCATTTCCCTGAAAAATATCTCCCCATCTACCCCACTCCCGTCTTCTATTCCCCACCGATAATGGAAATCATCGCCCAATTAGAGAAAGTTTCCTATATTTATCCCGAATCCTCCAATCTAGTGCTTAAAAATATCTCTTTAGCAATTCATCGAGGAGAATTTTTAGGTATTATCGGGCCCACAGGTGCAGGAAAAACTACTCTCTGTTTAACTCTTAACGGTATTGTCCCCCAATTCTACGGAGGGCGTTTTTTTGGTTATGCAACAGTAGCCGGTTTAGATACTTTAACCCATCCCGTTAGCACCTTGGCCCGCTATGTGGGGGCAGTATTTGAAGATCCCGAAACGCAACTTTTAGCCACTTCGATAGAAAATGAAATCGCTTTTACCTTAGAAAATTTACGGCTACCGCGAGAGGAAATTAAAGCGCGCATTCCCAAAGTTTTAGCGGCAGTCCGGTTAGAGGGAATGGAAAAAAAATCGCCGGGGGAACTATCGGGAGGACAAAAACAACGATTAGCGATCGCCGCTGCCCTTGCAGTTCAGCCCGCTTTGTTAATTCTCGATGAACCCACCTCCCAACTGGATCCGGTGGGATCCCAGGAAGTTTTCGCCACCATTAAGGAGTTAAATCGCCATCTCGGTGTCACTATTGTGATGGTCTCCCACGCAGCCGAGGAAATGGCCGAATATGCCGATCGCCTTGTACTATTAAGGGAAGGTGCGATCGAAGCCATGGGAACCCCGGCAGATATCTACTCCCAAGTACAACTTTTACAGGAAAATGCCCTGCGTCCCCCGCAAGTGGCCACTACTTTTGCCTTGATCAATCAAAAAATCGGGGCGGTCGCAACGCGCTCGCTACGCGAGATCGATTCCATTCCTGTCACCCTAGACCGCGGTTTTGCCCGTTTAAATGAGCTTAAATCCTTTTATCATCAAATAACACCAAACCCTCCCTTATCGTCGGTTTCTGACCCCTTAAACCCCATACTGAGGGTAAAAAATCTCTGCCATACCTACCCCGATGGTACTACCGCTTTGCGGGATGTGTCCCTCGATATTGCCGAAGGGGAATATCTGCTGATTATCGGTCAAAATGGCGCAGGAAAAAGCACTTTAGTCAAGCATTTTCTCAATCTTCTCTCGGCAACCACTGGTCAAGTTATGATTGACGGACGTTCGACCGGTAGCTTTTCTGTCAGTGATTTAGCTCGCTCGATCGGTTATGTAGCCCAAAATCCCGATAATCAGATTTTTAACACCACTGTGGAGAAAGAAGTATCATTTGCCCTGACTAATCTCGGTTATTCTCCAGAAATCATTATCCAACGCACGGAAGCAAGTCTAGAAGCCATGGGATTGCTAGAATATCGCTCCTATCATCCTCTCTCCTTGCCGAAAGGCGATCGAGCGCGGGTAGTGATTGCGGCAATTTTAGCCATGGAACCGCGTATAGTTGTTTTCGATGAACCCACCACCGGCCAAGATTACCAAGGGGCTAAGGCAATTTTAGAGGTCAGTCGTCAATTACACCAGATGGGCAAAACGGTGATTGTGATCACCCATCACCTCTATTTAATGCCAGAATACGCCGAAAGAGTAATTATCATGGGCCAAGGAACTATCCTTTTAGATGCCCCAATCCGGCAAGCTTATCATCAAACCGATCTCTTAGCCAAAACCTATCTAACTCCACCCCAAGCAGTTTTATTGGCACAAAAATTAGGACAACTTTCCGGTTATCCTAATTCTCTTTTAACTCCCCAGGAAATTGCCGATTGTTTTCAGAGGATTTAGCCTTGAGGCTATTTAACTGTTTCTAAAATCAACTTCGATCGCTTAACATTATCAGGTACAGGAATCGGATAATCGCCATTAAAACAGGCAGTACAGAAGGTTTTCGGATCTTCTTTCGTTGCTGTTAACATCCCATCGTGACTGAGATAAGCTAAACTATCCACCCCGATTTGTGCCTGAATTTGCGCCACCGATTTAGTTGCCGCAATTAACTGCTCTTGATTGTCCGTATCAATGCCATAAAAACAGGGATGAGTCACCGGAGGTGAAGATATTCTCATGTGAACTTCTCTTGCTCCGGCATCGCGTAAAGCTTTAACTAATTTCCGGCTAGTGGTTCCCCGCACGATCGAATCATCAACAATAATAACTCTTTTTCCCTGTAAAACATCCTTTAAAGGATTCAATTTCATCTTAATCCCCGACTCTCTCATGTGTTGGGTTGGTTGAATAAAAGTCCGTCCCACATAACGATTTTTAATCAATCCTTCCGCGTAGGGAATATCAGAAATGCGCGAAAATCCGATCGCAGCCGGAATACCCGAATCGGGAACTCCCATCACCATATCTGCTTCTACCGGCGACTCTTTGGCTAATTGTTCCCCCAAACGTACCCGATAAGTATATAAAGATTCCTCGTGAACAATGCTATCGGGACGAGCAAAATAAATCATCTCGAAAACGCATAATTTTTTCTCCGGTTTAATGGCCCAATCCACCGAAGATAAGCCATCTTGACTAATCCAAACTAATTCCCCCGGCTGCACATCCCGCAGATAATCGGCCCCGATAATATCTAATCCGCAGGTTTCCGAAGCCAAAACATAACGGGGGGGATTGCCTTCTTCTTGCAAAACCCCAATTACTAACGGTCTGACACCATTGGGATCTCGCGCCCCGATAATTCCCGTCGGTGTGCCGATAACAAGGCTGTAGGCCCCGCTACAATAGCTAAAGGCATCGATCGCCGCTTCTATCCAATCCTTGCCACTATCCACTTCCTGCCCGATAGCGACGGCGATCATTTCCGAGTCGGTGGTGGTGACGAGATCACAACCGCGCTTTTCTAATACATTTCTTAACTCAAAAGTATTGACTAAATTGCCGTTATGTGCTAGGGAAAGTTTACCCAAACGGGTTTCGATCACAGCAGGTTGGGCATTGGCCCGACGGCTAGAACCGGTGGTAGAGTAACGAGTATGACCGACGGCGTGAGTACCGGGCAAGGTTTTAAGGACAGTTTCGCTAAAAACTTGGGAAACTAAGCCCATTTCCTTGTAACAATGCACCGTTTCCCCGTCGTAGGTGGCAATACCTGCCGATTCCTGTCCTCGGTGTTGCAGAGCATAGAGTCCAAAATAGGTCAGTTTTGCTACTTCTTCCTCGGGGGCATAGAGTCCAAAAACTCCACAGGCTTCTTCAGGCTTATCGACGCGGTTCAAGAATAGGGATGAGTCGGGATGGCTAGACATGGGAAGGTTGGGGCTTGGGGCTACTTTTGAGACAAAATCTTAACTTATCTTAATCTCTTTTTAACACCTTATTTATGGGGATTTGAGGGATGGGGATTTGGGGGATGGGGAACAGTTATCAGGTGTTGGGTTTTGGGGTTTTAGGGTGTTAGGGTTTTGGGGTTTTGGGGTTTTGGGGTTTTAGGGTTTTGGGGTTTTAGGGTTTTAGCTGAAATTCCCCATTTCCCCATTTCCCCATTTCCCCATTTCCCCATTTCCTCACTCCCGACGACCGACTCCTGTTTACTTCCCTAAAGTCTTCTTTCGATCGCTTTTGACCAAACTTGCTGTATAGTTTCTAGACTAACATCGATCGCCGGTTGTTTATCCCGGTCAAGAATTAAAAGATTATCGCTTTTTTCGCTAACTTTGCCAGTTATTTGCCAATAGTCTCCTAATTGTGTCTTTAGGTATTCTTCCCAATCTTGCTGATTTTCGGGGGAAACGGAGACGATAATGCAACTAGCTAATTCCCCGAATAACACCGCGTCAAAACGTCCCTGATGCTGCCAAGAAAGGTCAATTTCTGCCCCTAATTGGCCACTAATACAGCATTCTGCCAGAGCAGTGGCTAAACCCCCCTCCGCGCAATCGTGGGCAGATTTCACCCAACCGGCGCGAATTCCCCGACGACAGGCCGCTTGTACCTTTCTTTCTAACTCAAAATCAATTACCGGCGGTTTTCCCGTCACCAAACCGTGAATAACGGCTAAATACTCCGATGCGCCGATAGTTGGCAAGGAAAAACCCAAAATATAGATTAAATCCCCCGCTTTTTGCCAACCTTGGCCGCAAATTTGCCCGATATCCGGCACTAATCCCACCATACCAATCACGGGAGTCGGATAAATAGACTGGGGGCTGCCAGCTGCATCAACGGTTTCGTTGTACAAAGAGACATTACCCCCAGTTACTGGTGTATTCATTTCCCGACAAGCTTCGGCAATACCCTGACAAGCAGTGGCTAATTGCCAATAACCGATTGAATTCTCTGGACTTCCGAAATTGAGATTATCCGTGACAGCAATGGGGTCAGCCCCAACACAGCTAAGGTTTCTGGCCGCTTCCGCCACGGCCAACTTAGCTCCGTTATAGGGATCAAGATAAACATATCGCGGATTACAATCTGTAGTCGCCGCTACACCTCGCCGAGAATTGGCGGGATTAGCACCCAGAGGACGCACGCGAATCACGGCCGCATCGGCCCCCCCGGGGAGAATAACGGTGTTATTCTGGACTTGATGATCATATTGACGATAAACCCAGCGTTTTGAGGCAATCGAGGGACTATCCAGCAGTTTTAATAAAATCTCGTTATAGGATTCGGGAATAGGAATCGTGCTATCTTGCCATAATTGAGCTTTTTGGGCGTATTCCGGCGGTTCTGTTAGTAATTCCCGATGATAAATCGGAGTATTATCGGCCAGGGCCGTGGCAGGAATTTCGGCGGCAATTTCCCCTTTAAATAATATACGGACGATCGGTTCTGCAATTACCTGGCCAGCGACCACAGCCTGAAGTCCCCAACGATGGAAAATCTCGATTAATTCGCCTTCTCGTCCCGATTCCGCCACAAATAGCATTCTTTCTTGGGATTCCGATAGCAGATATTCGTAGGGAACCATCCCGGTTTCCCGGACGGGGATTTTATCCAGGTCTAATTCAATTCCCACCCCTCCCTTGGCCGCCATCTCGGAGGTAGAACAGGTGATCCCAGCGGCCCCCATATCCTGGGCCGCCACCACCGCGCCGGTCTTAAATGCCTCTAAACAAGCTTCTATCAGGGATTTTTCCAGAAAAGGGTCGCCCACTTGCACCGCGGGCCGGTCATCCATAGATTTATCGGTTAATTCGGCACTGGCAAAACTCGCCCCTCCCATACCGTCGCGGCCGGTGGTAGAACCAACGTATAAAACCGGGTTTCCTAGGCCTTTTGCCCCAGATTTAACGATTTCCTGGGTTTCCATTAGCCCTAAAGCCATGGCATTAACGAGGGGATTGCCATTGTAGGCATTATCAAAGTATATCTCACCGCCCACCGTGGGAACGCCCACACTATTGCCATAATGACTTATTCCTTCCACGACTCCGGCAAAAATGCGCCGATTGCGGGCATCTTGCAAGTTACCAAAACGGAGGGAGTTGAGGATAGCAATGGGACGGGCCCCCATGGTAAAAATATCCCGCAGGATGCCTCCGACTCCGGTAGCGGCACCTTGTAAGGGTTCCACGGCCGAAGGGTGATTATGGGACTCGATTTTAAAGGCTAATCGCAATCCATCGCCTAAATCCACTACTCCGGCATTTTCTCCCGGTCCAACGAGAATTTTTTCGCCGGTGGTGGGGAATTGTTTGAGCAGCGGCCGGGAGTTTTTATAACAGCAGTGTTCCGACCACATCACGCCAAACATTCCTAATTCGGCTTTGTTGGGGTGTCTTCCCAGTCTCTTGACTATTTCTTCGTATTCTTCGGGTTTGATGCCTTCTGAGGCAATTTCTGCGGCAGTGAAGGGGGTAGTCATGGGAAAATGCGATCGAGGGACAAGATTTATTGTATAACGTCTGATGAGATCGAGTTACAATGCCTAGTAAAGGACAAAAAAGTTACAAGGGTTTGCGCTAGTAAAGTTAAGCTAAAGACATAGTTTTATGATCAGTTGGAACGAAACTATGGCAGTAGAAACAGCTTTATCAATGAAAGCCTTATACGATCAGGATTTTGTTCTCTGGGCTTCAAAAACCGCCCAACTTTTAAAGCTAAAAAAGTTTGATGAGGTGGACTGGGAAAATCTGATCGAGGAAGTGGAGTGCATGGGGGAAAAGTGACAGACAGGCCGTAGAGAGTTTATTAACCCAGCTTATCGAACACTTTCTTAAGTTAGCCTATCACAAATCGGAACAGGAGCGAGAAGGAAACGTCTGTCACTGGGTAGGAGAAATCGCCAGTTTCCGAACTCAACTAGGAGAGTGGCTAGAAACCGCTACTCTCAGCAACCATGCGCGGGATTATTTTCAAAAAGCCTACTCGAACGCTCGGAAAACTTTAATACAAGCGAAAGCTGTCACTGGCGACGCAATTCCTTCCTGTAGAGCCTCATTTCTCCCTCGAACAGGTATTAGATGGGGAGTGGTTCCAGGTTGATATCGATCATTACCTTAAATGTCGGATGAATGCCCCCGCTAAATTTTTCGACAAGACATCAACCTTTGCGGGGGATGAAAGCCGACCAGGATATTGACTGCGAAGCACGATTTTAATTCTATCATTTGTAGGTAAACTGTATTATACTTAATTTATCCAGGGTCGAGGATTAATCAATGCTAGTCGTAGAAGCGAAGTTAAAAAACGGGACACCAGAACAATACCAAAGACTAGATGAAGCTATCAGAACTTCTCAGTTTGTGCCTAACTCTTGTGTTCGTTAAACGACTAAAAAAAGCACAACGACGGTTATCCAAAAAGTTTCGTAAAGGGAAAAAACAGTCTAATAACTATCACAAGCAACGGACAAAGGTTGCCAAGCTTCACCTTAAAGTATCAAGACAACGTAAAGACAAAGCAATTAAAGACGCTTTGGCGTTAGTCCAGTCTAATATTCAGCAACCCCTACTTATTAATCCGGCCATCGGGCATAGTTGCACCACGGAGGTTAACTCCCATTAGATTAGCACTCATTAACTCGGCACGAGTTAGATTCGCATTACTTAAATCGGCACCGGTGAGATTGGCTCTGGCAAAGAAAGCATCAACTAAATCCGCTTCGCTGAAATTAACTCCTGAAAGATTAGCCCTTCTTAAGTCAGCATGATTCATTCTTGCCCCTTGAAAATTAGCTTGACTAAGATTAGCTCGATCGAGTTTTATTTGAGTCATAATTGCACTATGGAAATTTGCACCCATTGCCTCCGTATCGCTCATTTTTGAGCGCACTAAATTGACTCCCGCTAGATTTGCCCCCACTAAACAAGCCCCGATTAAATTAGCATCAGCAAGTAAAGCATCTTGGAGATTAGCATTAGTTAAATCCGCTTTTCTGAGGTCAACATTGCACAAATTAGCTTCCTTTAAATTGGCTCCTACTAGATTAGCTCGCACCAGATCAACTCCTTTCATATTAGCCCCTTGCAGGTCGGTGCGGTAGAAATTAGCACCTTGTAAATTAGTGTTATGATTCTTCTTTTCCTGACGCATATTTGTTCCCCGCAAACAAGCACCAGTCAGGTTAGCACCACTTAAATCAGCCCCCCGTAAATCCGCACCGATTAAGTTAGCATCAAGTAAAGTCGCTAGGGTTATATCGCTATCACGAAGATTAGCCCCTTGTAGCAGCGCTCCGTGTAAATTGGCACTGCGTAAATCTGCCCCATTTAAGTCAGCTTGGTTGAGACTAGCACCGCTTAAATTAGCTGCCACCAGATTAGCTTGAGCGAGATTAGCCCGGTTAAGATAGGTAAAGAGAAGATTGGCTCCGTGTAGATCTGCTTCATTTAAAACAATGCCAATTAAGTCAGCACCAACTAAATTAACTCCTGGTAATCTTAAGCCACTAAATTGAGTTTCTCCTGCGGCATAACGGGCAATTAATTCGGTGGGTTTCATAGGTGGAATATCCAGAGAAATTTGGGTAAAAAATTAAAGAATTTTTTGTAAAGCTTGCACCAGAATACTGGCGGTCTGAACGTAAGCATCCCTATCCATTTGGTTTTGAGCAATATTGTATAGTTCAATTTCGATATCCTTGAGAGATTTGCTGCTTTGGATCAGTTGTTGTAGTAAATCTTCTAGGGTATAACTTCGCAGGATTGACCAATCTTGACCGCTCCGGTCCCAAGGATGAAATAGGAGCGAGAAAATCAATATTTTGGCTCGTAAAGGATTAGCATACTGGAAAATTTCTAAACGAATTTCAAAGGGGTCGTAGGCAGGAATTTGTGGGAAATTCCTGGGGTTTTTATTTAAGAAAGCTGGCTCGGCAAAATGCAATTCCATGGCTAATTGCGGTTCATTTATATCGATGACCCCAGCGGCAAAATCCACAGGTTCACTTCTAGATGGGGAGAAAGATGCGGTTTTAGTCGCAGAATCAGAATCATTATTTAGATGAACTAGCTGAGGGTTCAAGATTTGACTTTTTGACTCATTATTCTCCTCCTCTTCTTCCTCATCCTTATTAGTGTCGTAAAGAGGCTCTAGCTGGGTAAGAATAATATCGGCTAGTCCTAGGTAGAGAGCTTTTTTATTAATATTTTCGGCAATTTGGTTGAGAGTTTGTCCCAAGCTGAGGAAATTGGGATTGTTTCGCTGCAGTTCTAAAATAATATTGGTTAAGCCATAACTATTAATCACCGCTTGATCGTTTTCCCAACGATTTTTACAAGCGGCAAACATTAGTTTTTGAATTCTCGCCTTCTCTCGATGATTTTCTAGGCTACTAACCACCTGTCTTAATAAATTGTCTTCCTGGTTGTTGACATCATTATTAACGGTGCTAAAGCTAGGGTTAACTTCGAGTTCTACTGGTAATAATTGAGTGTCATGGGTGGCATCAATATTACTATATAATTGACTGATTTGCTCGATAATAACCGTGGCTACGCTCCGATAAACTTGAGGACGATTGAGGGTTTTAACTAATTTATAAACAGAAAAAGTTAATTGTTCTTTACTGGTTTGGAGCCGCACTAACTCCTTCACCAAGTCTTCCATAGCCACAGGGTTTAAAATATTAGGATCATTTTCCCAATATTTTTTACAGATACAAAAGATTAATTTTTTGATCCGTAATTTTTCTTCGTGGCTGTCGAGATAGTGAACTACGTCATTAAAAACGTCGATGGATAATTGCATAGTAACCTCTGATCCGAGAAAGGAGCCAGCTCTCGCACACCTCTACTATAGCGGTATGCTATTGGTCTCTCGCTAGTCCGCTTGCCAGAATATATAAGTTATTCTTAGCCTTTAGTGCCTGAAAATATCCTAGCCTAAAAGCGTGGCACTATTTAGTTCAGGTTGCTGGATCTAGTCTATCTTCTCTAAGAGTACCAAGCCTAATTCCTAAAATTAGCAAAAGATTATTTTTTCGTCTGGCTCGTTTTTAGTACAAGTGTTCGGATAAAATCGGAGTAAAGTCTTTAAGTTTAGGCAATTGATGCCCGATAGGGTTAGAGTAATCGGGGAGAAACTGATTTATCGAGAGGCCATATCATCCCATGCTAGAACTCTACCAATTTGAATTATCTGCCTATTGTGAGAAAGTCCGTCTCATTCTCGACTATAAGGGACTTGCCTATAAAAAAAAGGACGTGGTGCCAGGGGTGGGACAATTGGAATTATTCCGTCTTTCCGGACAGCGCCAGGTCCCCGTCCTCAAGGATGGTGATACCTATATCGCTGACTCGACGGAGATTGCTTTTTATCTCGATCGCAAGTATCCCGAAAAACCAATTATCCCCACAGACCCCCTACAACGGGGTCAATGTTTATTAATCGAAGAATGGGCCGATGAATCCCTCGGATTAAAGGGAAGAACCGCTTTTCTCGGCGCTTTTGCCCAAAATAAAAACTTTCGTACCGCTTTTTTACCCCAGGAAACTCCCGATTTGATGCGCTTGTTGCTGGGTTCTATGCCGGGGGAATTAATTGATATTTTGGGAACGGGTGTAGGTCTGGGAAAAGATGCTATCAATACCGCAAAAAAGGGGCTACAACAGGATTTAGAGGCTTTGAACCTCATTTTAACCAATCGTCCCTATTTAGTCGGGGATCAGCCCAGTTTAGCCGATTTGGCCGTGGCGGGATTAAGTGTACTGCTTCAGTTTCCCCAGGGTTCCTATCTCCACTTACCCAGGGAATTGCAAGGCAAGGGGATTCCAGGGTTAGCCGATAATAGCGCCTACGAGGGCTTTTTTGCTTGGCGCGATCGTCTTTATCGTCAATACCGTCAAACTATCACCCCGGGGGGTTCCACCCCTCCTCTAGATTCCCCCAACTCCATCGAGATCGAATAGCAGAACTTGACTAGGGTGGCGGGGTCTGGGGTGTAGGGTGTGGGGTGTGGGGTGTAGGGTGTGGGGTGTAGGGTGTGGGGTGTGGGGTGTGGGGTGTGGGGAGATTAAATAAAAGCAATCTACTGATCACTGATCACTGATCACTGATTACTGATTACTGTTAAGATTCCCGTAAAACGTAGCCCACACCACGCACGGTATGAATGAGGCGTTTTTGACCACCAGCCTCCATCTTCAGGCGTAAATAGCGAATATACACCTCAATAACGTTTGATTCTCCTTGAAATTCGTCTCCCCAGACATTTTCGAGAATTTGCTCCCTTGATAATACTTCCTTCGGGTGAATCATTAGGTAGCGCAGCAGTTCAAATTCTTTCATCGTCAACTCAATATTTTTGTTTTTATAGGAGAGACGACGACTGGCTAAATCTAATACTAAGTCACCGAAGCGCAATTGTTCGGGGATAGTTTCCAGAGGCTGCAGATAAAAACGGATTAATTTGACAAAAGATTGCGAATTATAGGGTTTGAGAAAATAATCGTCGGCTCCCGCTTCCAAACAGGCGAGACGTTCTTCTAGGGTTTCTTGAGATACTAACAAAATAATATAAACTCGACTTCCCTGAGAACGTAAACGACGACAAAAATTCACACCAGCCTCCGCCGCCAGGCAGCGATCGAGTATAATCATCGCTGGCTGCCAACTTTCCACTTCTGGGAAAGCTATATCAAGGCTAGGCACAATCAGGGGGCGATAACCTGCTTCTTTCAAGTCTCCACTAGCTAGTTTAGCCATATTCTCCTCAATTCCCACCAAGAGAATCGAAGAACTTGGGACGGATGTACTCATGAGTCGGCAGCGGTAAAGAAATAGGAAAGATGGGGAGGGGACTAGCTAATTATACTTAATTGATTCTCGCCCGACCGATTTGAGATAAAAAAGTTAACGCTGTGGTCCGCTGGACAAAATTACCATTGACAGACCAACCGGTAACTCGATCGGGGGACGACCAGAGGCTAAGATGATCTACAGGTGGATCTGCATAAAAATTTTCTTGACCGCTACCCAGTAAACAGGAACTCCAATGGGTAAAATAATCGTGACTCAGGCGATAAATGGGAAAATTACCGATTAATGGCACTCCCCACCCGTCCAGAGCTATTAAAGCTGCAATTTTTGCCCCTTGAGCTTGCCAATAATGAGCTAAAGCGATCGCATTTACCACCCCCGCACTAAATCCAATTAAGGTTAGGTCTTCTCCCGGTGAAAACGCTTCATTTAAGCAAGCAAACGGCGAAATAATAATATAGGGACTTAATTTGACCGATTTGCTCCCCAGATGTCCTAAAAAATTCTCGGTCAATCTAGAATCATGAAAACCTGTACAAATTACCAAAGACATAAAGTTAAGTAAAAATCTATGAGGGTTCAGTAATCAGTTATCAGTAATCAGTTATCAGTAATCAGTTATCAGTAATCAGTCATCAGTCATCAGTCATCAGTTTTTTCTCCCTGCTCCCCTACTCCGTCTCCCCACACCCTACATCCCACACCCTACACCCCACACCCCACACCCCACACCCTACACCCCACACCCCACACCCTACATCCCACACCCCACACCCCACACCCCACATCCCACATCCACTTCCCCACTTCCCACTCTGCCATAACTACCCCTGCATACTTTGTGCTTTTTGTACTAAAAAAACTTTTTTTTTGCAATAAAACTACATAAAAAAAAGATCATCGTTGTGGGTGAAATTGACTGATTTAACCGTCTTAATTGGGATCACCTTCTAGGTGTGGCAAGGGTTTCAACCTTTGCTGCCCAAAAAAGCACAGAATAGCCCACTATGAAATTCGGTAAAATCGCTAGAACCATTGTAACATCGTTGTTAAATAAAAATCTTTCTCAATTAATTTTTAAGAATTTGTAAATATTGCGGAATATTAATTTAAATATTCTCAAGTTTTTGGAGTCAATGAATAATTTTTGCTTATCTTTGTCGAACATTGAGTTAGAAGTCAGGAGTCAGAAGTCAGGAGTCAGGAGTCAGGAGATTATTTTTATTTATTCTTCCTACACCCCACACCCCACACCCTACACCCCACACCCCACACCCTACACCCCACACCCCACACCCTACACCCCACACCCCACTTCCCCACTACCCCACTTCCCCAATGGCCAATCAAGGTTGGATTTATCGAGATAAAATTAGCAAAAATCAGGCAGGATTAAGCTTATTAGCCTACTATGCGGGCAAATATCCCCATTCTAGCCCAGAAGAATGGCTCGATCGCATTTTATCAGCAGCAATTCTCGTCAACGGTCGTCCCGCTAGTCCCGATACAGTCTTAGAAATCGGGCAGCAATTGAGCTATCAGCGCCCGCCTTGGACAGAACCGGATGTACCGCTCTTTTTTGAGGTACTCTACGAGGATGCCGAGGTGTTAGTGGTGGCGAAACCTTCGGGATTACCCGTGTTAGCGGGGGGTGGATTTCTCGAACATACTCTTATCCATTTGGTACATCAGCATTATGCCGAGGTCACTCCCTATCCAATTCATCGTCTTGGTCGCGGCACTTCCGGCATAGTCTTAATGGCGAAATCAAAGCCCGCTAGAGCTAAATTGAGTCAACAGATGCGAGAGGGGAAAATTACCAAAATATATCGAGCTTTAGTGGGTCGGGGCGACATACCGGATAATTTTAGTATTAATCAAGCGATCGGTCAAATCGCCCATCCCATTTTAGGCTACGTTTACGGTGCGCTCACAGATGGGTTATCGGCCCGCAGTGATGGTCGAGTCTTAAAAAAACATCCCGATAGTACCCTATTAGAAGTACAAATTTTTACGGGCAGACCCCATCAAATTCGCATTCATCTGGCCTTTTTTGGCTATCCCTTAATCGGTGATCCCTTGTATGGTCCGGGGGGATTACCGCGACCGGATGCAGTCCCGGGAGATTGTGGTTATTATCTCCATGCTAATCAAATCCTTTTCAATCATCCCAGTACAGGGGAAAGAATCTCTATTTCCTGTCAGCCGCCGCTGGAATCAGTTATCAGTTATCAGTTATCAGTTCACTGAGAAAACTCCCCACACCCCACACCCCACACCCCACACCCCACACCCTACACCCCACACTCTGCCCCCAGGAAAAACTTTTTGCCGCAGACCCTATTTAAAACCCCCCAAGCTCGATCGCCAGAGTCGCTAAAAGACCACTTCGGTAATCACACCCTCAATTGCCCCAAGGGAGAGCGAGAACCTAAGACAATTCGATACAATATTGTCAACAAGCATTAAGCGATTTAAACTATCGATCGAAGGTAAAAGTCCCGAAGTTATCGAAATCTAGGGGGAGACAAAAACAAGCATGGGTAGAGTAGTAGGCATTGATCTAGGGACAACTAACTCCGTCGTCGCCGTGATGGAAGGCGGAAAGCCGGTGGTCATCGCCAACTCGGAAGGCATGAGAACCACCCCTTCTGTGGTCGGTTTTAATAAAGATGGGGAGTTAGTGGTCGGTCAAATGGCCCGGCGACAAGGGGTACTCAATCCCCAGAACACCTACTATGGAGTCAAACGCTACATAGGTCGTCGCTACTCGGAATTAAACCCCGAATCGAAGCGCGTCCCCTACACCATCCGCCGGGATGAGATGGGCAGTATCAAAATTAAATGCCCCCGTCTGCAAAAAGAATTCGCCCCCGAAGAAATTTCCGCCCTAATTTTACGCCGATTAGCCGAAGAAGCCAGCCGTTATCTAGGGGAAGAAGTCACCGGGGCCGTCATCACTGTCCCCGCCTATTTTAACGACTCCCAACGTCAAGCCACCCGGGATGCCGGCCGAATCGCCGGGTTAGAAGTGCTGCGGATTCTCAACGAACCCACCGCCGCTGCCCTTGCCTACGGTCTCGATGAACAGGAAAGCAAGAAAATCCTCGTTTTTGACCTGGGGGGCGGTACTTTTGATGTTTCTATCCTGGAAGTGGGGGACGGCGTTTTTGAGGTGAAGGCCACCAGTGGCGACACCCAATTAGGCGGTAATGATTTCGATAAAAGAATCGTCGATTGGTTAGCCAATCAATTTTTGGAACAGGAAGGCGTGGAGCTGCGCCAAGACCGGCAAGCACTACAAAGACTGACAGAAGCGGCAGAAAAAGCCAAAATTGAACTGTCTGGGGTCAGTGTCACCGATATTAATCTACCCTTTATCATCGCCACGGAAGACGGGCCCAAACACATCGAAACTCGCCTGAGTCGGGCCCAATTTGAGGAATTATGTGGCGATTTAATCAGTCGTCTCCGTCGTCCTCTCAAACGGGCCCTTTCCGATGCCGGTTTGTCCCCCGTCCAACTAGACGAAGTGGTACTGGTGGGCGGCGGCACGCGGATGCCGGTGGTGAAGGATTTGGTGCGGAGTTTTATCGATAGGGAACCCAATCAAAATGTTAACCCTGATGAGGTTGTAGCGGTCGGGGCGGCTATTCAAGCGGGAATTTTGGGCGGCGAGGTCAAAGACGTGCTGCTCCTCGATGTGACCCCTTTATCCTTGGGTTTAGAAACCATCGGCGGTGTGATGAAAAAGTTAATCCCCCGCAATACCACTATTCCCGTCCGCAGATCTGACCTTTTTTCCACTTCCGAAAATAATCAAACTGTGGTGGAAATTCACGTTTTGCAGGGGGAAAGGGAAATGGCCAGCGATAATAAATCCCTGGGACGTTTTAAATTAACCGGTATCCCCCCCGCACCCCGGGGTATTCCCCAAGTGCAGGTGTCCCTCGATATCGATGCTAACGGCATTCTACAAGTCACCGCTAGGGATAAAATGACCGGACGGGAGCAAAGTGTCACCATTCAAGGCGCTTCTACCCTCAGCGAAGGGGAAATTAACCGCATGATCGGCGATGCTGCCCGATTTGCCGAAGCAGATCGTACCCGTCGCGAAAAGGTCGATAAACGCAATCGCGCCCGCTCTCTGGTGGATCAAGCCCAACGACGCTTAAAAGATGTTACTCTCGATTTTGGTAATGAGTTCACCCGTTCCTATCGTCGTCAAATTGAGTCTTTGAGTACGGAAATTATCGACGCTTTGGAGAAAAATGATGACCGTCGCCTCGATCGCGCCCAGGCGGACCTACAGGATGTTATCTATGAATTAAATCGCGAGGTACGGCTACAATACGACGAGGAAGACGAGGGCTTTTTTAGCGCTATTCGCAAGACTTTTACTGGAGATAAGGAAGATGATCTTCCCTCCGAACCGCGTCGCGATCGTTATCGTCAGGATTATCGTCCCACTACACCGGGTTATCAAAGTGATTATCGACCCAATTATTCGGCTAATCAAGATAGTTATCGCCCCCGCAATCAGGACAATTACTACAATGGCCGCGATAGCGATTGGCAAAGTCCCCCCCGTTCGGAGGAAAAAAGTTATAACAATAGTAAAAGTAACCGCAGCAGCGGCAATCGTTCCCGCAATATCCCCACCCAAAATAACTGGGATGATGACGATGATGATTGGTTTTAATCAGTGATCAGGGAACAGTAATCAGTAAACAGTAATCAGTAAAAAAACAGTGGGAAACTACTATTTAATACTGCTCGCTTAATACATACTGCTCACTTAGAACTCAAATCTGATAACTGATAACTGATGACTGATGACTGATGACTGATGACTGATAACTGATAACTGATAACTGAATATATGCCACAATTAGTTAATTATTATGATGTTTTAGGAGTATCTCGCACGGCTACCAGTGACGAGATAAAAAAGGCTTTTCGACGACTGGCGCGCCAATATCATCCCGATGTCAATCCGGGGGATAAATCGGCCGAAGAAAAGTTTAAAGATATTAATGAAGCTTACGATGTTCTCTCCGATGAAGAAAAACGGGTTGAGTATAATCGTTCCTTGACGGGGATTAAGCGCCGCGGGATACGTCCGGGGGAAAAAGCCAATAGTAACGGGAATGGAAAAATACCCCGTACAGAACAGGATTTATGGAAGTTTAGAGATTTTAATAACCTTAATACTAAGCGCGCTAAAATTGCCTCCTCTCCCCGTTTAACTCGTCGAGATGTGGAGGCAAAATTGACTTTACCTTTGGAGAAAGCCTATCAAGGTGGCCGACAAAGAATTCGTCTGGAAGATGGTAGATCAATAGAGGTTGATATGCCAGCAGCTATGATCGATGGGCAGAAAATTCGTCTCAAAGGTCAGGGGATTGAAGGGGGCGATTTATATTTAAAAATAACTATCGCTAGGCATCCTTTTTTTAGGATTCAAGGTTCTGATATTGTCTGTCAAGTACCAATTACTCCTAGCGAGGCAATTGTGGGCGGTTTTGTAGAAATTCCTACCATTGACGGGTTAGTTAAAATGATGATTCCTAAGGGAGTTAAAAGCGGTCAAAGATTACGTTTGGCTAATAAAGGTTATCCCACTTCCCAAGGAGAAAGAGGCGATCAATTAGTGGAAATTATCTTAGTTAATCCTCCCAATCCTAGCCTCGAAGAATTAGAACTTTATCAAAAAATACGGGCGATCGAAACTTTTAATCCTCGCCAAGGTTTATAAAGATTATGCTAGGTGGGTTACGGCAAATTTGAAATTTTTTGTCAAAAACATAACTTGTCCTTGCCTAACCCACCCTACACCTTAATCCCGCTTGATTATGACAAATATAATTGATACGATTAAACCTTTTTATCCTCTAGCTTTCAAGGCTATTCGGGGCAATTTAGAGGGAACACAAAAACAATTATTAAATACTCTGCAAAAAATCGATCGCTCGCGGGGGGGATTTTGGGGACAATGGTTAATCTCACAATTATCAGAATCCCTGAGTTTTAGCGATTCTCGCCTATCTCAAAGCCTCTGGGGGTTAAATTTCCCCAATCCCGTCGGATTAGCGGCAGGATTCGATAAAGACGGTTTAGGGGCAGGACTTTGGCATAATTTCGGCTTTGGTTTTGCCGAGGTGGGTGCTGTCACCCTAGAAGGGCAACCGGGCAACCCAAAACCGAGATTATTTCGTTTACCGAAAGATTTGGCGGGATTAAACCGTATGGGGGCAAATAACCTCGGTGCGCCGGTTCTAGCGGCAACTCTCCAGCAATCTTGGCAACGACAACCCCGACAGATTCCCATCGGTATTAACCTCTGTAAATCGAAAAATACGCCCCTAGAAAAGGCCCCAGAGGACTATTTAGGCAGTTTTCGCTATTTATTCCCCCATGCTGATTATTTTGTCGTTAATGTTAGTTCTCCCAATACTCCCGGTTTGCGTTCCCTGCAAAGTGGGGAACAACTCGATAAAATCCTCGACATTTTACAAACAGAAAATCAAGGCAGAAAACCACTATTAGTGAAAATTTCTCCCGATTTGGAATGGGAAGATATCACAATGATTATTGAGTTAGCTTTCTCCTATCAATTAGCCGGAATTGTCGCTACTAATACCACCACTAAACGCACGGGATTAAAAACTACAATTCTGCCTGAAACTGGTAAACCAATCACTGAAGAAGCCGGGGGAATTAGTGGGCAACCTTTGCGGGAACGTTCCACAGAAGTGATCCGTTTTATCTATCAGCAAACCCAAGGCAATTTACCAATAATTGGAGTGGGAGGTATTTTTTCTCTCGATGATGCTTGGGAAAAAATTACCGCCGGTGCGAGTTTATTACAGATTTATACCGGTTGGTTATACCGAGGACCCTGGCTAGTATCAAATATTTTACAAGGATTAACAGAAAAATTAGAGGCTAATGGGTTGACTAATATTAATCAAGGGGTGGGTTGGCAAGCTAACCAAGAATGAGCCAATTTTCTTCGGTAATTAGCAATAATTTCGGAAAAATTAGCTGAAATGTTGTCTGTCACCTTTGGGGATAAGATAAGATAATTAGGATAACTACAATAGGACTACTCTAGAGACTACAACCGCAGACAAATCGATCGCCAAGTATGGAACTTTTTAACCAAACCACAATTCTATGTCAAAAAAATCATTTTTACCCGGTTGTTTAGTCGTCCTAGGACTAACAGCAGTAACCGCAGGAGGTGTCTATCTTTATCTACGAGGACAACTACCTTGGCAAAGATTCACCCCCTTGCAATCGGCAAAAGTTATCCCAGAAACTGCCTTTGCTAGTAGTTTTGTCTCCACGGATGCAAAAGCTTGGTCAGTGTTAGCTAAATATGGTACACCAGAATCACGAACTGCGGTTAGTCAAGGACTAGAAGAATTACAGAAAAATATCTTCACCGATAAGATTGATTATCAACGGGATATCGAACCTTGGATCGGTAGTATTAGCTTTGCTTTCCTTCCCGCAGCTACCCCCGGACAATCGGAATTATTAACGGTTATCGGTATCAAAGATAAAATTAAAGCATCGGAATTCCAGAAAAAACTAGGACAAGAAGTTAATCGCAAAACTAGCACCAGTGACTACAAAGGTATTAAAATTACTGCTATAGATTGGCAGGATAACACCACCATTTATACTGCTGTTACTGGCGATTTTTTGTTGATATCCTACGATAAAAAGGTGTTAGAAGCGGCGATCAATACCTATCAAGGACAGCCATCTTTTAGCAGTAAACCGGAAGTGAGAAAACTGCTTTCCCAATCCCTCAACCTACCCAATACCCTAGCAACAATTTATATTGATGATTATGCCGCAATCTTGGGACCAGATGCCAATTTATCCCCCCAAAGTCGGCAAGAATTAGCAAAAATTCAGGATATTGTTGCGGGAGTGGGTGTCACCGATACGGGATTACAATTACAAATGGTGGCTAAACTGGCCCCTGAAACTATTTCTAACCTACCTTCCCCTAGCAAAAATAAAGTTTTAAATTATTTCCCTGGAGATACCATCGCACTCTGGAGCGGTAATAATCTTAAACAGGGATGGGAAGAAGCAGAAAAACAGTCCCAAACCAACCCAGAATTACAAGCTTATCTGCGTCAGATCCGTGAGAATTTTCAGATGGCAACCCTTGACGCGGATAAAGAAGTTTTTAACTGGATGGATCGAGAATTTGCCTTCGGAATTATCCCCAACCAGCAAGCAGTGGGAGGGTTAGGTTTTGGGGGAATGATGATCTGGCAAACCGGCGATCAGAAAGCGGCAAAAATTACCCTCGATAAGTTAAATGAATTGGTGAAAACTGTTCCCTTTATCACCATAAAAAACAGTCAAATTTCTGGTCAAGATGTGACTGAATGGAAAGCGGAAGAACAAGCACTTTTAACCTATGCTTGGGCTAATAATGATACCCTAAAAATGACCGTCGGAATTCCCTATCAACCGCAACCGAATCAACCGATTAGCAAAAGTGAGAATTTCCAAGCATCGATCGCAAATTTGCCTAAAAATAATCTCGGTTATTTCTTCATCGATGTGGAGCAAATTATCGCTAAAGCAGGGGGAATTAATAATCTTCCTGCCACGGAATTAACCCCAGAAGCAAAGGCCTTTTTAGAATCGGTACGTGGGATCGGAATTACTGCCACTATGCCTGATAAAACCACCAGTAAAATTGATGTTTTATTTTCCCTGAAACAAACTCCCTAAAAAGTAACCAACTAAATAAAGCGATCCACAGAGAATTATCTGACTATCGGCAGATTCTTGGATGGCTTTTTTTAGTCCTAAAAATACATCAGAACAAGTCTCTAGGTGAGATAATTCTGGACAAATTGAAGCCGCTAATTCCGCTAAGGTTTCAGGATTAGCACTGCTATGATCAGGAACAGGAACTAAATATAAACTATCGCCTTTTCTTAATAAAGCTTGGAATATTTCTCGATGATCTTTAGTCGATAAAATTCCCATCACCCAGATAATTTTTGGAGCCTTTAAACTATCTACATACTGCCTTAAACCAATCGCAGCAGCAGGATTATGAGCGCCATCTATTAAAATTTCTCGCTGACACCAATTAACGGTTTGTAAACGTCCTAACCAGCGAGTTTTTGCCATTCCTTCCTGCACGACTTCATCGCTAATTTGCCAACCTTGCTGACGCAAAATATTAACAACAGCGATCGCTATAGCGGAATTAGTTAATTGAAAATCTCCCGCTAAGGATAAAGGATATTCTAAACCTTGATATTTAGCACGATTATCGGCAATTTTTTCGGCAGCTTCTACCCATACCGTTGGACAATTTAACAGCTTGATTCTCTCCCTAACTACCCCCTGCGCTGATTCCGGTAATTGTCCGATAACTGCGGGACAATTCGCTTTTAATATCCCCGCTTTCTCCCCGGCAATATCGGCAACCGTGGGACCTAAATTTTGCCAATGTTCCCGACTAATAGAAGTGATGACAGTAACTAAAGGTTGAGCGCAAACATTAGTCGCATCCAATCTTCCTCCTAAACCCACTTCCATCACGGCAATATCCACCTTTTCCTGAGCAAAATACAGCCAAGCAGCGGCAGTAATTACCTCAAATTGAGTAGGACTTTCCTGCTGGGGATCGATAAGCGATTGTATATATTTAAGCAGGTTTTCTAAAGTCGCGGTTTCAATATTTTCGCCATTAATAGAGATTCTTTCTGTCCAATCAATTAAATGGGGAGAAATATAACGTCCGACTTTGTAACCGGCGGTACTGAGAATAGAGGATAGATAGGCACAAACTGAACCTTTGCCATTAGTTCCCGTGACATGAATAATCGGAATTTTATCTTGGGGATTGCCTAAAATCTCCAGCAGATTTTTTATTCTTTCTAAACCGAGATTGACACCAAAACGCTGAAAAGGTTGCAGTAAAGAATCGATAGTCATGGTTGGCAAACTATAAATAAAGGAATCCGGGTAGGATCGATACTCCTACCTGCACTGATGACCCTTTCTCTGGGTGATAATGTCTAAAGTTTGACTAAAATGCTCGGTTCTTTTTGGATCGGTAAAACATCAAGAGAGTCAATATTAGCGCAGTATTTTAAATCTTCTTGACAGTGGAGACGCAAGAGGCGCTGACCATGACTACAACTGTGGAACATTCCTAAAAGATCATTTTGCCATTGACGATAAAGAGCGATCGAGGCGATAACCTCATCATTACCGATCGCCATTTGCCCCGATTGTTCTTGTAGCGCATCGGCGATCGCTCCAGCACAGGCCGTATCTTCCAAAGAATAACCCCCTTCCCAACCAGAGCCAACAATCCAGACGGTTTCGGGCTGCCTATCCAATAAGTAATTAACGGCAGCTTGCCGATTGATCATCGCCGCAGTGATCACGATTGGGGATTCTTCCACTCTTTGCAGAGCGCGGGTGCCGTTAGTGGTGCTGATAAACAGACGACGACCTTTCATTAAATCAGGGGTACAATCGAGGGGAGAATTGCCCAGATCGCAGCCTTCCACTTTCGCGCCGCCTCTTTCTCCTGCCCGGAGACGTTTTTCTGGTTGCCAGGTATCGCTCACCTGCATCAGGGTTTTCAGATCGCTGAAGGTTTGCACTGCTTCTGCACCGGCATTGAGGGCAGTGGCAATCGTGGTTGTTGCTCTTAAAACATCGATAACGACGGCGCAATCGGGTAGAGTATGGACGGGGGTAAGTTCGGGAGTATGATAAATGAAAACCTGCACGAGTTATACCAAGTAAAAAGTAAAAGGGGAAATAAGCTCAACATACCGCCGCTCGGCGTTGCGCTGGCAGAAGAAAGACAAGGCCGATTTTATCACGATGGATGTCAGCTAGTTAAGCTGTTCGTCATTCAAATTGCTTGTTTAGATCGGGCAAGAGGCAATACCCCCCCGATGTCGGGGGGGCAGGGGGGGTGGGGGGTTGGGGGGCTAATCTAAGAATAAGCGGTTTAAATACGTCTTAGCTCATCATTTGAAATGCCCACGCGGATCACAAAATTGGCTAATTGTCAATAGGTTTTGAGATGTTCTCACCCCGGATCGCTCATCATGACTAAATGTTATAATTAATAATTATTATGCCTGCTAACCTTAAGATTCATGTCTGCTAAAGATCGTTTTCATGGTGCAGTGAGAAAAGGATTAGAAAAAGAGGGTTGGATCATTACGGATGACCCTTTAAGGATTGAAGTGGGTGATGTAGAAATGTATGTCGATTTAGGAGCAGAGCAACTGATAGCCGCAGAAAAAGATAATGAAAAGATAGCCGTTGAAATTAAAAGTTTTATCGGTAAATCCAGCATTTCAGAATTTCATACTGCCATTGGACAATTCTTTAATTATCGTGTTGCTTTAGAAGAAAAAGAACCTAAAAGACAGTTATATTTAGCTGTTCCCTTAGATATTTATTATAGTTTTTTTGAATTGCGATTTATTCAAACTGTCGTTAAACGATTTCAAATTTACCTGATTATTTATGATCCGATTGGGGAGGTAATTGTCGAATGGAAAAATTAGCACAATATCGTCACTATGTCAAGCAAGTCATTACTGAATATTCTCAGATAGGTTCATCTAAAGAGCCGATTGAACAACAATTGATTTTTGATACTGTTGGCGATCACTATCAATTGATGTATGTTGGCTGGAAAAATAGACGAAGATATCATGGTTGTGTTTTGCATCTCGATATTAAAAAGGGTAAAATCTGGATACAACATGATGGCACTGAGGTGGGAATTGCCAATGAATTAGTTAATTTAGGCGTTCCTAAAGAAGATATTGTTTTAGCCTTTCATGAACCCCTAGTCAGAGAATATACAGGGTTTGCGGTGGGTTAATCAAAGAGGGCGAATGCAATTCGCCCCTACAATAATATTATTGCGCCAATGGTAGGGGCGCACCGCGTGCGCCCAAAATGTCCTATAGATATTTCGACAAAATTGAGATGCACCCAAATTATCCCTATTCTTCTTCCTTCCACACAAAAACCAGAAGAGCCAATTCGCCTAACCTAATCATAAGGTTAAGCGACAAACAGGATCAGCAAGAGACTTCGATTTTTTTACCTTGCTGATCTCTGTATTTCTTTGTTAACAAAACTTAACAATTATCGGCAAAATTTTGCTTGCTTTTGTCGGCAGATTTTGGGATAATATTTTTAAAAGATTTTATTCATAATGGAAATCTGTGGATCC
>NZ_CAIP01000223.1 GCF_000297435.1 Microcystis sp. T1-4 | reverse complement strand
AAACGCCTCGATCGCTTCTTCTAGGGTTGGATAAATACGTTCGGTCGAGATCGTCTCGGATAGGTCTCCTTTTTTTAATTGCTGATATAAATCTTGCTTCACCCGCGCCATGGCAAAAGTAATACCACGGCCGATTAATTCTCGATGTAATTCTTTCAACATATCGACCGCCGTAATATCGATATCTAGAATTGCTTCGGCATTGAGAACGAACCACTCGACGGGGACTTTCTCCGCTTCGATCGCCGCTATTGCCCGTTTGCGAAAATTCTCGGCGTTGGCGAAACAGAGGGGCGCGTCGTAACGGTAGAGAACCAATCCGGGGATCGTCGTTGCGCCCTGCCAATCCTCGATGTCGTGCAGGCCGGCCAGATTCGGCACTTCCCCCAAAACCGCATCGTGTGGTCGCATCAGCCGCGTGAACAGATCGACCACCGATAACCCCACGGCAACGCCTACCCCGACGAGGATATCGGTGGCCAGGACACCGAACATGGTGACGAGCGCCAATCGGAACTCACTGGTTTTGAAACAACGCAGACGGTTGAACTCCGATATCTCGATCAGACGGAGTGCGGCATAAATTACGATCGCCCCCAGGGCCGCTTTCGGAAACAGGGATAGTAGCGGGCGTAAGAACAAGAGTACCAAAATTACGATCAGAAAAGCCACCAGGGAAAACAGTTGCGAGCGACTGCCCAGGGAATCGCCGATCGCCGTGCGACTGCCGCTACTGCTGACGGGAAAGCCCTGCATGATGCCGTTACCGATATTCAGCGCTCCCAGGGCGAGTAATTCCTGATTGCCATCGATGCGATAGTCGTTTTTCGCCCCGAAGGCCCGCGCGGTCAAGACGTTATCGGAATAGCCGACGAGGGCGATACCGATGGCCGAGGAGAGTAAATAGACGAACTGCTGGGGAGAAAAGCCGATCGGTACTTTCAAACTCGGTAAACCGGCGGGAATTTCCCCGATCACGGCGATGCCTCGCTCGTTCAGATGAAACAAATATACTGCCGATGTGGCCAGTAGAACCGCCAGTAAAGGACCGGGGGCATTGGGAAAGCGACGTTGTACCACTAGCAGAAAAATTAAAACACCGGCGGCAAGAATCAGAGTTGGTGGGTGAATCTCCGATAAATGTCGGGAAAATTCCCCGATCTGTCCGAAAAGCGATTCCGCTTTCAGTGACATCCCGCTAATTTTTCCCAACTGACCGACGATCATGATCACCGCTACCCCGGCCATGTAGCCGACGAGGATCGGTTTGGAAAGGAGATCGGCGAGAAACCCCAACCGGGCGAAAGCGGCGACGCAGCAGACGCTCCCCACGAGTAGGGCTAATAGACTACAGAGACTGGCGTAGTTGCTACTATCTCCCGCGACGAGGGGCATGATAGCGGCGGCGGTCATTACTGCCGTCGTCGATTCTGGCCCGACGGAGAGTTGTGGTGAGGAACCGAGCAGCGCATAGATAAGCAGCGGCGGTAGGATCGCCCATAATCCGGCGATCGGTTGTACTCCGGCCAGTTCCGCGTAGGCCAGACATTGGGGAACGAGATAGGCCGCCACGGTGATCCCCGCAATGATATCTCCCCGCAACCAGGCCGAGCGATAGGACCGCAGACGCTTTAACCCGGGTAGGGAAAACCGCTCGCTAGAAAAATTTAATCGAGTCGCCATCCTCATCTCTTCTCCTGTCATCGCAAATGTCCCGAAAATCTCGCCACCGGCTCAACTAGCGGTAGGAATACTTTTTCGCCAGTTTAACCAGGCTCTTTCTAGTTTATTTTGCTTGCATCCGAACCGGGACATTTATCCGCCCAGGTCTTAATCTTGACACAGTCTATAGCAAGGGATAGTTCGGAATTTTGGCTCTTCTAGAGTAGTCATGATATTTTAGCAGAAAATAATCCACGCAAGTCTTGCCAAGTAAGGCTCACTAGAATTCAAAAAAACAATTTTAATAAAAAAAGCTTTTTGCTTTGTTGGATTCTAGGCTATGTAAGGGATTAGGCTCATTGAAACTACTAATTTGCTATAACCAGTCTAGGAACACTGGAATTTTTAACCATTCCCGATGTATTTAAATACTCCAAAATTATCCTCTGGTTTTCACGAACAATTTTATTGAATAGTTTCTGCCAGAAATCAGCCTGAGTATCTTTAATCTTAGCGTGGATTTTAACTACTCGTTTTCTGGCTTTCTCTCTTCTCTTGCTCCCTTTTTTCTTTCTACAAAGATTTCTTTGGGCTTTCTTTAATCGTTTTAATCGTTTCTTTAAAGGTTTTGGTGCGTCTATCTTTTCTCCTGTTGAGAGAGTTGCAAATCTGGCAATCCTTAAGTCAATCCCTAGAAATCGCCCATTGTCGGCAAGTTTTCGGGTTGAATCTCAACAACAAAACTTATAAAATAGCAGTCCGTTGCGTCTTTAATTACCGTGACCGACCCAGGTTCCGATGGTAAAGGACGACTCTAAACTACTTTTAATTTATCAATTTTTGTACATTTTGCTGATTGTCTATATTTCCGCTTTTTAAAACGAGAAAGTTTAACCTTCCCAGGTTCCGATGGTAAAGGACGACTCTAAACTACTTTTAATTTATCAATTTTTGTAAATTTTGCTGATTGTCTATATTTCCGCTTTACAGGCGGCAAAAAATTTAGAGTAGGCTGGTTCTAAGTCTCTTAAAGATTGTTGTCAGGGAATAGCTGAGACTTCCCCTAACCATTCTTTTTCTTTTCAAGAATTTTGCCAATCCCTATTGTTTTGGTATTTTGTACCAAAACTCTTTTGCCCCTTGTTGAGTAAATCTGAAAGCATAGCCTTCCTCTCCCAGTGCTAATGTCACCCAATTGCTCCCGGGAGATCATAACTGGCTTTTCATAATAGAGCATCCTCTCTGAGACGGAAGATGAACCTCTCTTTAATGAAGATTTTGAAACGATTGAAGAAAGGTCAGAAATTCCGATAACCCTTTG
>NZ_CAIP01000224.1 GCF_000297435.1 Microcystis sp. T1-4 | reverse complement strand
AACTGATAACTGATAACTGATAACTGATAACTGATAACTGATAACTGATAACTGATAACTGATTAGCGTGCAGAGATTTGGATCGTTTCCGGTTTGCTTAAATCGCCAGTAATAGTTAAACTGCGCTGATTAGCGTGGAGATGACGGACGATTTTATAGATAGCTTCAACTTGGTCACTAGCGCTGATTTTGGCCGCTAGAGTGGCTAAGTCGAGAGCAGTTCCCGTTTCCCGAACAACTTGCACGATTTTTCTTTGTAAATCCAGAATAGAAGCGGCGGCTTTTTTCCCTGCTTCTACCCCGGGTTGATGGTAGGCGTTAATATTAACTAAACTAGCATAGAAACTAACGGCCCGTTCGTAGAGGGCAATTAAAGCTCCTACCTGACGGGGAGTAACCTCTGGGATAGTGATAGTGATAGAGTGACGACTATTTTCGTATAAAGCTTGTCGAGTACCTTGCAGTAATCCTGAGAGAAAATCACCGGCAGTGGAGCCGGTTTCCACTTCCATGGAATCTCCTTGTCGGTCTTTTAACACTTCAATAAAAGTAGCGAAGAAATTGGGAATCCCTTCGCGTAATTGTTGGACGTAGGCGTGTTGGTCTGTGGAACCTTTGTTACCATAGACGGCGATACCTTGGTACACCTTATTGCCCTCGAGGTCTTTTTCTTTACCGAGGGACTCCATGACCAATTGTTGCAGATAGCGGCTAAAGAGATAGAGACTGTCTTTGTAGGGCAGAATCACCATATCTTTCTCTCCCTTGCCGTTGCCCTCATGATACCAAGCTAGAGCCAGTAGGGCGCTAGGATTTTTTTTCAGGTTGTGGACGCGGGTGGCGATGTCCATTTCTTTGGCCCCGGCTAACATTTCATCGATGTCGATACCCTGCAAAGCGGCCGGGAGAAGACCGACGGCGGATAGTTCTGATGTACGACCACCGACCCAATCCTGCATGGGGAAACGAGTTAGCCAATCTTGGGCGTATTTGTCCAGTTGGCTACCAGGCATAGTGACGGCGACCGCGTGTGGCGGAAAGTCTAAATCTTGTTTTTCGTAAGCGTTGCGGACTTCTAACATTCCGTTTCTCGCTTCGGGAGTGCCGCCGGATTTACTGGTGACGATAACCAGGGTGGTAGCTAGGGGTAAATGGGCTAAGGTGCGATCGATACCTTTGGGGTCGGTATTATCAATAAAAGCAATCTCTAAGGGGGGATTAAGGGGGGATAGAGCCTCGGCAACGAATTGGGGACCCAAAGCAGACCCCCCGATGCCTACACAGAGAATATGGCTAAATTTTGCCCGATTGGGTGGCTTAATCGCTCCGGAGTGAATTTTCTTGACAAATTCTTTGATCTGTGCTATTGGTTCGGTGATTTCGTCCCGCAGTTCCTGGTTAGGAGCGAGTTCAGGAGCGCGCAGCCAGTAGTGGCCGACCATACGCTGTTCGTCGGGATTGGCGATCGCGCCCCGTTCTAAAGCCGCCATATCTTGGAAAGCGCGCTCAAATTTTGCTTCTAGACCTTTGAGAAAAGCCTCATCAAAGGGAATCCGACTGACATCGAGATAAAGTTCTAGGTTAGGGTGATAGTATAACCAATCTTGGTAACGTTGCCAGAGTTGCAGATTATCCATAAAAAAAAGCGAAATTTTTGTTTAATTACTCGTTTAGGGGAGATAGGATTCTATCCTCTCCAATCATCATACAGGTAGTTTTAGACTAGAAGTTGACGGTTAACCATATATTAGGGGTTGGCAAAATGCTAACAGTGACGGAACTATCCCCTAATTGTTCGGTTTGCTGGTGTTGGCTGTTGATTTTTTAACCTTTCCTATGGCTATCTACTCATCCCCTCTCAAAATCGGTAACTTAGAAGTGCATAGCCGCGTCTTGCAATCACCTTTATCCGGTGTCACCGATTTAGTTTTTCGGCGCCTGGTGAGACGCTTTGCTCCTGATTCGATGCTCTATACGGAGATGGTTAATGCAACAGAAATCTCCCAGCTGCAAGAGTTACCGCAATTGATGGTTATCGGGGACAAAGAACAACCAATTAGTATGCAGTTATTTGATTGCCGTCCCGATTTTATGGCTGTGGCGGCGAAAAAAGCGGTTAAAGAAGGAGCGATGACCATCGATATTAATATGGGTTGTCCTGTTAATAAAATTACTAAAAAAGGCGGCGGTTCTTCGCTTTTACGACAGCCAGAAATTGCCGAGCAAATTGTTAGGGAAGTGGTGGGAGCGGTATCGGTGCCAGTAACGGTGAAAACTCGCTTGGGATGGAACGCTCAGGAGATTAATATTATCGATTTTGCCCGTCGTTTAGAAGATGCGGGAGCGCAAATGTTGACCCTGCACGCACGCACTAGGGAACAGGGTTATCACGGGCCGGCCGATTGGCAATGGATTAAACGGGTGAAGGAGGTTTTATCAATTCCTGTCATTGCTAATGGTGATATTGTTTCTGTGGAAGCGGCGATTAATTGTTTGGAATTTACCCGGGCCGATGGGGTGATGTGTTCGCGGGGAACCCTCGGTTATCCCTATTTGGTGGGGGAAATCGATTATTACCTCAAAACAGGCAAAAATTTGCCGAAACCCACCTCTATTGACCTGTTAAGCCTAGCTAAAGAGCATTTACAGGGGCTATGGCTATATAAGGGACAACGCGGTATTTGGCAAGCGCGGAAACATCTGGCTTGGTATTGTCAGGATTTTACCGGTGCGGCACTTTGGCGCGAGCGGTTTTCGCGCATCGAATCCCTGGGGGAGGGCTGTGATTTAATTGATGGAGCTATTGCCCAATTAAACCTTGAAAACGAGAATATTTACAGATAACGGTTGAACTGACCCGTTATCCTAAACTTTGGATGATAAGTAGTCGTGCAAAATTAATTTCCTAGTGAAGATAGGCAAGAGGCAAGAGGCAAGAGGTGTTTAGATATGTGTAATTAATTTTGCTTAGGTACTTATGATTAGTCTAACTCTCGGTTGTCAAGACCGTTTCAAGGAAATAAGTTACAGTTTCGTTAGACATTTGCTAAACTCCCAGAGTTATCGTGCCGGCTCTCCCAGCTTTGGTGGGTAAAATGTATTCTAAGATACATTTCTCAAGAGCGAGGGGGTGGAACGAACCACAAAGACACAAAGGACACAAAGATCGATCGATCCTATGTCAATTAAACTTATCACACAGAACCTAGAAGAGCATCGTGCCGAGTTTAAGATGGATTAGGGTTCACTGCCACGATTGCGCCAGACTTGCCAACCGACGTAACCGAGGAGGAGAGTCGCGCCAAAGGCAAAACCCCAACCACTGGGAACATTGGAGAAACCGAGGGCTAAACTGCCCACCCAGAGAGTTAGGGCGTAGATAAATAATACTGTCAGACGGTGAGAGATACCCGCTTTCAGTAAACGATGGTGTAAATGACGTTTATCAGCCACAAAAGGGGATTTTCCGCGTTTGAGACGGGAAATAATCACCGTGGACATATCGAGGAGAGGAACTGCGAGGATGAGATAGGGTAATAGGACGGCGGTAACGGCAACAGTAGTCACAGCAGTAGTTTTCGCCAATCCAATCACCGCCACACCCGCCAGGGTAAAACCCATAAAATAGGCCCCACCATCCCCCATAAAAATTTGGGCGGGGTTAAAATTGTAACGCAGAAAACCCAAGGCCCCACCCGCTAAAGCGGCGGCGATAATAGCGGCGGCCGGTTGTCCCATCACCAAAGTTACAATCAAAATCACGACGGCAGATATACCCGAAACCCCCGCCGCTAATCCATCTAAACCGTCAATCCAATTAATCGCATTAGCCATCCCCACTAACCAGAGGAGAGTAACTGGTAAACTTAGCCAATGAATTTGTAATAAATCGCCGAAGGGAATAGAGAGGAAATCGATCCTAACGCCAGCTTGCCAAGCTAGAAAAGCGACGCTAAACTGCATTACCAGACGATTGAGGGGCGAAAGATTAAAAAGATCATCCGCTAGACCGATGAGGAAAAAGCCGAAACCGCCTAGGGTTACGCCCCACACTTCCCATTCTCGATCGCTTTTTAAACCAGCAAACCCTCCCAACCACCAAACGATCAGGAGGGCCGTTAAAGCGCCGACAAAAATCGAAACTCCCCCCAGTCGAACCATAGGCTTTTCATGGACCTTCCTTTCGTTGGGTTTATCGACGTAACCGCTTTTCAGTCCGACGGTTCTGACGAGGGGGGTACTCCAAAGTACCACGGTATGGGCGATCAGAAAAGCAATTAGATAGTATAAATCTCCGGACATGGGAATTGGGGGGCGATTTAATTCACAATTGGCAACTGACAGGCAATCGCCAATTATGAACTTTTATTATCTCTCTTTTTAGGCCAAGGCGGGGACGGAAATATGGAGATGGGGATAGAGGGGGAAGCTTTCACAGAGTTTGGCTACCCGTTGACGGCAAGCAGTTCTCAGGACTTCATCACCTGGATTAAGGAGAATATCGGCGATAATGTTGCCAATCTCGATAAATTCCGTTTCTCCTAGTCCTCTGGTGGTCATAGCCGGGGAACCCAAGCGCAGACCACTGGTGACAAAGGGAGACTCGGGATCGAAGGGAACAGTGTTTTTATTAGCGGTAATATTAATGGTACTCACCAGGCGATCGGCTTCTTTCCCGGTCATGCCCACGGATCTTAAATCGAGTAACATCAAGTGATTATCCGTACCATCGGTGACAATTTTAATCCCTCTAGCTTTCAACTGACTGGCTAAAGCTTGGGCATTAGCGATTACTTGGCCCGAATAGATTTTAAACTCCGGTTTCAGGGCCTCCCCAAAAGCCACAGCTTTCGCCGCAATCACGTGTTCTAGGGGTCCGCCTTGGGTACCGGGGAAGACGGATTTATCGAATTTTTTGCCTAATTCCTCGTCTTTGGTCATAATTAACCCCCCCCTAGGACCGCGCAGGGTTTTGTGAGTGGTGGTAGTGACCACATCACAGTGGGGTAGAGGGTTAGGATGATGACCGGTGGCCACTAAACCGGCAATATGAGCGATATCTGCCATCAGATAGGCCCCCACTTCGTCGGCGATGGTGCGGAATTTCTCGAAATCAATCCGGCGCGAGTAGGCAGAATAACCACAGATAATTAGTTTTGGTTTTTCTTTGCGGGCGATGTCAAGGATGAGATCGTAGTCCAGGAGTTCGCTTTCGGGACTTACTCCGTACTGTACCACTCGGAACCATTTCCCGGAAACGTTAACGGGGGAACCGTGGGTAAGATGACCACCGTGGGAGAGATCCATGCCCATAATCGTATCGCCTGGCTGCAAGAGGGTCAGGAAAACGGCGAAATTAGCTTGGGCCCCGGAGTGGGGTTGTACGTTGGCGTGGTTTGCCCCAAATAGTCGTTTAACCCGATCAATCGCTAATTGTTCCGCTTCGTCAACGTATTCGCAACCGCCATAGTAGCGTTTTTTGGGCAGTCCTTCTGCGTATTTGTTGGTTAAAACCGAACCCTGGGCGGCCATGACGGCAGCCGAGGTAAAGTTTTCACTAGCGATTAATTCTAGGTGATCTCTTTGACGTTGCAGTTCTTTTTGCAGAATCCCTGCGATCGCTGGATCCGTCAGGGATAGTATATCTAGGTTGGTATCAGTCACGGTTACTCGATCCTTTTTTTGACAATTTACCTGTAATCATTGGGTCACTGCTTCCATTTTGGCACAATCTCTAATCTTCCGACACACCGGTGAGCTTAATTGCTTCTCTTCGGGGTCGCTCATCAATTGTCAACCGTTAGCAGTAAAATCTTCATTTTTAGTTAATAGATAATAGTAATATTAACCAGTAGAATCCTTCCCGGTGGGGATTGAGTAATAAAATCGGAAGTAATACTAAATCTGGTTATTAAAGACTGATTATTTATTCCCCTTTTTGCATGAGTGCATGAGTAGAAAACGGGTTTCTCCGAGAAACCCGTTTTCTGTGCGTTACTCAAATGCCCAATTTTAGCTGTGATTTTCCCTTGAAAAATAACAACTTAGTAGAAATTATACAAAAAGTTTACAAATCCCAAAAATAGGGTGGATTACCTTCAAGATAACCACCCGAAAACTACCATTAATTATCTGTAATCAACCGGTATTTCTCATCCCTGCGGCAATACCATTAATCGTCATTAAAGCACCCCTTAATAACTCCTCTTTAGAATAGCGGAAATGAATCACACCGGATTGAGCTTGACTATTGTATTGACGTAAACGCTTCAGGAGAGACACCTGTAGGAAACCGAGGGGAACGATCGAACCGTTGCGTAACTGCACCGAGCGCTGTAAACTCGGATCATTATCTAATAAATGTTTCTCGCCAGTGATCTGGAGAACAATCTCGCTAGTGCGATTATATTCCTCTTTAATCCTTTCAAACAGACGTTCAAAACGTTCTCGATCTTCCTGTTTAGAAAGTTCACTGACGTAGTGATAGGCCATCTGTAGATCCACCTTTGATAGAGTCATTTCTGCCTTAGAAATCACCATCTGGAAGAAAGGCCACTTGTGATAAAAATGGCGTAACAATTCCAAATTTCGGTTAGGAGAATCATCGAGAAACATCTGTAAAGCTGTCCCTAAACCATACCAAGCCGGTAAAAGAAAACGGGTTTGGGTCCAACTAAACACCCAGGGAATTGCCCGCAGGGTACTTAAATCCTGTTGACCACTTTTCCGGCGGGCTGGTCGGGAACTAATCTGTAAAAGACTAATTTCAGGAATGGGAGTCACGGACAGAAAGAAGTCTAAAAAGTCCGGTTCTTCATAAATCAAACTGCGATAGGTTTGCCGTGAACAGGTGGCCAAGTCCTCCATAATGCGATTCCAGGGTTCGAGATCATCAAAACCACTGCCCAGTAAACTTGCCTGTATGACTGCCGTTACGGCCGTTTCGAGGTTATACAAGGCCAATTCCGGTAAGGAGTATTTCGAGGCTAAAACCTCGCCCTGTTCCGTGATTTTAATGCGACCGTTAATAGTTCCCCGGGGTTGGGCGAGGATAGCGGCGTAGGCCGGTCCACCACCGCGACCGACGGAACCGCCCCGGCCATGAAAAAGACGTAGATCCACGCCGTATTGTTTAGCGGTTTTCTGTAAAGCCTTCTGGGCCTTATGAATTTCCCAATTACTGCTTAAAAAGCCGGAATCCTTGTTACTATCGGAGTAACCCACCATAATCTCCTGTAAATTACTCGGTTCGAGGATGGCCGGTTCCGGGGTCACTTCCTCCCCGTTTAAAGCCGCTAAATGGTCGTAACCGCCGGCTAGGGCTGCCCGATAGAGGGGCAATTCAAACAAAGTCTGCATGATGCCGGGGGCGTGTTTGAGGTCATCGACGGTTTCAAAGAGGGGAACGATGCGGAGGGAACTGCGGCTAGTGGCGGGGTCGTATAAACCGGCTTCTTGGGCTAATAACAGCACTTCTAGCACATCGCTGGCCTCGTTGGTCATGCTGATAATGTAGGTTTGGCAGATTTCCAGACCAAATTCCCCTTGCAGACTTCTTAAAACTCGCAGGGTTTCAATGGTTTCGCAGGTTCTTTCCGAGAAGGGCATTTCCCGGGGAATTAGGGGCCGACGGGTTTTTAATTCCTCCACTAACCAGGCGATTTTTTCTGATTCGGTTAATTTGCCATAGGGTTTCGGTAAAACTCCGAGATAGGCGGCGATTTCTTCGATACATTCGGCATGACGGGTGGATTCTTGCCGAAAATCTAACTGAGTCAGGACAAAGCCAAAAATCTCTACTTGGGCGATCAGTTGCTCGAGTTCTTGACAGGAAAGACCAGTTTGCAAGAGACTGCGCTGTAATAGCTTTAATTCGGCTAAAAACTCGGAACCGGAGCGATAGATGTTGGTTTCGTTGAGTTTAGTTAATAATTGTCGTTCTTCCGGGTCATTGAGGCGGTTATTGCGATCGCAGGTATTTTCCAGACGTTTTTGAATAAAGGCCAATTTCAGGCGATAGGGTTCCTGACGGTAGCGGATGGCCAACTGGCTATAGATTTCGGGCATTTGCTGTTTATCTCTGTCTAGAGAGTCCAGCAACTCCGGCAAGACGTGACACCAGTGCAGGGAGGCGCTTAAAATACTGGTCAGGTCGTGAATAGCATCGAGATATTTTTTAATAACCAGATTGCGCTGATAACAGCAGGTTTTCCAGGTGACTTCGGGGGTAACGGAGGGATTGCCATCCCGATCCCCTCCCACCCAAGAACCGAAGCGACAGAAGTTATTTTTCGGCGCTTGTAAACGGGGAAAGGAGGATTGTAGGCTTTGCTGCAGACGCAGGGTTAACTGGGGTAGGGAATCGAAGAGAACTTCATCGAAGTAGTGCAGGGCATAATCCACCTCATCGACGACGGTGGGTTTAAATTGATGTAGTTCATCTGTTCGCCACCAAAAACGTATTTCTTCTTTTAACTGTTTGGTGACTGTTTGTGCTTCTCTGGAGTTAGTTAACCCCATGCTGCGAAAGATTTCTTCTGCTTGGTCGAGTTTTTCGAGAATGCCCGAGATGCGGCGCTGTTTAATGCGAATGGTATGACGGACAATTTCCGTCGGGTGGGCCGTAAAAACCAGACGAATATCTAACTGATCGAGAAGACGCTGGATTTCTTGGGGGGGGACGTTAACCTGTTTGAGATAGGGAAATAACCAGTGAAATAGTCCCGATTTTGGGCTGGAATTATCGGACCCGTTCAGGGTTTTTTCTAGCCAATCAGCCCCCACAATGGTGGCTAAAATGCTTTTTTGCGTTGGGTCTGTCTTGGGACTTTCGTTTTCTTCCCCGATCACCGTCCGTCGCAGTAGTTGCTGATCCCTTTGTTCGTAGTGTTGTTCGATGATATTGATTAACTGGAAATAGAGGGCAAAAGCGCGGGTGACTTTGATCGCTTCCCCTAGTTCCAAGTCTTCAATCATTTTGGCGATCGTTGCTTCCGCACTATCATCGGTCACTTGTCCTTCCTCAGAACAGAGATGGCGCAGTAATTCCAGTAAATCGACTAATTCTTGACCACATTCGGAGACCAAGACTTCTTTCCATAAATCTTCGGTTAATTTCAGTCTTTGCTGCAGAAACAGGTTGGAAGTGGTGAAAATATCCTGTTCGGTTTCGGTCGAGGGGACAAGGACGCTCATAATTTCAGTAAAAAGTGAAAAGGAGTTAGGAGTTAGGAGTTAGGAGTGGGGTGGGGTGTTGGGTGTTGGGGTAGTGGGGCAGTGGGTAATTTAGCTGAAATTTCCCTATCTCCCTAAATCCCTATCTCCCTAAATCCCTATCCCCTGTTCCCTGATATATCGGGATGTACTTTGTTGAAATGATTAGTTCTTAGGGTTTGTCAAAAATGAGACTTTATCCCAAAGAATCACATTTTTTGCAATTTTTAACAAAAATTTCACTATCCTAGCCTCTTTTCAGGAGCAAAAGGACTTTTTTCCTGGTAACTCTTTCCAGAAAAGATCATCGGTCACTGTTTGCCGGTAACTGATCGGCAATATTGAGAAGGGGTAAGCGATCGCCGCGAAACACTTCCTCACTTTCCTGGCCCAATTCAATTAACCAATGATTGAGGGAACGCAGGGCTAGATAGGAGAGAAGGAAGGGACTAACCGCTAGACTAAGACAAAGCTCGATCGGTGTAGTTTTCATGGCAATTTCTCGGTTAAAGGACGGCGTTTGATCCGACGAATCGGAAAATTAGCAATCAGGGCTGTAGTTCGTTGGTCACTTTCTAGGAGTAACTCGGTTTCCTCGGTGTCGATATCAAGATAACGACTGACCACTTCTAAGATTTCTTGACGCATCATATTGAGAATTTCGGGACTAAGATCGGCGCGATCATGGGCCAGAATAAGTTTTAAACGTTTTTTAGCTTGGTCGCCACTTTTGCCCGAACCTCGCCATGCGAGAAGTTTATCGATCAGGTCATTCATAGTAGGTTAAGGGGTTGAGATGAGAGAGTTTAGGGCCCAAATAAGCGACGACGCAGACGAGTAAGAAAACCTTCCTGACCAGCCATTAAATCTAGAAACGGCACATCGCGACCCTGTAAACGTTGGGCAATGTTTCTAAAGGCCATGGCGGGGAGAGAGGTCTTCTCCTCTAATACTAATGGTTCCCCTTTATTAGTGGAAATAATAATTTTTTGATCGTCGGGAATAATCCCCAACAGGGGAATTACCAAGAGGTCGAGAATATCCTCGACGCTGATCATCTGGTTAAGTTGAATCATTTCCGGCCGCAGCCGGTTGACAATCAGACGGATACTTTTAATATCCTCGCTTTCTAGTAATCCCACCACCCGATCGGCATCTCTCACCGCCGACATTTCTGGGGTAGTAACGATGATCGCTTCTTGGGCAGGTGCGATCGCATTGCGAAAACCCATTTCAATTCCTGCTGGGCAATCAATCAATACATAGTCATAACTTTTTGACAATTGGGCGACTAAATCCTTCATTTGATCGGCAGTAATTGCCTCTTTGGTACGATTTTGTGCCGCCGGTAATAAGACCAGATTTTCCTGTCTTTTATCCTTAACTAAAGCTTTATCAAGGCTACAATCTCCCGCCACCACATCGAGGGCAGTATAAACGATACGCTGTTCTAATCCTAACAATAAATCGAGATTTCTTAGTCCGAAATCGGCATCGACAAGGGCGACTCGACAGCCTAATTGAGATAAGGCTGAACCTAAGTTCGCCGTTACCGTCGTTTTACCGACTCCTCCCTTTCCCGATGTCACCACAATTACACGAGCCATAATTTATATCAGTTATCAGTTATCAGTTATTAGTTATCAGTTATCAGTTATCAGTTATCAGTTATCAGTTATCAGTTATCAGTTTTATAGAGTTTTTCGTTTCAACGCAGTTAATCGCTATTTTTACCAGTGACTGAATCACTGTTTACTGATCACTGTTTACTGATCACTGTTTACTGGTCACTGCTCACCTTTTTTCGACCCACCCCACTTTATCTTTAAATGTGTAGGTTCTGGAAAAATTATAAGCCCCAATGATGCGAATTCCTCCTTCGCTGGTACAGGCAATTTCTGGTTCCATGCGATCGCTATCTAAAGCCGGGGCCCGTGCCACTAATTCCGCGATCCTCAGTTGAGTTAAATCGATTCGCAGGGCCATAATTACCGCCGCTCGATCGCCGCGGAATCCGGCATGGGCCACACCGCGCAAACTCCCCCAAACTAATATATCGCCATCAGCGACGATCGATCCGCCGGGGTTGACATCGCCCATGATTATAACTGTACCCGGGTGACGGATTTCTACACCCGATCGCAGGGTGGTTTTTAAGTACAAAGGTTCGGCGAGGAGGGATGGCAGCGGTTGCTCGTCCCCAAAAACCGTGGGACTCGATCGCATTTGTTCGACATTGTAACCCATAGTTGCCGCTGCCACTGCGGTTTGTCTTCTTTGGGTTTGGATGGTATGTAGGGGTAATTCGGCGCTGTCTAAAATTGTGGCGATCGCTTGTAGTTGGCGCGTATCCATCAGGCGATCGTTGGCCTGTAGGTGTACTGGTGTTCTAGCGGGGCTATTTTGGCCGCTATTACGGAGATAATATTTCAATCCTGTCAAGATATCTGTCCAATCCTGACTTGTCTCTCCGGCACTGGTTTTGGGTAAAATTAGCACCAATTTCTCACCCTCACTTTTTAGGTGGATTTGGGCGTATCTCGACCTTACCGAGGCTAATGGCTCAATTTTTTCGGTTTCTAGGTCGATTTCTTGATTTATTCCGGTTTTAGTTTCATCCATAAAGATAATTTTTTACTTAAACAAGACAAAGCGTAAAATAGCGATCAGCAAACCGACGGAAGCGGTAATCAGTGAACCGCCTAAAATGGTTATCAATGCCCAAATTTGATTTTTTTGACTGCCCTCGACTATTTTGAGGCGATTATCCATCCCTTCGACTCTTTCGGTTAATTTTGCCTGTCCTATCTCTAGGGATTTAACATCTTGCTTGATTTCCTTAATATCAGCTTTAATTTCGCCAATATAAGCCTTAATTTCGACGATACTATTCTCGATCGCCGTGAAACGAGTCTCGAGCGCTTTTTGTCCGTTGATAATTAAGTCTTCTAGCCTTTTTAAGTCCGTATCGGCAAGAGTTTTCATAAAAATTAACCAGCTATCAGTATAGATGTTTCTTTAATTTTGACATCCTCGCCGCCGTAAAACGGACGGCGATTCCCAAACCTCACGATTTAGGTTTCTGCTTCTTTCCCTTGCGGGGTTCCGCACCTGCCTTAACAGATTTACTCTGTTCTGGTCTTATGGTCGCTCTACAGACTGACACCGCAAGCCCTGCGGCCAAAATGTTTTTACTGGCGTTAATATCTCGGTCATGGTGAGTCCCACAGATTGGACAATCCCACTCTCGAATATTTAACGGCATTTTCTCAGCAATATACCCGCAATTACTACACCTTTTAGAGCTAGGAAACCATCTATCTATTTCGATGTAATTTCTCCCATACCAACGGCATTTATAGGCTAATTGTCGGGTTATTTCTCCCCAGCTTACATCAGATATTGCCTGAGATAATTTAGGGTTTTTGACCATATTCTTGACGGCTAAATTCTCAACCACAATCGTTTGGTTTTCACGGACTAATTGAGTGGTTAGCTTGTGTAGATGGTCTTTTCTACTATCGGTGATTTGAGCGTGAATTCTGGCTACTTTGATTCTTGCTTTTTCCCGATTTTTTGACCCTTTCTGTTTTCTAGAAAGATTTTTTTGTGCTTTTCGCAACCTCTGATAATGTTTCTTAAAATGCTTAGGATTAGATACTTTATCGCCATCGCTAGTAATTACTAAACTACTAATTCCTAAGTCAATTCCGATGGCTTTATCTGTTACTGGGAAA
>NZ_CAIP01000225.1 GCF_000297435.1 Microcystis sp. T1-4 | reverse complement strand
TCTGAAATTAAATAATATTGTGGCGCTCCTAACGCACCCTACCTACTCATTCCCCCGTACTTTTTGCCGCAAACCCTATTTAGAGCCGTTTTTTTCAGTGAAAATAGGGAAATTTTCCGTAAATTCCCCCACCCCTAACACCTGATACTCAATCCAGTTATTAAAGACTGATTATTTATTCCCCCTTTTGCCTCTTGTCTGACTGGGAGTCGCCAGTCTAAGCTAAGAATAGCTGGCCAACCCGTCCCGACCACCGGATAACTGATAGAATGAATGATTCTAACGCTAATTCTCCCGCTCAATCCTCAGAAGAGACAATAGATGAAACCAATTGGGTAGATTTGGGGGAAGAGGAGAAACCCCTAGATAAACCCACCCCCAAACCTATCCAACCATCTCCCCTCAAGTCTATCGCTACCCTGATCACGGTGGAGACGGCTTTTTTGGCCAGTGCTACCAGTTTAATCTGGTTAATTGATTATTATTTTCCCCTGGGACCGTTATTAAGGGTTTTCTTCCCGATTCCTATCGCTTTGGCCTATTTACGTTGGGGCGCTCGTTGTGCTTGGATGACAGCATTAGTTTCTAGTTTACTTTTGTCGGTGTTAATGGGACCGACTCGCAGTATTGTCTTTTTGATTCCCCACGGCCTGATGGGGTTACAATTGGGGCTATGCTGGCGCCGGGGTGCGCGCTGGGAATTTTCTATCTTGACCGGGGGACTGTTGGGGGCTTTTGGTTTATTCTTTCGTTTTTGGCTGTTTTCAATTCTTTTAGGCGAAAATCTCTGGTTATATGTGATTACCCAAGCGACTAATTTTATCGATTGGATTTTCACCTGGTTAGGGATTCTCGCTAAACCGACGCTGCTGCAAGTGCAATCGGTAGCAGTTGTGGGCATATTTGTCAATAGTTTATTATACTTATTTGCCGTGCATTTAGTGGCGTTATTAGTTCTCGATCGCCTCGGTAATCCGATTTCTCGTCCGCCCAAATGGGTGCAGTCCATACTAGATTATGAGTGATTATTTAGCGCTTTATTCTCTACGAAAATATTGCCGCTAATCAAGGCAGTAATTTAGCCGTGGCCCGATGGTTAGAGGGGAAAGGTTATCGACTATACCGTTATCGTCCCTACCGGCAAGAATTGCTAGAAATCGAGTCAGAAGCCGATTTACAGGAAATTTTGAACGTTATCGCCTTGTCTGAACGGGAATTAAGGGATTAAGGAAACCGTCAATCCGGTCATCTCGTCGATAATACTAGGGGTACTAGCGGGTTAATTAATTCTTAAAGAAAGCCAAAAGGGGATAAAAAGGGAATTTTAGCCTAAAAAGTCAGCTATATAGCTTTTTAGGTCTATTTTATTGCCTATCATTGCTCCTGACTCCTTTCTTGCCCCGAAAAATTTATCTTGGTCAGGGGATCATCGTCTTGTCAGAGAGTGACCCAGTGAGTTATAGTCGTCTATAAGACTCGATTAAAGCATTTCTTAAAAGAATCGTGGTTTTTGGAAAATTGAAAAGTGCGCTATTTTTCCCGTCCACAGAAACCCGTTGCCGAGGGGAGTAACTCAAAAACTCCTTTTTTCCTAGATTCTGATAGACAGAACCGGCGGAAACGGATAAAAAATGCTGTTATCGAGCAAGACTCAGGGATTAATTGAAAATCTCGTCTCCTGGCTGTGCTTACCTAATTGTGGGTCAAGCCGGCACTTGCCAAACAGACTTAACAACTGAAACCAAGACTCAGTTCCCACGTCTGGGGGGCAGATGAATATCAAGATGAGGCTTTAACGATGCGGACTCATCTTCTTAGAACTTTCTTAACAAGACCAGATTTCCAGAAGTAGCCTCAAAGCATAGACAAATAGCCCATGGTCAGTCGCTTTTGAAACCGAAAGATTGAGGAAATTGAATGCCAAAACAAATAATCATAGCCGAACAACACCATATAGCGGCTGTTTTTTGGGAAGATCAAATTCAGGAATTAGTTGTAGCCACAGGTAATCAGCAGGTGGCCGACATCTATCTAGGATTAGTAGAAAACGTCATCCCCGGGATAGATGCAGCCTTCGTCAATATTGGCGATGCGGAACGCAATGGCTTTATCCATGTCACCGACCTGGGCCCCTTAAGACTGAAAAAAACCGCCGGTGCTATCACCGAATTACTGGCCCCGCAGCAAAAAGTGCTGGTACAGGTAATGAAAGAACCCACCGGCAACAAAGGACCGCGGCTAACGGGAAATGTCACTCTCCCCGGTCGTTATTTGGTATTGATGCCCAATGGTCGCGGGGTGAATCTTTCCCGTCGCATCCGCAGTGAAGACGAGCGCTCCCGTTTACGAGCTTTAGGGATTTTGGTCAAACCGGCGGGGATGGGTTTGCTGGTACGCACCGAGGCCGAAGGCAAAGCGGAAGAAGCGATTATCGAGGATTTGGAATTTCTGCAAAAACAGTGGGAGAGCATCCAACAGATGGCCGTCAGCAGCCGGGCCCCGGCCTTGCTGAACCGCGATGATGACTTTATTCAAAGGGTTTTGCGGGATATGTACAGTGCCGATGTCAATCGCATTGTTGTGGATAACCCGGTGGCGGTAAAACGAGTTAAACAGCAATTGACGAACTGGGGCGGCGGCAAAGCTCTCGAAGGGGTTTATATCGACTCCCATCGGGAAACCCAGCCAATTCTCGACTATTTCCGGGTTAACGCCGCCATTCGCGAGGCCCTGAAACCCCGGGTTGATTTACCCTCCGGCGGCTACATTATCATCGAACCGACGGAAGCTTTAACGGTAATTGATGTTAACTCCGGTTCCTTTACCCGTTCGGCCACGGCCCGGGAAACCGTACTCTGGACTAATAGCGAGGCCGCCACGGAAATCGCCCGACAACTGCGCTTGAGAAATATCGGCGGTGTGGTGGTGGTGGACTTCATCGATATGGATTCCCGTCGCGACCAGTTGAAACTGCTGGAATTGTTTAATAAGGCCTTGAAAAGCGATAAGGCCCGGCCCCAGATTGCCCAATTATCGGAATTGGGGTTAGTGGAATTAACTCGTAAGCGTCAGGGGAAAAACATTTATGAATTATTCGGCAAAACCTGCAGCCATTGCGGCGGACTAGGTCATTTAGCCCATCTACCAGGAGAAGGCAACGCCATCGCCCTAGAAACCCCCACCCTTAGCCGCGCGGAAAAAGAAACCTTTGTCGTCGCCCCGACTAATACAAAAGTTCTGCCCGATAAGAGCGCTCCTAGCGTTGCCGCTGCCGAACCCTATCTAGAAGTTTTCTCCGAATTTGAGGCCGAAGAAAACGCCCAAGGGATGGATATTTCCTTCCATCCCAACTATCAAGAACAGGTTAATAATTCTCGCCGCCGTCGTCGTCGTCGGCCCTCGGAACTGTTACTAAAAGAGGAACGGGGCGAAAAAGCCTCTACTAACGGTATTAACAACGAAATCGAGCCAGAATCAGAACCACAACGCTTTGAGGAAAAACGAGAACGCCCGGCCCGTCTCTCGAAACGGGGAGAAGATGCCAGCGCCGGCAAAAATATCCCCGTCAGCGAACGAGAGCGGGTTTCCGTGGAAATGACCCCCGTAGAACAGGAAGTTTATTCTTTAATGGGTATTTCTCCCCTGATTCTCGTGGATAAGGAGTTTAAAGACCCGAAATCGGTGCTTGTTTCCGTGAAACTGCCGGGGGAAAGAGAAGCGGAAAACCCAGAAACGTCTGCCACTCCTGAAATATCCTTGACTCCTACCCTAGAAGCCGAGGTCGCACCGGTCGAAGGGATGGAAACCGGCGAGGAAGTGAGCGAAATGAGCGAAAATCGTCCCTTGGTGCGCCGTCGTCGTCGTCCCACCACTAGCGAAGTTAGTCAGGAAATCAGCCAAGAAGCGAGTCCGCCAGTGACTTTTACTCCCGAACCGATTGCGTCCGAAACTCCAGTTTTTCTGGGCGAAGTCATTCCTTTAGAGACCCCAGTGAGTGCCGAGGGGACGGAGGAGCGACAAATAGAGGCTGAAACCACGGTGCTGCGTCGTCGTCGTCGTCGTTCCTCCGCCACTGCCGATGAGTCATGAGCGCAGAACCCTTAATTGCTGGTGTCGATGAAGTGGGGCGCGGGGCCTTATTTGGCCCCGTGGTGGCGGCGGTAGTGGTCACTGTCCCCTCTGGTTTTGCACGGCTGTGGGAGTTGGGGGTGAAGGATAGTAAGCAACTTAGCCCCCAAAAACGGCAAAAATTGAGCCAGCAAATACAACGGGATTTTCTTTGTCGCATCGGTTATGCTACGGTGGAAGAGATCGATCGCTTGAATATTCTTCAGGCCTCCCTACTGGCAATGAGCAGAGCTATCGGGAAATTACCCCTTTCCCCCAATCTCTGCTTGATCGATGGCAAGCACATTATTAAAGATTTGTCAATCCCCCAAAAGGCGGTAATTCAGGGAGATCAACAATCGCCGGTAATTGCGGCGGCCAGTATCGTGGCCAAAGTCTGGCGCGATGACTTAATTACTCGTTGGCACAGACGCTATCCCGATTATGGACTCTCTCGTCACAAGGGTTATGGCACTGCTCAACACCTAGAAGCGATTGGCAACCATGGAGTTACTTCTCAGCACCGGCTCTCTTTTAGTCCCTGTCAACCGAGGTTGGGTCCATGACTGCCGAACAATTTGCCCAAGGGTTATCGAAATTCTTGACCGATAGCCAAAAAATCCCCCCCTTTTTACCAGAAATCAAAAGGGGAGAAGATATTAGATAGGGCTTGCTGAATAATGGTAAAACCCTTGTGGGTTAAGACTTTTAGAGTTTTTGTAAATCAAAAAGTACCAGATATGGGAGTGATCGGGGGGAAAATTCAGGGACTTTTTCCCTGAAAATTAGGTAATTGACCCCTTCAAAATCGGTAAAACCCTACACCCCACCTGCCCCCCCGATGTCGGGGGGGTTGGGGGGGCCACACCCTGCCCCCAAGAAAAACTTTTTCAGCAAACCCTAGATAGCTTTACGATTCAGTCATCCATTCCGTATGGAAAAACTCACCTCTGGGTTTATCGGTACGTTCATAGGTATGAGCGCCAAAATAATCCCGTTGTGCTTGGGTGAGATTTTGCGGTAAATTAGCCCGACGATAACTATCAAAATAGTCCAAAGAAGAACTAAAAGCCGGGACAGGAATTCCCAACTTATTAGCTAAGACTAACACCTCACGCCAAGCTTCTTGGCGATCGAGGATACTTTGCTTAAATTCCGGCGCTAACAACAAATTCGGCAGGCCCGGATTTTCCGCAAAAGCTTTGCGAATTTTATCCAAGAAACTGGCCCGAATAATACAGCCACCCTTCCAAATCCGGGCTGATTCCGGCAGACTGATATTATAGTTAAACTCCTGAGAAGCTTTAGCGATTAAAGCCATACCCTGGGCATAGGAACACATTTTCGAGCAGTAAAGAGCATCACGCACCTTATCCACAAATAGTGCCGCATCCCCCGGATAGGTTTCCCCAGGTCCGGGTAACTCTTTGGCGGCTGCCACCCGTTCATCCTTATAAGCGGACATCACGCGAGCATTAACCGCAGCATAAATGGTCGGAATTGGCACCCCCAACTCCAAGGAACTTAACACAGTCCAGCGTCCGGTTCCCTTCTGTCCCGCCGAATCCAAGATTAAATCCACCAGATGATGACCAGTTTCTGGGTCAACACACTTAAAGATATCGGCGGTAATTTCAATTAAATAAGAATTAAGCTCATCGGTGCGGTTCCACTCGGCGAAAGTTTCCTGTAACTGCTGATTGCTTAGTCCTAGACCATTTTTCAGCACATCGTAGGCTTCCGCAATTAACTGCATATCGCCGTACTCGATGCCATTGTGAACCATTTTCACATAATGGCCCGCCCCCCCGGACCCCACATAAGTGACACAGGGACCATCATCGACTTGGGCGGCAATTTTGGTTAAAATCGGCTCTAATTCCCGATAGGCGAACTCTGTACCCCCCGGCATCAGGGAAGGACCGTGCAGAGCGCCTTCTTCGCCACCACTGACCCCCATGCCGACAAAACCCAGTTTAGTGGTCGATTCTAAGTCCCGGGTGCGTCTTTCCGTGTCCTCGTAGAGGGAGTTACCGCCATCGATAATCATATCTCCTTCTTCGAGAAGGGGTTTTAATTGTTCAATCACGGCATCCACCGGCGGGCCAGCTTTGACCATGACCAGAATTTTGCGGGGACGCTCTAAAATTTGGACGAATTCTTCTAAACTATAGGCCGCCTTGACATCTTTGCCGACGGCGCGAGTTTCCATAAATTCTTGAGTTTTGCTGGCGGTGCGATTGTAAACAGCGATGGGAAAACCCCGACTCTCCACATTGAGAGCGAGATTTTCTCCCATGACAGCTAGTCCGATAACACCGAAGGTACGTTTAGTCATAGAAATTCAGTCTCGGCTGATGCGTTCTTCCTCCCCTTTTAGCGCCTACTTTCCCTAGGATAGCTAAACTTTCCCTATTTCTTAAGCCTTGACTAATCAGTGATCAGTGATCAGTAATCAGTAATCAGTGATCAGATTTGGGTTTTCAGTGACCGGCATTGAGTGAGGAGTGTGACAGCGTTTCTCCTCAAGATGAAGTGTAACCTAATTTGGTATCATCCCCAGACGACTGGCTACTGTTGCCCGTTCCCTAAAACCAGAGACTTCCTACCTCACCATTAAGATAACTGCTATAAATGGCATTAACAGTGCTGTGTTTTCACTGATGACTGAAAAACCCCCAAGCGCAGAAAAGTTAATGCTAATGTTAAATTAAATTAAGAAAATCCCCATTATTCCTCGGCTTATATGCAGTTAACTTGGCTTGATAGTAATTCTTGGTTAATCGAAATCGGGGGAAAACGCCTGCTTCTCGACCCTTGGTTGGTAGGTTCCCTGACGTTTGGTAATTTAACTTGGCTATTTGAGGGCAAAAAAACCTCTAATCATGCCATTCCCCAAAATATCGATCTGATTCTTCTCTCCCAAGGTTTGGAAGATCACGCCCATCCTCCTACTTTACAGGTACTCGATCGCCAAATTCCCGTGGTGGCTTCTCCTAATGCCGAAAAAGTCGTTCGAGCGCTTAATTATACCCATCTCATCCCTTTAACCCACGGCTCTAGTTATATCTTTGACAATGCGATCGAAATTACTGCCGTCCCCGGTTCTCCAGTCGGGCCGACTCTGGTGGAAAATGGTTATGTTATCAAGGAATTAGCGACAAATCAGAGTATCTACTACGAACCCCACGGTTATCATTCTCCTAGCCTCGATTCTCTCGGTAAAATTGATGTTATTATCACTCCTTTGATTGATTTAAAAATACCTTTCCTCGGACCGGTAATCAAAGGACAAGAAAGCGCCTTAGCAGTTTGTCAACGCTTGCAGCCCGAATATATTATTTCTACGGCTGCCGGTGGTGATATCGAGTTTAAAGGTTTATTGATGGCGGTGTTAAGTGCTGAGGGTAGTCCCGAATCTTTTCAAGAATTATTAACATCCCATGCCTTACCGACAAAGGTAATTGATCCTCGTCCTTGGCAACCTTTTACAGTGGAATTAGGCGAGTGCGTTTCTGGTTTGAGCTAATCTGAGTTAAGGGAAGAATAGAAAAAAGTTAAAACTTTCTTCCCGATTTTTATCTAAAAAAGTAGAATTTTTTAATTGTTTTAAAAAACTGGCTCTCTTGAATATTGGATGTAAAATGGGTAAAACCCCACACCCCACCTGCCCCCCCGATGTCGGGGGGGTTGGGGGGCCACACCCTGCCCCCAGGAAAAACTTTTTGCCGCAAACCCTAATTAAAAGTAGCTATTCTCTGCTAAATTGTCTATGAATCAGTTGCCCTTATTTTCTCAATCAAAATCAGTGCGAGACTTTTATCAACCTGATGCCGAAATAATTCTTTATCAAGGAGATAGCAATAATTTTATCAAGACTATACCAGATAATTCTGTGAGCTTGATTATTACTTCTCCTCCCTACAATTTAGGAAAAGACTACGAAAAAAAAATCTCTTTGGATACTTATCTGGAAACCCAAACCAAAATTATGCGAGAATTCTCTAGAATCTTGCAAGATAATGGCAGTATTTGCTGGCAGGTGGGAAATTTCGTTCAAGAGGGAGAAGTTTATCCTTTAGATATTTTTTATTATCAGCTATTTAAACAAATGGGTTTCTTTTTAAGAAATAGAATTGTCTGGCATTTTGGCCATGGATTACATACCTCTAAAAGATTTTCTGGCAGGTATGAAACTATTTTGTGGCTGACAAAAACCGATAAATATATCTTTAATCTTGATCCGGTGAGAATCCCCGCTAAATACCCTGGTAAGCGCCATTTTAAAGGTAAAAATATCGGTAAACCCTCTGGTAATCCTTTAGGGAAAAATCCCAGCGATGTTTGGGAGTTTTTAGCACAAGAATGGGATGAGTTACTTTGGGATATTCCTAACGTTAAATCTAATCATCCAGAGAAAACTATCCATCCTTGTCAATATCCAATCGAATTAGTAGAAAGATGTGTTTTAGCCTTGACAAATGAGGGGGATTGGGTTTTTGATCCCTTTGCCGGGGTTGGAACTTCTCTGATTGCTAGTATTATGCACAATCGTCGAGTGATGGGGAGTGAAAAAGAAGCAGAATATGTGAAAATTGCCAGGGAAAGAATCGCCGCTTATTTGCAAGGAAATCTCAAAATTCGTCCTTTAGGAAAACCTATTCATCAGCCTACTGGCCAAGAAAAAGTCGCTCAAATTCCCGAAGAATGGCATAGTAATATATAGGAAGTCATCCTAAATTTCCCCCCCAGGTAGATGGATTCATGAATCCATCTACTATGCTTTGATACTAAATCTGGTTATTAAAAACTGATTATTTATTCCCCCTGTTGCCTTTTGCATGAGTAGAAAACGGGTTTCTCCGAGAAACCCGTTTTCTGTGCGTTACTCAACGGATTTAGTATAACTCATCCTAAAATGATTGATAAATTTTTTTATCACCATTTTTAGAGAAAACTTTCCAGAATTGTGGCGGTTTCTTGACCAGTTTTTTCCCAACTAAAAAGCTCGGCGCGTTGACGACTGAGGGACTTTAATTTTACGCGTAATTGTTCATCCGTGGCGATTTGCTGCATTGCCTCTCTCATCTCATCAATACTATAGGGATTAATTAAAATTGCCGCCTCTCCTGTAACTTCCGGGAGAGAGGAAAGATTAGAAGTAATTACAGGAGTTCCACAGGCGATCGCTTCTAGTACAGGTAATCCGAAACCTTCCCAAAGGGAGGGATAAACTAAAGCAGTTGCTTGGTTTAAAAGTTGCGGCAATTCTTCATAGGAAACATAGTTTAAAAATTGCACCCGTTGAGAGATTGATAATGCTTCTACCTGTTGCTGTAGAGCCGGCGTAAAACGGGGGTCAAATTGACCGACAATTAATAATTGATATTCGGGATCGATTTGGGAAAAAGCAGTAATTAAACGACCGAGATTTTTATGAGGATCATAACGACCAAGATAGAGAAAATAGGGACGAGTCGCCAGATTTAGCGGACGAAAATTATCAGCATCATATCCAGAAAGAATCACGGTTATTTTGTCAAGAGGTATGTTAAAAAACTTATTAATATCGGCGGCCGTTGCGTGGGAAACAGCGATAATATGTGTGGCTTTTTTCAGGACTTGGGGTAAATAGTATTTATTATAAAAAGTTAGGGGAGAAAATTTCGGAAATCGCAGGGGAATTAAATCATGGACTGTGACAATATAGCGGCAATTTCCATAAATAGGTGCTTCGGGAATAGGGGTAAATAGCAGGGAAGACTTTAATTGTTGATAGGTTTGATAGAGTTGGGTTTCTGTCCAAATTAAGCGCTTAATATTGCCTTTAGTTCCCCGCTCCTGGGTGAGGTTTGCCGAGACAGGATAGGTGTTAAAATCTGGGTAACTATTAGAAGTGATTAGGGTAGGATTTAAGTTAGCTAATTGGGGAATGAGATTTTTAGTATAGGTAGTCAATCCAGTATATTTAGTACCGAGAAAAGCGAGATTGATTAATAATTGATGATTCCTATTCATAGATATTTGCCAGTTATTATAAAAGAGAACGATAAGCTTTTATGGTAGCTTGTGCAGTTTTTTGCCAAGAGAATTTTGCCGCTTGTTTTTTTCCTTTAGTGATTAATTCTTGACGGAGAGAGGTATCACTAATAACTTGATAAATTGCTCCAGCAATTTCCAGGGGATTATCGGGATTAATTAATATTGCCGAGTCTCCGGTGACTTCGGGTAAGGATGCAGTATTAGCAGTTACCACAGGACAACCTAAAGTCATCGCTTCTAAAACTGGTAATCCAAAACCTTCGTAAAAAGAAGGATAGATAAAAACATCGGCTTTTTGATAATAATCCGCAACTAAGTCATCAGCAAGATAATCAAGATGTTGGATACTATCTCGAAAGGGAGACTGAGATATTTTCTCAAAAATTGGTTCATACTTCCATCCTTTTTTGCCAATCAGAATCAGATTATGGTCTAATTTATACCTGTCCTTGAGATAGTTAAAAGCAGTGATAAGATTAATAATATTTTTTCTTGGTTCTAGGGTACTAACAAAGAGTAAATAGGGTTTAGTGATGGTTAGAGATGAGGGATAATTGGGGAGAGAAGAATAACGACTTGCGAGGGGAGTAACAAAAATTTTCTCTGGGTTCACACCTAAATATTCAATAATATCTCGTTTGGTACTTGCGGAGTTAGCAATAACTAAATCTGTCCATTGTAGAGATTGTTTAATGCGTTGGGTGTAGGTTTTGACAATCCCCGTGACAAACTGAGGATATTTCATAAAAGTAACATCATGAATAGTCATAACTTTACGACTCTGACGACAAGGATACACCACATGATCCAATCCGTGGAGAATATCGGGAGAATCAAGAAAGTTTTCTAGATAGGGAATTAGAGGATTAGGAAATCGGGTTAAGATATTGCTAAGACTGACGGGAATTGGTAAACATTTAACCTCTGGATAGGATTGCAGTTTTTCGGGAATAGAAAGATTACCCCGCATCCAGTTTTTTACCGATGGTTGAAAACAGAGAGACAGGGAAAAGTTTTCTTGGTTTTGTAATTTAGCTAATTCGGCAATCAGGTGATAAGCATATAATCCAATTCCGCTAGGATTTTGTCTTATCGGTGTACCATCAACTAAAATTTTAAGCATTTGCGGTTAGATGAGATTGACGGGATAGATATTTTTAAAATTACAGATTCAATTGTCAATTTTGCGCGGTTAGGACAAGATTAAAATCGGCAATAAACTCCACCCTAATAGTTAATCTTACCCTATAGCGATCCTGAATAGCAGCCTTTTTTGGCTAGGTTACAGGCAATACTTAATTTATCGGGCAATTTTTTCGATTATTGTCCCCTCACCTACCCTATTACTATGATTGTCAACGGGTACTTATAAGCAATGAATCTCCTTGACGAGAAACGCTGTAATTAGTTATAATGACGGAACAATGGCTTCCCCGTACTTGTGGTGAGCGGAGATTTCTCAAAAGTTATCTCAGGGATGGCTTAGTCTCCTAGAGAACAACCAACATCGGGTAATGCCGAAAAATCTTGATTAACTAATGTTTTCACTATGTTTAATCCCTTAGTATCTTTTAAATCCCTAGAAGGCCATGAAGGTGAGGTTAAATGTCTAACTTTTTCCCAAGATGGTAAATTTTTAGCTAGTGGAGATAACGAGTTAACTGTTATTGTTTGGGATTGGCAAAAAAATCAAAAATTTAGTTTACAAGGACATGAAAAAGCTGGTTGGTGGGACAAGGGAGTTAACTCTGTTGCTTTTAGTCCCTGTCAAGGATATTTGGTTAGTGGAGGAGATGATCAAACCGTAAGAATTTGGTCACTAGAAACTAAAAAATTAATCTCTACCTTAACGGGACACCAAGATAAAGTTACAGCAGTAGCTGTTCATCCCGATGGGGAAATTATTGCTAGTGGTAGTGAAGATAAAACCGTGAAAATATGGTCAGTAAAAACTGGAGAAACTCGGTCCACATTACAAGGTCATAGCGATAAAGTCCTAACAGTTAAATTTAGTCAAAATGGTCAACTTTTAGCCAGTGGTGGCGGCGAAAATGACAAAACGGTAATTATCTGGAATCTGGGAGAAAGAAGCAGTATTACCTTAAAAGGTCATTCCGATTAGTTTGGAGGTATTTTATCGGTAGATTTCGGCAGTAATAACAAATTTTTAGCCAGTGGCAGCAAAGACAAAACTATTAAAATCTGGGATATTAAAAGAGGTACAGAGGTAAAAACTCTCAGCGAACATAGTGATCATATCAATTCAGTTAGTGTTAGTCCTAATAATCAACTATTAGCCAGTGGTGGTGATGATAAAAGCTTAAAATTATGGGATTTAAAAGCAGGAAAAGCCATTATTTCTATTCCCCATCCCCAGAAAATCTATTCGGTTTGTTTTAGTCCCGACGGTAATTATATCGCCACGGCCTGCCAAGACAAAATCGTGAGAGTTTATGGCACTTCCGAACTACAATCTTTGGCAAGTTGAACAATCTTTGAGCGGGTGCATCTCATTTTTGTAAATCTACTAAGTTGGAATTTTTAAAGGGAAACTATCTGCCAAAATTGATCGTTACTTCCGATTTTATT
>NZ_CAIP01000226.1 GCF_000297435.1 Microcystis sp. T1-4 | reverse complement strand
CCCCCTTGATAAGGGGGGTGCCGATAGGCGGGGGGATCCCCCCTTAATAAGGGGGACATCTGATAATTTTTAACGCCTACCTACTTATCAGTTATCAGTTCACTGATTATTGTTTACTAATAACCTATGAAAAAACTTAATCTAAATACCATTTTTCCAAAGTAATGGCATGGTATTATTCTTCTTCTAAGGTTAATCCTAACGCCTGTAAGCGTTCCGCTAGTCGATCCGCACGTTTTTTTTCTTTATCGGCACGTTTCTTTTCTTTATCAGCGCGTTTCTTTTCTTTATCAGCGCGTTTCTTTTCTTGACGCATTTGAGACTCTAACTCAACAGTTGTTAAAAATTTCTCTCCATCGGGACGGTACAATTCTAAACTAGATTTATCCCAGATAAAACGCATACCTAAGCGGGGACTTATCCAGTCATTGATGGGGATAATTTCTCTTAAATTTTCTCCCTGTCTTTGCCAACCTTGTAAACGACAGCGCATCGGGTTATATAAATAGTATTCTTCTACACTATAGGTGTCATAAAACTCTAATTTTCGACTCATTTCTGCTTTTGTATTCTTCGGTGATAGAATTTCAAAAACCACTTGAGGAGCGATATTTTCCTCCTGCCATTGACGATAGGAACCCCTTCGTCCTTTGGGACGGCCAAAAGCTACCATCACATCGGGAGCAACCGGTGAAACCAAAGTAGAACGCAGAGGATACCAGAGTAAATCTCCAGCAATAAACACCCTAGGGTCATCGGCAAAGATAATTTCTAAATTCTCCTTAATTTTAACAATCCACTCATATTGTTCGGTATTATCTGCCATCGGTTGACCATCACTATCGGGGAAAAGAAGATCGTCGTCAATATCAAGATAACTAACCATTGTCTTTTAATTTTAATAGATGGTTGTTTTTTGATTGTAGCAAGATAATTATGAATGATGAATTATGAATGATGAATTGGGGAGTGGGGAGAATGGGGTAATGGGGGAGTGGGGGAGATGGGGTAATGGGGGAGTGCGGGAGTGTGGGAGTGGAGAGGAGGGGAGGAGGGAGAAAAAAGCTGACAGCTACAAAAGGTCTTAAGCTGCGGTTATATCTAGTAGAGTCTATATTTATCAAAAAGTTAATTGACTAGAATCTATAAAGACGTTAGGATTGATGGTGACAAATAGTTGTTATTGAGAAGAGGATAAGAACTTGATACAGGCAACCCTGCACCAGTTAAGGGTTTTTGAGGCTACCGCTCGACACAGTAGCTTTACCAAGGCGGCCGAGGAGTTATTTATCACTCAACCTACCGTCTCAACCCAAGTCAAACAACTCACAAAAGCTGTGGGTTTACCGCTATTCGAGCAAATTGGCAAACGTTTATTTTTAACCGAAGCGGGTCAGGAATTACTGTTCACCTGTCAAGAGATTTTTGATAAATTGGACAACTTTCAAATGAAAGTGGCCGATATTAAGGGAACTAGACAGGGAAAGCTGACTTTAGGCGTAATTACTACCGCTAAATACTTTGTACCGCGATTATTGGGGGCATTCTGTCAACAGTATCCCGGTATTGACATCGCCCTGCAAGTGACTAATCATCAGAAACTGCAAGAGCGAATGTTAAACAACGAGGATGACCTCTATATTCTCAGTCAACCGCCGGAAGAAGTGGAACTTTGTTCTCAGTCTTTCCTCGAAAATCCCCTAGTGGTGGTGGCGCGACGAGATCATCCTTTGGTGGGCCAGAAAAATCTGCCCCTTGAGTGCCTCAACCATCAACCTTTTATTATGCGCGAATCGGGATCTGGAACCCGCCAAGCGGTACAAAAATTATTTAATCTCCACGATATTAAAGTTAGGGTGCGCTTGGAATTAGGCAGTAACGAGGCCATCAAACAGGCTATTTCTGGCGGTTTGGGAATATCGGTACTATCTAAGCACACTCTCATCTCGGAAGGAGAAAACGGCGAATTAGCCATCCTCGACGTGGAACAGTTTCCAATTCAGCGCAATTGGTACGTTTGTTACCTGGCCGGAAAACAACTTTCCGTGATTGCCGATGCTTTTTTCAAATACCTGCTGGAAGCTAGTCAAACCATCCCCATTCATGCCCCGTTAAAAAATGGTGACAGCTTATTAGTGAGCCATTAAACCTTAAACTTTAATTCAGGATCATTTTTCTTCTTGAGGTGGTTATATGTTCGAGTCCTTCAGCCAGACTATCTGGTTGGTACCTCTTTATGCCTTCGCCGGCGCACTTCTCGCCCTACCCTGGTCTCCCGGTATTATCCGGCAAACCGGCCCGCGACCGGCTGGTTATCTGAACTTGATCATGACCTGCTGGGCTTTTTTGCATAGCCTTTTTGCTTTGCTCGCCGTTTGGGGTCGTCCGCCGCAATCTATAGCATTTAATTGGCTAAATGCCGCAGATTTAAGCATATCTTTAGATGTGCAGATTTCGGCCGTTAATATCGGGGCTTTACTGCTAATTACCGGCTTAAACCTCGCCGCCCAGGTATATGCGATCGCCTATCTAGAAATGGATTGGGGTTGGGCAAGGTTTTATTCTCTCGTCGCCCTCTTTGAAGGGGGTATGTGCGCCCTAGTTATCTGTAATTCGCTATTTTTCAGCTATTGTGTGCTAGAAGTTCTCACCCTCGGCACTTATCTACTGATTGGTTTCTGGTTCAATCAATCTCTGGTGGTAACGGGGGCGCGGGATGCTTTTCTAACCAAACGGATTGGCGATTTAATCCTGTTGATGGGAGTGGTGGCCCTTTTACCCCTGGCGGGAACCTGGAACTTTGACCAATTGGCAGAATGGGCGGCTACAGCCAATTTAAACCCCAATGTGGCTAATTTACTCTGTTTAGCCCTGATTGCAGGTCCAATGGGCAAATGCGCTCAATTTCCCCTGCATTTATGGCTAGATGAGGCCATGGAAGGACCGATGCCCGCGACAATTCTGCGGAATACCGTCGTCGTTTCCACTGGCGCTTGGTTATTGGTGAAATTAGAGCCGGTGCTACAATTATCGCCCTTAACCTTACAGGTGATGATCATTGTTGGCTCTGTTACTGCTATCGGTGCGGGGTTAATTGCGATCGCCCAGATCGATGTCAAGCGCTCCCTTTCCTATTCCGTCAGTGCCTACATGGGACTGATTTTTATCGCTGTGGCCACCGGACAAACGGAAACCGCTTTAGTGTTACTCTTTACTTATGCGATCGCTATGTCCCTGTTAGTCATGGTGGTGGGTAACATCGTTTGGAATAATATCAGCCAAGATTTAAGCCAATACGGCGGTTTATGGTCCCGTCGTCCCGTTTCCGGCATTTGTTATCTCGTCGGTGCCGCTAGTTTAGTCGCACTGCCTCCCTTTGGTGGTTTTTGGTCATTAGCCCGCATGGGCGATCGCCTCGCAGAAATCAGTGGTTTACTGTTATTAGTGCTATTGTTGGTCAATGCCTTAACTGCCTTTAGTGTCACTAGAGAATTTTGCGTTTTCTTTGGCGGTAAAATCAAACCGATGACCCTGCGCTCTCCGGAAGCTCTTTGGCCCTTAGTTATCCCCATGACTGTGACCATGGGTTTCGCCCTTCATTTGCCGATTTTATTAGCGCAATGGCATTTATTACCAAGTAACTTAAATCTGGGAGTGGCTTTTCTCTTGGTGCTTTCCACTGCTGCGGGCGTAATTCCGGCAGCCTATATTTATCTGAATGAAAATATCTCCAAACCGATCGTTTTTCAACCGAAAGCCCTTCAAGATTTCTTTGCCAACGACCTTTATACCGCCCAATTGTATAAAGTCACCATCGTTTTTGTCATCGGATTAATCTCGCAAATTATTAACTGGATCGATACCTTTCTGGTGGATGGCATCGTTAATTTGGTGGGATTAGCCACGGTTTTTGGTGGTCAGAGTTTGAAATATAACGTCTCGGGACAGACCCAATTTTACTTTCTGTCGATTATTTTGGGGGTGGCTTTGATTGGTATTATCATCTGCTGGCCCCTACTAGCACAAATTTCTCTAGTTTTCAGTTAAAGATTTGATAACTTAGGCTTTTCTTTAGCATCCCCGGCCTTGACAATAGGATTTGTCCTGATTAATGGAAACAATTACCTATGTTCAATACCTCTCGTCGCCAATTAATCCGTTATGGGGGTGGTTTTTTGGGAACCAGTCTAGCCGCCTCTGTTTTGGGTTCTCAGTTGTCCAAAACTAACGCCCAAACTGCTGTTAATTCCCAGCCATGGCTAACGGCTCAAAATCAAGGATTGAACCCAGACCAGGCCTTAACTATGCTCATGGAAGGCAATCAACGTTTCTGGGAACGAAGAAAAAAAAGTCCTAACCGCGATCAAACTCGGCTCACAGAAGTGGCCGAAAGTCAAGCCCCTTTTGCGGCAATTTTGGGCTGTGCCGATTCTCGCGTGCCGGCAGAAATTGTTTTTGATCAAGGATTAGGAGATCTATTTGTTTGTCGGGTAGCGGGAAATTTAGCCACTTCCGAAGAAATTGGTAGCCTCGAATTCGGCACGTTGGTGTTAGGAGCCAAGGTAATTGTTGTCCTTGGCCATTCTCGTTGTGGAGCGGTAAAAGCCACCATTGAAGGGGGTCGTTTCCCGGGTCAAATCGGTAGTTTAATCGATGGCCTACAGGTGGGAGTTGATCGGGCTGAAAAACAACCCGGTTCCAACAAACTTGAGCGAGCCATTAAATCCAATGTTGTCTATCAAGTAGAGAAATTAGGCAAGTCCCCAGTCATGGGTGATTTAGTAGATAAAAAACAATTAAAAATTGTTGGAGCCTACTACGATCTCGATACCGGCAAAGTGAGTTTAATTTAGTCAATTCTAGATTAGTCATCGTGTCGTTTGGCTAATCCTTTTCTCATCCCAGTCATTATAAATTTGATCGATACCAATATGCTCAGTACCCTGCTTTGGTTGCCAATAATTGGAGCAATTATCGTCGGTCTTTTCCCCGATAAATTTGCCCCAGCAAAATTACGTCAAATTACCCTCTTTTTTGTTGCCGCCGTCTTCTTGTGGTCTTTATATCTGCTGACCCAATATAACTTAACCAGTAATGGCTTTCAATTTTCTGAATACCGCGAATGGGCAAAACCAATCGGTTTAAGTTATAACCTCGGAGTCGATGGTTTGTCCTTACCGTTAATTATTTTAAACTGTTTCTTGACAGGAATAGCTATCTATAGTACCGAAGAAAAAGTAGAGCGTCCCCGACTTTATTACATCCTAATCCTCCTGATTAACGCCGGGGTTTCTGGGGCATTAATGGCTAAAAACCTGCTGCTGTTCATCGTTTTCTATGAACTAGAATTAATCCCCTTTTATCTGATGATTGCTATCTGGGGAGGCGAAAAACGTGGCTATGCTTCGATTAAATTCCTTCTCTATACTGCTGTCTCTGGGTTATTAGTCCTAGCGGCATTTTTAGGGATAGGTTTCCTCAACGGTGGTACTTTTGACTATTCCTCCCTCTCCACCGCCGATTTCTCCCAAAAAACCCAATTACTGCTCTTAACTCTGCTGTTAGTGGGATTTGGCATCAAAATCCCCCTCGTACCTCTCCATACTTGGCTACCGGATGCCTATACGGAAGCTTCCCCCGCTACAGCAATTTTATTAGGTGGTATCCTCGCTAAACTCGGTACTTATGGCTTAGTTCGCTTTGGTCTGCAATTATTCCCGGAAACTTGGTCTTTAATCGCCCCCGGACTGGCAATTATCGGCGTTATTAGCGTTATTTACGGGGCCTTGAGCGCTATTGCCCAAAAAGACATTAAACGCATGGTGGCCTACAGTTCGATCGGTCACATGGGCTATATACTGGTAGCAGCCGCCGCCGGCACGGGTTTAAGCGTCCTTGGTGCCGTCGCGCAAATGATTAGCCACGGTCTTATTCTCGCCCTCTTATTCTATCTGGTGGGCATCGTCGAACGCAAAGCCGGAACCAGAGATTTAGACGTTTTAAACGGTTTAATGAACCCAATTCGCGGTTTACCCCTGGTTAGCGCCCTGTTAATTCTCGCCGGTATGGCCAGTGCTGGTATCCCGGGATTAGTGGGATTTGTGGCGGAATTTATCGTTTTTCAGGGGAGTTTTTCCCGTTTTCCCGTGCAGACGGTTCTCTGTATCATCGCTTCCGGTTTAACGGCGGTTTACTTTGTTATCCTGCTTAATCGCACCTGTTTTGGTAAATTGGATAATAAACTTGCCTACTATCCCAAAGTCCTGAAATCGGAAACTATACCCGCTTTTGTCCTAATGGTATTAATCGTCTTTTTAGGTATTCAACCCAATTATTTAGTCCGTTGGATTGAACCCACCACTAACTCGATGGTTGCCAGCTTATCGGGGGAAGCAAAACCTAGTTTTGTCTTCAAAAAATCTCCGCAAAAGTCCTCAAAAACCAACTGGTTGAATCGGGGTAAATTTTTGAGTAATAGTTAGTTATCCCTTGCTGTTTCCGAATTATTGTAACCGCTGCTAATTACTTTACCTAAAACTATGACTGGGACATTAATCAAAGCCAAAATTCCCCCTTCTAATCACGAATTCGCCGACATTATCCACCGTTTAGAAGCGGGTGGATCCATGTTGCCGGATACTCCCGAAAACCTGATGCAAATTATCGGCATTTATAAAGCTTATGCCGTGCCGATGGATTTTTATTGGCGAGATCTGCTCTATATTGCCGAACGAGTTTTCCTCGATCCTTTGCCCTTTTTTAAATATTTTCTGCCCCAAGAATACCTAGACCTACAAAATCATTACGCTGGCGATAATGCCGATTTACGCATCTGGCGCGGTACGGGTTCCGCTCACCCTGAATTGTTAGAATTCATGGATAAAGGTAAAACCAGAAAAATGCCCAGATTAATCCATCATCTTTGGCATGACCGCGTTAATATGGAATTTGCTGAAGCTTGTATGCAAGCCATGTTATGGCATGGCCGCGATATGGGTTGGGGTTTATTTGATGCCTATCTTGATTCAGAAGAATATCGCCAAAATGCCGACCGCGCTATTAAGGCCTATTTCAAGAAAAACCCCGTGATGATGAAACTTTATGACCTGTTCCCCGATATGTTTTTGGAACAGGTGCGGATGATGTCCTACTACTCTAATTTAGGACTATTCTGGGAAGTGATGGCCCCGGTATTTTTCGAGATGTCCGATATCTACGATGAAGGCGGGTTTAAAGGTGTTCCTGATGCCATGAATTTCCTCGTTAATGGCATTTTTGCCATCGCTGGCCGGCCAATTTATCATCACGTTTATATTGATGGTCAATGCTACGAAATTATCCCCAAATCAAAGGCTTTTACTTGGCTTTATGAAGCGGCTTTACCCTATGTGGAAGCGGTCTTTTATCGTACTGCTCCCTTCCGGGGTACAAAGTCCTATAATGCCCAAGCAAAACAGGTTCCTGACGAACAAAAAGACTTTCACTATGGCATTCTTTATGCGGATGTTTTCCCCGTGGGTACTGCGGGAATTCCTCCCACTTTGTTAATGGATGATATGTATCATTTTTTACCCCAATATCTGATTGATTACTATCAACAAAACTGCCGGGGGGAAGACGATATTTTGATTCAATTGGGTATTAGTTTCCAGCGTTCGATGTATAATGTTACTTCAGCAGTTATTCAAGCTCTACGCACTGCTTTACTCTATCCCCTCGACGATCCTAATCCCAAACATTTACTTAAAAATCGTCAATTCTTTGAGGCACAAATGGACAGATTTAAACGCCCCGAAGCGCGTCTTAGAGATATCCAAAGTCCTAATTATCGTTAAGGTTTTTGGGTTATTGTTCTGGTGGGTTTATCGCCCACCTTTTTTAATATAATGAGATAACCGACACCCAATGTCATACTAATACTAAATCCCTTGAGTAATGCACAGAAAACGGGTTTTTCCGAGAAACTGGTTTTCTACTCGAGGGAATAAATAAGTAGGTAGGCACAATTATTTGTAGGATGGGTTAGCGGTAGCGTAACCCATGCGGGCGTTGGGTTTCATGCTTCAACCCAACCTACGTTCATTTTA
>NZ_CAIP01000227.1 GCF_000297435.1 Microcystis sp. T1-4 | reverse complement strand
ATTATTATCTGAATTTCGGAGTTATCCGTTATATTTTGGCTTTTTATTCAGGAGATAGGAGTCAGGGTGATAGGGTTTTGGGGTGATAGGGATTTAGGGGTTTAGGGAAATTTCATCCAAATGCTCCACTACCCCACTACCCCACTTCCCCACTTCCCCACTTCCCCACTTCCCCACCTCCCCAATTCATAATTCATAATTCCCACACCCCACTTCCCCACTTCCCCACCTCCCCACCTCCCCAATTCATAATTCATAATTCATAATTCATAATTCCCACACCCCACTTCCCCACTTCCCCGATAATCGCAAAAAAACTTCATCAAGAGGGGAACAACTTCCAGTAAGATGAAAAATGGTCAGTGAAAAAGCTAACCGAAATTTATTGTCGGAAATGGCAACACCGCCCCATTTCCCCAGACCCTAGAGGCTAGAGTCAGGTAAACCAGCGGATAAAAATTGACATCCATGAGTACAGAAATTTTCGATCGAGTTAAAAAAATTGTTGTGGAACAATTAGAAGTAGAGGATCTGGGTACAGTTACCCCCGAAGCAAGCTTTGCTAATGATCTGAAAGCTGATTCCCTTGATGTGGTCGAGTTAGTGATGGCTTTAGAGGAAGAATTTGATATTGAAATTCCCGACGACGCAGCCGAACAAATTGACACTGTAGGCAAAGCTGTCGATTATATTAGCGAGAAAGTAGGAGCAACCGCCTAGTTATTGCGGGAAAATTGACAATTAGAATTAAATATCTGGGGCAAAATCTGCCCTTATTTTTGAACAAACATGACAGAATTGCCATTAAAAAGGGTTGTCATAACGGGGATGGGTGCGATCACTCCCCTCGGCAATAATCTAGCAGACTATTGGACAGGCTTAATCAACGGCAAAAGTGGCATTGGTTTAATTACCCACTTTGATGCCTCCCGTCACGCTTGTCGCATTGCTGGGGAAGTGCGGGGTTTTGACCCCCACGACTATGTGGATCGCAAAGAGGCAAAGCGCATGGACCGTTTCGCTCAATTTGCCGTCGCCGCTAGTTTGCAAGCGCTGCAAGATTCTCGATTAGTTATCGACGCTCTCAATGCCGATGATATAGGCGTACTAATCGGTACGGGCGTAGGCGGCATCAAAGTGCTGGAGGATCAACAGGAAATTTACTTGACAAAAGGTCCGAGCCGGTGTAGTCCCTTCATGATCCCGATGATGATTGCCAATATGGCCGCTGGTTTAACCGCCATCCACACGGGGGCCAAAGGACCGAGTAACTGCACCGTGACCGCTTGCGCTGCCGGTTCCAACGCCATCGGCGATGCTTTTCGTCTAGTACAAAGGGGTTTAGCCAAAGGGATGATCTGCGGTGGGACGGAAGCCGCCGTTACCCCCCTAGGATTGGCCGGTTTTGCCTCCGCTAAGGCCCTGTCCACCCGCAACGATGACCCCACCCGGGCCAGTCGTCCCTTTGACAAGGATCGGGATGGTTTTGTTATGGGGGAAGGGGCAGGAATTTTGATTATAGAGGAATTAGAAACGGCCTTAGCCCGTGGGGCGCGGATTTACGCCGAAATGATCGGTTATGGTCTGACTTGCGATGCCTATCACATGACCGCACCGGTTCCAGATGGTCGTGGGGCCACCAGAGCGATCGAATTAGCGATCAAAGATGCCGGTTTGACTCCGGCGGCAATTAGCTATATCAACGCCCACGGAACCAGTACAGGGGCCAATGATCCCACGGAAACCAAGGCGATTAAAAAAGCTTTAGGAGAATCGGCCTACCAAATCCCCATCAGTTCCACCAAATCGATGACAGGCCACCTTTTAGGCGGTTCTGGCGGTATTGAAGCCGTGGCCACGGTCATGGCGATCGCTAATGATCGGATTCCCCCGACGCTCAATCTGGACAATCCTGACCCCGATTGTGATCTTGATTACGTCCCCTACGAAAGTCGTCAGCAGATAGTTAACGCTGCCCTCTCCAACTCCTTTGGATTTGGTGGCCATAACGTCACCTTAGCTTTTAGAAAATATGCTTGAGTCGATGCCCCTGAAAGAGTAATCTGTGAGTGGCTCCCTCTTTAACCTGGTCTTATTTTTGTAGTTCATTCTAAAAAACATTATGGTTGTCGCCTCCCAATCCCTCGAAGAACTTTGTATTAATGCGGTGCGTTTTTTAGCGGTGGATGCCGTAGAAAAAGCTAAATCCGGACACCCCGGACTGCCCATGGGAGCCGCTCCCATGGCCTTTGTTCTCTGGGATCAATTCCTGCGTTTTAACCCGAAAAACCCCCAATGGGTCAATCGCGATCGTTTTGTTCTCTCCGCCGGTCACGGTTGTATGCTGCAGTACGCTTTGATGTACCTGACCGGATACGATAGCGTTCCCCTAGAGGAAATTAAACAATTCCGGCAGTGGAAATCGAAAACCCCCGGCCACCCCGAAAATTTCGTCACGGAAGGGGTGGAAGTGACCACCGGTCCCCTGGGTCAAGGGATTGCCAATGGTGTGGGTTTAGCCCTAGCAGAGGCCCATTTAGCGGCCCGTTTCAACAAACCGGATGCCAAAATTATCGACCATTACACCTATGTCATTTTGGGTGATGGTTGCAATATGGAGGGAATTTCCGGGGAAGCTTGTTCTTTAGCCGGTCACTGGGGTTTAGGCAAGTTAATCGCTCTCTACGATGATAACCATATCTCGATCGATGGTTCCACCGATATCGCTTTCACCGAAGACGTGAGCAAGCGTTTTGAAGCCTACGGTTGGCACGTTCAGCACGTCGAGAATGGTAACACCGATTTAGATGCCATTGCCAATGCGATCGCAGCTGCCAAAGCTGTCACCGATAAACCCTCGATGATTAAAATCACCACCACTATCGGTTATGGTTCCCCCAATAAGTCTAATACCGCCGATGTTCACGGGGCAGCTTTAGGAGCAACGGAAATCGAGTTAACCCGGAAAGCATTAGGTTGGGAATACGAGCCGTTTGTGGTTCCCGATGAGGTGTTAAATCGTTTCCGGCAAGCAGTGGACAAGGGAGCGACGGCAGAAACGGACTGGAATAAGTTATTTAACGAATATCAGGCCAAATATCCCGCAGAAGCGGCTTTATTTGAACAGTTAACCACCGGTCAACTGCCGGAAGGTTGGGAGCAAGCTTTACCGGTTTATAAACCCGAAGATAAGGCGCTGGCTAGTCGTAAACACTCGGAAATCTGCTTAAATGCCCTTGCGGGGGTTTTACCCGGTTTAATCGGTGGTTCGGCGGATTTAACCCACTCTAACTACACGGAATTAGAGCATTTTGGTAATTTCCAAAAAGGCAGTTATCAGGAGCGTAACGTCCATTTTGGCGTAAGGGAACACGCGATGGGGGCGATTTGTAACGGTATTGCTCTCCATAACACGGGATTGATTCCCTACGGGGCGACTTTCCTGATTTTCACCGACTATATGCGGAATTCTATCCGTTTATCGGCCTTGTCAGAAACTCGCGTCATCTGGGTAATGACTCACGATTCCATTGCCCTAGGGGAAGATGGACCGACTCACCAACCCGTGGAACACGTTGCTTCTCTGCGCGCTATTCCTAACCTCTTAGTCATGCGTCCGGGAGATGGTACGGAAACTTCCGGTGCTTATAAAGTAGCGGTGAGCGAAACTAAGCGCCCGACGTTACTAGCATTATCCCGTCAAAATCTGCCCAATTTAGCAGGAACTTCCCTTGCGGGTGTGGCTAAAGGTGCTTATATTATCACCGATTGTGAAGGTACTCCCGATGTCATTCTCATCGGTACGGGTGGCGAGTTGTATCTCTGCGATAAAGCGGCTGCGGTGTTAAAAGAAGCAGGAATTAAAGCCCGCGTCGTTTCTATGCCCTGTTGGGAGCTATTCGAGGAACAATCGGCAGAATACAAAGAATCGGTATTGCCGAAAGCAGTGAAAAAACGTCTCGCGGTGGAAGCGGGTTCAACCATGGGTTGGCATCGTTACATCACCGATGAGGGGGATGTGTTGGGGGTTGATACCTTCGGCGCTTCTGCTCCAGGAGGTGTGATTCTAGAGAAGTTCGGTTTTACCGTGGATAACGTGGTAGCGAAGGCAAAAGCGTTGTTAGGTTAATTACCTGAAATCTTAGCTGTAATGAGTCAGAAAAATCTGGCTCATTTTTTTGTTTTTCTATTGTGACTGTCAGTCAGTGGACTAGGGGTCACGTCAGGCAGTTTAATCGAAGCATGGCAAAGGACAATTTAGCTCAATTTGGCAGATGTTTACATAATGCTCGTATTCAAAAGGGTTTATCCCAAGAAAGGTTGGCCGAAGCGGCCAATTTGGATAGAACTTACATCAGTCTTCTTGAACGTGGTAAAAGGAATCCTTCTTTACTATGCTTGATTTCTTTATGTAGAGCATTAAACATAAGTCTTTCGGAGCTTTTTAACACTATGTCTATAAATTCCGATGTAAATACTGATGATGTCAGAAGATTTAATTAAATTGCTTGAGCAGTTTTTGCATGATAACGAGCTTGAATGGGAATGGTTTGAAAAAATAGAAAGTTTTTGTAAGAGTTATAGTTTGAATATCAAATATATTACAGAAGTTCTCAATGATCCAAAAGTTATTCCTATGATTCGTGGCAAGTTTTTTGAGTTCACTGTACAAGATGAACTGTCAAAAATACTCGCAAATAATTATTTAGTTACTAATCCTCGGTTAAATCCTCAAGCCAGTTATCACGATATAGATGTAGCTATTATCAATCAAAAAAACGCCAAAAAATACTCTGCTGAATGTAAGTTAGCCAAAAAAGGTAGTTTCCGTCTTCAGGGAGGTATCAGACCTTTTATTGAAGTCAAATGTATGAGATCAAGAACCTTAGGAGACAAAGCAGCAGAACAAAGGTCTAAATTGATAGGAATACCTTCAACAAGCCTAAATATTCACAAAGATCAATATATTGAAACAGATTTTGATTTAGTGATTACATCTCTTGCCAATGCTTTTTTTCAGACCAATTTAGAAACGGGACTATTTGTTTGGAAGCCCACACCAAAAGAGCAAATATTTTTAAGCAAAATTAATATTAATAATCAATAAGAAGCCCTTTTAAAAATGTACGTTGCCAGAAGTAAAGATTTAACAGCAAATCAAACCAATAATATCAATTGTTCTCGCCAGAAATGCCACGATAACAACTGTAATTTCATCCCTAATTATCCCAAAATTTTCTTTGATGTTAATACGGCTGAACCTCTACAACCATGGCTCCCGATCGAAAAAATAGAGGATTTACTTGATTAAAATTAGGAATCAAGATACATCGAATAAACTTAATTGTAGAGGTGTAAATCTTGCAGGTTTCTGAAGATCATAATTAGCAATAAATACCTCCTTGCCCTTGCGTCTTTCACTCTGATAACCATGTTCTAATTTTAAACCATTTTTTTGATCATCAGTTCGATTAATAGTGTAATTCCATTCATTATCTTGTAAAGAAATACACCAATCATACATTTCTCTAATTTCGGAGCAATTATCATAATTCAAAAGAAATTTAAATCGATGTTGATGTTTTTTCAACGTCTTACATAACCTTTCATGATCTTCTAGACTGAAGAAGCAGGAATAGAATTTATTTTGATCTGCTTGAAAGTAAGGAGGATCGACAAATAAAAAGTAATCATCGGGTAATTGATTGATTAAATCTTCAAAATCTAAACAAGATAAATTGACATTTTGCAGTTTTTCCGAAGTAGTTTTTAGGTGAGAAGGCCAGTTTTCAGGACGCATAGAATACTTATCACCATAGCCCCAATAACAATTTTCAAGTTTCATAATTCCTGAGTAGGAAGTTCTATTTAGATAATACCAACGCATGGCTCTTTCTAGGTCATTGGCTGGTTGAAGTTCATTTTTATAATAACTGTGTAGTTCTTTGGTAGCGTTTAGATCTTTTAATAATTCAATTAGACTATCAAGATAATCTTTGATATGTCGATAACAGTTGATTAATTCTTCATCTTTGTCATTGAGAATATTCTCTGCTACACTTTCCTTAGCAAAGAATATAGATGCTCCCCCCGCAAAGGGTTCACAATACTTATGGTGACTAGGAAGACAAGCTAAGATTAGCTTACGGGCATAAAATTTACCGCCGGGATAACGAAAAGGAGAATTACTAAGTTTTTTAGCGATTTTGGACATTACCTTTGATTTTAGAGGCTTTTCTTTGAGATTATTTTAACAAAATTACGATATTTTATCTAGGAATGTCAGAGAAGTTCGGTTTTACCGTGGATAACGTGGTAGCGAAAGCAAAAGCGTTGTTAGGTTAATTAAAACTTTGCTTTTGTGGAAAAAGCCCGCGCCAGCGGGTTTTTTTGTGCTAGGATCTAAGGCTCTTCGGGAATTGTTATGCAAATAATTAACTTAAAATAAAATTCGATGAGAGCGCCTACGCTCAAAAGTATCTGAAATCCATATAGGGAAGGACTTAAGGCACAAACAAGTTAATACCAAAAGATATACAATCGAGTTAACATTTGATATAATAGCGAAAAACGAGATTATTTTACTTATGATACTTGACAAATTTTTGAACCTAAAAGGAACGTCTATTCAAGGCTATCTACACCTAGAAAATGTCGGTATAGTTTGACGAATCGAATCGAAAAAGAAAAAAGCAATCTGTCCTCGTTGTGGGTTAGAGAGCGATAAACTCCACCAAAATCATCGACATTTAGTCAAAGATTTACCAATCTCAGGACAACCAGTGTACCTACAGGTTAATCGTCGTCAATTTAAGTGCGATAATTGTCAGAAGCCCTTTAGCGAAGAGTTAGATTTTGTCGCCAGTAAACGAACCTATACGAAAAGACTAGCCGAGAATATACTTGAACAATTAAAAGAAGGAGATATTTTAAATGTTAGCCGAAGAAATGACGTAACGGAAGAAGAGATTCAAAGAATGCTAGAGGACATCGCTGAAGAAATTACCGAGCCAGATTTATCGGAATTAAAAAGACTAGGAATTGATGAAATCGCTCTAGTCAAAGGACAAAAAAATTACTGTGCGGTTTTAGTAAATTTAGATACGGGAAAACTAATAGCTATTCTAGAGAAGCGAACACAAGAGGAGTTGAGAAAAACGCTTACAGGCTGGGGAAAAGAGGTGTTAGAGCAAATTGAAGAAGTAAGCATAGATCTTTGGTTGTCCTATAAAAATCTGGTAAAAGAATTGATGCCGTCGGCCGAGGTAGTCGCTGATAGATTCCATGTAATGAAACAAATTAATCAAGAGTTAGACGAACAGAGAAGAGCGGAAAAAAGAGCCGTAGAAGCGCGGAAAAATAAAAAACAGAAAGCGAAAAAAGAAGCAAAGCTAGAAGTTTTAAAGCGAAGTAAATATAGCCTGTTAAAAAATGAAGAAGATTTAACGGAACCCCAAAAAATTAAACTAGAAGCTATCAAAGAAAATTGGCCAAATTTGAAAAAGATGCAGGAAGTAAAGGAAGAATTCAGAAAGATTTATGAAACCTCAGAGAATCCGACAGAAGGACTGCTATCTATCTCGGAATGGTTGGCAAAATCCTCCAGTGTTTTTACCAAGAGTTGTCAAACAATCCGAAACTGGTTTGGAGAAATCATTAGTTATTTCGAGCGAAGAACAACGAATGGGGTAGTCGAGGGAATCAACAATAAACTTAAACTAATAAAACGGCGAGGCTATGGCTTTAGAAACTTTCGGAATTTTTGGGTTAGAAGTATGTTATCTTGGCATCTTGTCTGTTGATTTAGCATAAATAGTAACGAAGAGCCTACAACAAATCTATAGCTCTATTATCGCCTACCTAATTTTACAATTAATTGATATTGCGGAAGATTTTGAAAAAAGCTTATTAGATAAACTTCGCTATTTACAGAGTTTTATATGTCAACATATCAGCTATGTACACTGGTTTAGGAAAATTGTCTATTCAATTTGAAAAATGGCGTTTTGGGGTTGTTATGTTCTTAAATGTAAAGTTTTGTACGAGATTCAACGTTTCTGATTAAGACAGTATTGCAGGGTAAGCGCATCTTAACAATCCTTGACAAAATGAACTTTATGTAAGTTGCTTACCCAGAGAGCGATTCAGGCATATTTGAGGAGAATTTGCCCTCTGGGTAAGCAAAAATCGACCAAATTATGAAGATTTCGTAACTATTCTGATTGACTGGTATCACTTGAATTGCCCACGCGGATCACAAAATTGGCCAATTGTTAATAGCGTTTGAGATGCTATCACCCTGGACAGTATTGACATCTGGAAAAATGCTACAATGTTTTTATTAAAAATTTAAGCCGTTCAACCCCAGTAAGAAAGAGAGAAAAAGGCTTATCTGTTCCCAATTTATCTAGAACACTAAATCGCCATGAGTAATCTGATAGACTATAGTACGATTCAACAAACTATCGTGAGCAATTCTACTCAGCGATTAGCTCTTACGACAAATGGGCAATATTACTACTGGGATAATGCCACTCAAAATTATAGTTTAATGGATACGTCTAGCATTCCAGCACCAAGTCAGATTGTTGGTATAGATTCTGACAATGCGGGTAATTTTTATTTTTTACTTTACAGGAATATTTCAGGACAAGCGGGTTATTATCTAACGTCTTGGAATAGCACTTCTCAGATATGGGCAGCTCCAATTCTAGTGCAATCAGCCACCAATACAGACTTTTTTGCTTCTTTTTCTGCTATTAATGATAATGAGATTTGGACAATTATCAAGTTCGATCTGTCTAATCGCATTCAACAATATGTCTGGAATACAACGACACAACAATTTGACGCAGGTTTTGGTACTGGTCTGAGTGGTGTTACTCAGATTACAACAGGAAAAGAGGATGGCTCGGTTTGGGCATTAGATAATCAAGGTGGTCTTTACAGTTGGGATGGAACGAATTTTAATCTATTTAATGGGGGTAATAATCCAGCCTTTAAACAAATAGTTTCACTCAATAGTCAAACCCTATTAGGCTTAGACAATAACGGAAACATTTATGCTTGGTCAAGTGCTGCTAGTACCTTTATTGAGTTAGATAATGTCATTCCCAATTTACCCGTTTTTAGTCAAATTCAAATTGATGAAACAGGAATTTTATACGGAATAACAAATCAAAGTATTCCTTATCAGGTTGGCAATATTAGCGCAATTTTAGGCTTAAACAACACCAGTGGCCAACCCTTTGGTATGACGACTGTTACAGACAGTAATGGAGTTACCCATGCCTTATGGAATCAAGATGGTCAAATTTATTACGGTTATCAACCCTCTGGTACTAATGGTCAATATGTCGGGGTGACACCGCTTAATAGTGGGATTGGAACCCAAAGTCAAGGAAGCGCCGCCAATTTAACCTTAACTAAGACACAAAATGGAGGAGTTGTTGCTTCTTGGATAGGGGGAAGTGGCAATAATGCAGAAGTTTATACATCGTCTTTGAGTCCCTCGATTTATGGCGGCTATCAATGGAGTTCTCCAACACAACTTACCAACGACGAAATAGCAGATACAAACTTACAGGTTGTCGCTTTAAACAATAACAATATTTTAGTAACAACTCAAAAAAATAATCAAACAGTGAGTCAAGTAGTTGATGTTAGTCAACTGCCGGTAACAGGTACTTCCGCCAATCAATTAACCTTTAAACCCAAAGGAACAGAATTTACCTACTCAATTGTTCCAGGTGCTTTGGATGGAGCCTCGGGAATTATCACTCTCCCTTCTGATACTTCACTTAGTTTCGAGACAGGTAACTTCGCTAAACTACTGAAAAAACTGCGCGGTCTTTCTTTAAATATCAGTGCCGAAATTGATACTACTACTCAAAAATTTAGCAGTCAGTCTCCCGTCGCGGCTAATAGCTTAAGACTTAGTTTAACTGTCGGTACAGAAGCAGGAGGAGCTCAAAGTACGGCAACTTCTAATAGTCTTGCTGCTGGTCTATTCAAAGGCTATGTTTCTTTGGATTTGTCGGCTTATGCTCAAGGTAGTGGGGAATGGGAAGAAATTAGTAGCTATCCTTCTAGTGTTAAAGCCAAAGCAGGGGGTGAATTTGAATTAGAAGTAAATGCTATTCAATTTATCCTAGACTTGCTTTTTACAACAGCGGCGGGTGAAGCATTAGATGAACTTAGTGAAGCTGGAGTTTTGAGTCTTAGTGGCGGGCCAGTAGTTCAAATAGATATAGCGGCGGCGGCGGATATTGAATTTGACAGTAATACAACCAAATTAGGAAGCATACAAGCCAGTGATTACTTTTTTGAATTGGTTGATGAAAACGGTAATCCTCCCACAGAAGAAACTCCTAATTCTGATCTCAAATGGCATCTAGATACAACTAAATTTTTTAGCTTTTTAGACGATGCTTTAAGTGATAATAGAACTATTAATGTTGGAATAGGTACCGGTCTTTATCTTAAGGCTAGTGTGCTTAAGGGATTTATTGACGTATCCGTCAAAGGCGTTCAAACAGAAGAATTTAATGCCAGTGGTTTTGAAGAAGCGGTTTATACTAATAAAGTGAAGGCCGAATTTAACTTCTTTTTGTTTTCTATTTCTTATGGTTCTTATATCCGAATTCTTGATAAAGGCTCAAGCGGGGAAAGCACTGTCACTCAAAATAACCGAGGATTACCTGTCAGTGTTTCATTAGAACCAAATTCCACAATTTATCTAACTCAACCCGGTTACGCTACATTATTAGGAGAAGATGTCAACGATTTAATCGATAGTAGTGATATATCCTACATTATTGCCCCTGATGGCACAACAGTTTACGGCACATTTACAGGCAGTGTGGATGATAATTCAGCTAATCTTTCCTACTTATACTTTTTGAATGGAACATTAGGAAGTAATGGTGTTAACTGGAATGCCAGCAGTTTACAAGCTATCTCAAATACAGCCGGAGCAAATCAAAGCCCAAATATTGCCCTAGATACTAATGGTAATGTTGTCATTACTTGGCAATATGAATCAATTGATAATCCTACCGTACAGCAAATTGCCACCACACCCCCCGGACAAGTTTATGTAGTATATGGACAAACAGAAAATAATCAGGTTGATTTAGGGACTTTCTCAGAAAATCCTGCCAATGCTAACGCTGCGGGTTTTTATTGGACTTTAGACAATGAATACTTTGCCAGTTTTGGACAAGCCGTAACCGCTTTAGGAGATGTTAATAGCGGTGGTAAAGCTGATTTTGCCATGACTGCACCAGATCTTGATGATGAACAAGGCGGAGTTTATGTGGTGTTTGCAGAAGACTATAACCAAGTTAATGACCTCAATAATTTGGGTAGTAATGGCTTGCTGTTAACAGGACAAGCGTTGAGTGAATTGGGTTATAGTATTGCCAATGCAGGAGATGTCAATGGCGATGGCAAGAGTGATTTGATTATTGGTGCGCCTGGTTTAAATAATAATCAAGGAGGTGCTTATTTAATCTATGGAGGAACCTTATTTGAGACTCCTCAAAGCCTCACTGATATTGATACTTTACTCAGCAATAATCCTGCTTACGGACAACAAATTACTAACCCCAATGGACAAGCTGGTGACCGCTTTGGTGAAGTAGTAACAGGAGGTTACGACTTTAATGGAGATAGTCAAGCAGATTATGCTATCAGCGCTCCTAACGCTAATCAAGAAGCCGGGGAAATTACGCTAATTCTATCCCAAAAAATTGCCAATGAGTTATTTACTCTGAGCCTCGACAATAGCGGTAATTTAGTCTTATTTAATCAAACGACTAATACTGAGGTATGGAATAGCAATACGGCTAATCAAGTCCCAGAACCTGACTACGCAAGTTACTATCAAGCTGCGATGGAATCAAACGGCAACTTTGTCCTCTATGAATGGGCGGGTTTAGCTCCACTCCCTTACTGGTCAACTAATACAGCGGGAAATCAGGGGGCTTATCTTGCTTTGGGCGAAGATGGGGGGCTGTATATTCGCAATCAGCAAGGAGATAATATTTATACTCTCCATAATGGCGCAAATCCGAATACTTCAGTTGTTAGTCGCTTAAACCAAGGCGATAGTATTGTCTCTAACGACCCCAATTCTAATTTGACCACTCAAAGTTATCTAGGCGGGACAATTACCCTGACTAACAGTACCTCAGCAATTAATGGAGAAACCCTGCTAGATATAACTAGCACGGCTCTAATTCCAGACATTAATCAGGATGGCAAAGCGGATTTACTCATTGGTGGAACAGGAGCCGCAGTTATACTATTTGGTGCGAATTTATCCACTCAAACCCTAGACTTAGGAACCATAAACCCAGGTCAAGGCTTTGTTATTTTTGATGATTTAGACAACCCTGCACCATTACAAGTCAGTAGCGCCGGTGATGTTAACGACGACGGTATTAACGATGTCATTGTTGGCTATCCCGCCACTGAAGATGCTAATGGGAATTATATTGCGGGAAATAGCTACATTGTTTTTGGTAATTCCAGTCTTTCTTCAACTCAAAATAACAGTGTTGGTTTCTCCGGAATCAATGGAACAAATGGCTTTACTATTACCGGTGCTGGAACCGAAGTTACCGGTGCTGGCGACTTAAACGGTGATGGTGTAGGAGATTTACTGATTGGTGAACCCAATGGTGGTAATAATCAAGCCGGTGTAAGTTACGTCATCTACGGAGGAAGCAGTAACAATATTGGTACTGTTGCTAGTATTAATGTTAGTAACATCGGCACAACTGTTCAGGGTTATATAATCGGTCAAGGAGGCGCAAATCAACTCAGTGGGTCTTCTGTTAGTGCAGTAGGAGACTTAAACAACGATGGTAAAGCCGATTTATTAGTCGGTGCGCCTAATACCGTTTCCAGTGAAGCTCTCAATCAATTACAACAAACCATCACCTCCAACTATGTCATCGGACAAGTAAGTAATGGAACCTTAAATACCAATAATTCAACCCCTACAGCCATCCCTTGGTTACAACCTGGTCAATCTGTACAGAGTTTAACCTCAACTCCCTATGGTGTTTTAGCTATATGGACAACTAGCACAGGTTCAGGAGAAACGGCTCAAACTAACTTATCTGTCGCCTTTTGGGTCCCTAGTGGAACGACAGGAAGTTGGAAAAACTATCAATCTAGCGTTGCTACCCTTTCCGGCTCTAATTTGAGTTTTTCTAGCATCAATGTTAATGCTAGTAATAATAGTATTACTTTGGGTTGGGTTGTACTTGATTCCACAACCGGAACCTCCAGTCTTGGCCAAAGTATTTATAACGGAAATAATTGGAATACGGCTAATTCTATCCAAACAGATTCTAATCCGACACCACCGGATCAGATTGATAATATCATTAGTAATCCCACCACCGGTAGCACCAGTAATAGTCTCTTCTCAGTAAGTCATAAAACCGTCAAAGAAAATGAAGGAAAAGTGACTTTTACCATTACGCGAGAAGGTGACATCAATACTAGCAAAACCCTAAATTATCGCACAGTAGATATTAGCGCCACCGCCGGAGCCGATTACGAACATCAAGCCGGAACGATAACATTTGTCCCTGGTGAAATCAGCAAAACCATTGAGGTGAATATTTTTGACGATAACTTATTAGAACATCTCAATGAGAAATTTAAGTTAATCCTCGAAGATGGTCAACAAACCACTTTAACCGCTTACGCCACTTTACAGGATACCAACCAAACGATTAACTTATTGGCTATAGATAGTGGGTTTTCCATGATTGGTCCAATCAATGATCAATTAGGTCAGGCTTTAGGTAGTGCGGGAAATGTTAACGGTGATACCAACAGTAATAATAAAAATGCACCCCTTGATGATTTCTGGATTTCAGCACCAGGAGCTAATAATAGTGACGGTAGTGTATATTTGGTTTTTGGGTCTGCTAGTGTGCAAGTTTCAGACCAAGGACTTGATTTAGATAATCCTCAATCAACACAAAAAGTAGTTAAAATTACTGGGGGAACACCTTCTACATCCGCCTCTCCCCAAAGTGGTAGCAGTCTTAGTTCTTGGGTTAGTTCTTCTAATACTTGGTATGGGATATCTGCTCCCAATTTAACTAACGGCGGGGGAACGAACGATAGTAATATTTATATCTTCGATAAGACAGTAATTCCCAACACCAGTAGCACCGTAGCTCTTAATACTCTAGCCGCATCACCACTCACAGGAAATAGTAGCGATGGGTTTGGAGAAACGATCCTTTTAGCAGATTTAAATGGAGATGGAACACCTGAATTAATAGTGGGTTCTCCTTTAAGTAATCAGGTGAAAGTCTATCAATTATCTGGGTCGGGTAACAACATTACCACCAGTCTTCTTGCTACCATTAACGCACCCAGTGCGGGTCAAGGTTTAGGGTCAGCTGTACAGGTTTTAGATTTGAATGAAGATGGTAAACTTGATTTAGCCATCGGAGCACCTGTCGTTAATCCAGTAAGTGATCCCAGCAATCCTCAAGATATTCGCGGTTATGGCGGTGCAATTTATGTATTATCAGGAACCCAATTTAATTGGTCAAATACCAACGCATCTATCAACTTAACCAGCACTTCTAGCACAACTAACTGGGTTTTTGATGGCATAACCAGCTTTACCAGTGGAAAAATTAACGGTAAACTGAATCCAAGTACAGGTAAACCCAGTAGTGATCCTGCTACAAACTACGGTTTTTATGATGGAATTGGTAATGCGATAACCAGCCTAGATTTGAATGGAGATGGTCATTTAGATTTAGTAATAGGCGCACCTAATGCTGCGGTTGGTGGTACTACTAATCTCGGCAAAGTTTATGTAATATTTGGAAACTCTGGTTCATTACCTTCAAGTTTAGCCTCTATTGGCGCGGGTCAAGGAGTGACATTTGAAGGGAATTTAGCTTTAGGACAAGCGGGGTGGGCTGTTGCTAATGGAGGTGATATTAACAACGACAAAATTAGTGATTTACTCATCGGCGCACCTTTTAGCTATGGTAATGCTGGTAGTGCCTATATAGTCTTTGGTAGTACAAATGCCTTCTCATCGGGTGGCGCAATTTATCTCGATCCCAATCTGACAGATTCTCGTGTTTTCCAATACCAAGGGGTGGCTAACCCATTAAGTAATAGTAATCCTTCTAATGCAGGTAATGTGGGTCAGAATCTTAATGGGATTGGTGATATTAATGGCGATTACGGTTCTATTACTGGGGGAGATGATATTATTTTGGGTGCTCCTAGTAGTAACGATGGTGATGGTAATAGTGAGGCTTATGTGGCGATTGGACATCCTTGGTTACAAGGTGGTCTTTCCCTGAATGTTAATGATCTTCGCAGTGATAATGGTTTTATTGTAGTTAATCCCTATCCTGGGGTTTCGGTGGGAGATGTTAATGGGGATGGTTTTGATGATTTTGTTAATGTTAGTTCTTCTATCAACCCATCAGAAAATCAACTGACTTTTGGAGCAAGCACCCTAACAAATGTCAGCGGACAAAGGACTTATACTCTCACCGCCAATGATAGTAATTTACCCGCTACCAATTTAATCACCTCTCCTAGCACAAATTTGATTGCTCATGGCGATTTTAATGCCGATGGTTACGAGGATATAGCATCTGCGAGTATCAATAAAACAAATGGTAATACCACAGAACTGCTTGTGAATATGGGTAATAGTATCACGAGCAATATTATTGCAGGTCAGACTTTATACTCTTTCGATATCCCTGATACTGTTACTACTCCTATTATTCAAACCTGTGCAGGAGATATTAATGGCGATGGTTATGATGACTTAATCGTTTTAACTGAATTTATGTTAGATTATCAAATTAAATATTTCTTGGGTTCAGCGAGTGGGCTGAGTTCCCAATTCCAGAGTTATAGTCTTGGTACATTAGGCTATGCTCCGGGGATTGGAGTAGCGGATATTAACGCCGATGGAGTCAAGGAAATAATCACCCTTGAATATGCGTTTAATGGCTATCAGTCCGAGGTAGAACTCCAAACACAGGTTAGTGTTTACCAATTCAATAATGACATTCATCTACCCCTTTCTGAGCTATCCTTGAGTTTTCTGAACTCTCCTTGGACTGATAGCGGTACTTGGAATGGGAATGGGTTCGAGATTACAGACACGGTGGCTATAAATTCATCCATTAGTTCTGGTGACTTTAACTCTGACAATATTGAAGACACATTAATATCTATCGCTCAAACATCTTGGTCAATTATAGATGGTCAACAAGCTTATCCTATTATGCACTCTACCATCTTATATGGTACAGGGACAACCAACAATTTTGGACAATTTCAAACAAATATTAATTATAACCAAGACTCTTGGAATCTATACAAACCTGGTAATCTTCCTTCTCCTGCTGTTGCCGTTGGCGACACAAATGCTGACGGTTTTGACGATATTCTTTTTGACCAGGGGACTGCTTTTACTCAAAGTTACATCCAATTAGGATCAACCGAAATTACACCTTATACACCCACAACACCTCCCAATACCAGCCTGAATAGTAACACCATTGTTCTCGGTAACGGGCAAAATCAGATTCCTATTCAAGGCTTGCCTAATCGAACCCTACCTTATCAAACCAATACGGGTGGGGATGTCAATGGTGACGGTTATCAGGACATCATCATTACTGATACGAGCGATTATGACTTAACCTATGTAGTTTATGGTCAAGATTGGTTAACAGCAGACGAACAAAATAGTGGCGCTGAAACCTTTACCTTTTTTGATGGAACTAATGGTAATGATGTTTTTACCATTCCCTCCAATGCTACTACTCCTAAGATTGTGTTGCGGGGTCAAAATGGCGATGACTTTATGTTAATTCCCACCGCTAACACTTCTCAGATTTATGCTTTTGGTGGTGAAGGAGATGATCAAATTGGCTTAGGAGGTGAATACGGAACTGATAGTAAAACTATCGGTAAAATTGATGGAGGTGGTGGTTTTGACACTATCTTTATTCCCCAAACAGTCGGCCAACAAACTCGGCTTTATCTAGATGCTAATACTGGTCATCTGTTTAATATTGAAGCTGTTGATATTGGCTACAATAATTCCGTTCAATTTAATAAGTCTAGCTTGCTGCAAATGCTCGACGGCAATAAAAAGCTGTTGATTAACGGTGTTGCTTCAAGTGCTTATTACTCCGATCCTTCCACTGTACCTTGGGCAAAATTAGGCTCTGATGCCTATGAGGGAGCAGTTTATGAAATTTATGGTATTACAAATACTGCCATTGAGGTCTGGATTCAACAGGGAATTAACTTTACTCCCCTAAATAATACTGTACCAATTATCCAAAATCCCATCGCCGCTCAAACCGTCATAGAAGATATCCCCTTCAACTTCCAAATTTCTGATAATACCTTTTTTGATCCTGATCTAAACGATAGCCTGACTTATTCAGCTACCGTCAGTAACGGTGATGCTTTACCCAGTTGGTTAAACTTTAACCCAACAACCCGAACTTTCAGTGGAACTCCTGCTTACAAAGATGTTGGTAATCTGAATCTAAAAGTAACTGCAACTGATCAGCTGGGAGCAAATATTAGTGCAAATTTCACCCTACAAGTGTTCCACCCAGTATTAGTTCCCCCCGGCGGCGGTATAATTCAAGGAACCTCAATAAATGATCGCATCGATGCTTTGGGTAAACCCGGTACTTACCGTCTAGAAGGTGGTGCTGGTGATGACTTGTTAATCGGTTCCAACCAACGAGATGTTCTCAAAGGTGGAATTGGTAATGACAGTCTCTATGGTGAGGGAAATATAGATAAACTCTATGGAGAAGAAGGAGATGATCTACTTGATGGTGGTTTAGGTTTAGACTTCCTCTATGGCGGTTCGGGTGCTGATAGCTTCGTTCTCAAGTCAGGAAATGGTAGCGACTACATTCTTGATTTCAACTCTGCTGAAGGCGATAAATTGGCTCTCAGTGGACTCAATTTCGGACAGTTAAGCTTTAACAGCAATCAAGTTATTTGGGGAACTGAAGTGTTAGCTTATGTCACTGACAATCTCGGTAATTCCCTCACGGGATTGAACAATCATCCTGAATGGTTTGTCTCTCTTTAATGACTCACCAATAACCAAAACTTAACTTCGGATAAACAAGATGAAAATCAACCGACCCAACTTGCTCTTAGCTGCTACAACAACCCTACTTGTTAGTAACTTATCGACCGCTATACCAGTTCAAGCACTGACTTGGACAATGAATAATGGTTCTCTGGCGGGAACTAATCCGATTACCGGTAGTTTCACCATCGACAAGGAAAATAGTGCAAATCCTAGTCTTACTTTTAGTAACATTATAATTGGCCCTCTCAATTTCACGAAAGCTGACTTAGTTAAGATTAGTTTAGCCAATCCTATTGGCAGTGGTATAGAATCTATTGATTGGGTTAATGGCTCTAATAGTCTATCTCTAGTTTTTAACTCTCCCTTTTTAACTACAGCAGGAGGGACAGTTACATTAAATAATTTTGTTAGTGATTTTAATGGTGATATCGTCAGTGGTTCTGTTACAGGTGCATCAAATCCCCCAACTACCGTCCCCGAACCTAACTTGAGCTTGGGACTGATTGCTTTTGGTACACTGCTAGTGGTCAGATCAAGATTTAATTAGGGTTTGCTGAAAAAGGCCTAGGCTGGGGTAAGTATGCGGCAGCCTAAAAAGATTGTATTGTGCACCAACAAGGACAAGATTAACTGACTCTAGTGCAGTCAAAGCCGATCGCCTGAAGCGCTCAAAACTATCCAGGGTGCAGGAGTTGAACCTGCCTAGCACGAATTATGAGTTCGTTGCCTCAACCGCTCGGCCAACCCTGGGTTATACTATTAACTCATTATAGATCGGTAATTACTCTGAACGTGAAAATTCAGCCCCACCAAGATGAAAAAATTTGCAATCAGCACCTCCTTGCAGTTAGGACTCCTTTTGATGGTAGCCATGTTAGCCGCCGGCTTCGGTAGCGGTTGGGTAGCCTATCAATTGGGACTCGCCTCCCTGAAGGGAGTCAGTCAACCGGATATCAACCCCGCTAAAAAGTTTACCAACGATCGCACCAGTTATGGTCGCAATCAAACTTTTATCCCCGTGAAGGAAGAAGAGGTGCTGAAAAGAGTGAGAGTTTATATGCAACAACAGAAAAACAAACCGCAATCAAAGAACGAAACCAAAGGATAGGCTTTAAAAAAGGCGAGTTTTGCCTTTTCGCTATGGATAATCAGGATTTATTGACTCGTTTAATTTTAGTCTTTTTACTAATCGTCCTCAATGCTTTTTTCGTAGCGGCGGAATTTTCGCTTGTGTCTGTCCGTCGTACCCGCATCAGTCAGCTAGTGGCTGCGGGAGATGTGCCAGCGCAGACGGTCCAATCTCTACAAAGAAGTCTCGATCGCTTACTTTCCACTACCCAATTAGGCATCACCCTTTCTAGTTTAGCTTTAGGTTGGATCGGGGAGAGTACCATGACCGTTTTTGTGAGGAAATTACTAAGTTTTTTACCCTTTTCTTTAAACTGGCAAAATCTTCTCTCCCATGGCTTCTCTCTTTGTCTAGCTTTTTTAATCGTGGCCTATCTCCAGATAGTTTTTGGGGAACTTTATCCCAAATCCCTAGCTTTAATTTATGCCGAACCGATGGCGCGATTATTAGCTGCACCTATTGGGGTTATTTCCAGGATTTTTAAGCCTTTTATCGGTATTCTTAATCAATCAACTCGTTTTTTATTGGTTTTAACCCGTATCCCCGAAGTGGATCTACAGCGTTCTAGTCGGGTAACTTCCGAGGAATTACAATTAATTATCAGCATGGAAGGGGAATTAACGGGATTAGAAGCAGCGGAAAGGAAAATTTTAAATAATGTTTTCCAGTTTAGCGAAATCACTGCCGCGGAAATCATGGTTCCCCATAACCGTTTAATAGCTATTCCCTCGACCGCCACTTTTCAGGAATTATTGCTACAAGTAGTTAATAGCGGCTATTCTTGTTATCCTGTGGCAGGAGATTCCGGTGATGATATCCGTGGTCTGATCGATTTTAAAGATTTAGCTTTACCCCTTGCCGAAGGTCAGTTAAATTTAACAACCCCGATTAAACCTTGGTTAAAACCTGCGCGTTTTTTCCCTGAAACCACTGCTTTAAATGAATTACTAACAGTAATGCGGGAATCATCCTTAAAGATGGTTATCATTGTCGATGAATTTGGCAGAACAGCCGGTTTATTAACCCTAAAAGATTTAATTGGTGAGATTCTGGGAACTTTTTCTTCTAGGGATCAATCGGAAACAGTAAAATATCAACTCCTCGATGAATCAACTTTTCTCGTACAAGCACAAATGAATTTAGAGGAGGTGAACAAAGCATTAAATTTAAGTTTACCCTTGGCCGATGAATACCAAACCCTAGCCGGTTTTGTTCTCCATCATTGGCAAAAAATACCGAGGGTGGGAGAACAATTATATTACCAAAATTTAGAATTTACCATCATTTCTAAGGTCGGCCCTCGCTTGGAACAAATTAAGATTTATCGTCAACAACCATCCTAAGTATATAAACAAGAAATAACTTTTCCCATTTATCCTTCTTGATTGTTAACCGAGTCAATAGCTGCCCACTCCTATCACCATGAAACACCTTTTGACACTCCTCCCCCTCAGCTTGGGATTAATTGCCCTCACCCCAGCAAATTTGCCCCTAGAACGTTTTGAAATCTCACAATTGGCAACATCTACGGGATACGATGAACGACTGCCAACGGACAAAAAAACCCTACTACAAGCGATCGATCATAGTTTACGTTATCTGAATAGCTCGGCGGCGATCCGCGCCTATCAAAATTATCCTATTCCTGAAATAACTCGTCAGCGAGTGCAGCGTTCCTTAGTACGTTTTCGTCAATTAGTGCAGAATTCTCCCACTCCCGCAGCTCTACAAAAGGCAGTTAAAAAAGAATTTATTTGGTATCGTTCCTTGGGTAAGGATAGCCAGGGAAATGTTAAATTTACTGGTTATTTTGAGCCAATTTATCAAGCAAGTCGGCAAAAAACCGCCGAGTATAAATATCCTCTCTATCGCCGACCTTCTAACTTTTCTCGCTGGTCTAAACCCCATCCAGCTAGGGTAGAATTAGAGGGAAAAGATGGTTTACTGGGGGAAAATAGCCGTCTAGCGGGATACGAGTTAGTCTGGTTAAAAGATCGCTTAGAAGCTTATTTAGTTCATGTGCAAGGTTCGGCGAAATTACGTTTACCTAATGGTCAAATTATGAGCATTGGTTTTGATGGCAATACCGAGCATCCCTACACAAGTCTGGGAAAAGAAATGATTGCCGATGGTATTTTTCCCGCCGAGGGTTTAACCTTACCAATGGTTTTGGATTTTCTCAGAAGTAATCCTGAGCAATTAAAGAATTATATCCCCCGCAATAATCGGTTTATTTTCTTTCGAGAAACCCACGGTGCGCCTCCCACTGGTAGTATTGGAGTTCCGGTTTTACCCGAAAGATCGATCGCTACAGATAAAAGTATTTTTCCCCCCGGTGCTTTAGCGGTAATTGAGACAGAAATTCCCCAGGGAAATCTTAATAAAAAATTAGTGAGTCGCTATGTTCTCGATCAAGATACTGGCAGCGCAATTAAAGGTACTGGGAGGGTAGATATTTTTATGGGAACAGGAAAAAATGCGGGTGAGCGAGCCGGTTTAATTAATACTCCGGGTCAATTATATTATTTATTATTGAGGGAATAGGAAATATAGCGTTTCCTAAGCTAGTGAGGTACACCTATTTTTCTTGCCTTTTGCCTCTTGCCTTTTGCCTAAAATCCATAACTTTTGTACCTCAGCAGACTGAAAAATGCTCTACTATAGGTAAAATTAAGATAGACTCCCCAGAATCAGTTATCATACTTAAGTGAGAACTTAAACAATAGAATCATGAAAAAAACCATAAATATAGATTGGTCGGATTGTGGTCCAATTACTTTAGTAGTCGTGCAACCCACCTCTTTTTGTAATCTCAATTGTGATTACTGTTATTTACCCGATCGCCATTTAAAAAATACCCTATCCTTAGATTTAATCGAGCCGATTTTTCAGAGGGTTTTTAGTAGTCGTTTTCTCCAAGATAATTTTACCATTTGCTGGCACGCTGGCGAACCCTTAGCAGTTCCCATCAGTTTTTATGAAAGTGCCTTTGCTAAAATTGCGGAAGTTAGCGAGAAATATAATCAGCAGGGTTACTGTTTTCGTCATTCAGTACAAACTAACGCCACTTATATTAACGATGCTTGGTGTCAATTATTTAAAAAGCATGATGTTTATGTGGGAGTCAGTCTTGATGGACCAGCTTTTATTCACGATATCCACCGGCAAAACCGCAAGGGAACTGGCAGTCATGCTGCTACAATGCGGGGGATTTCTTTCTTGCAAAAACATGAAATTGATGTGAGTATCATCGCTGTTTTAACAGAAGATTCTCTCGACTATCCCGACGAAATTTTTAACTTTTTTTGGGATCATGGTCTTACCGATGTGGCTTTTAATATGGAAGAAACCGAGGGGATTCATTCACAATCTTCCTTAGATAAATTAGGTATTGAACAACGTTATCGCCAGTTTATCGCCAGATTTTGGGAGTTAGTCACGGTCAAACAAGGAGAATTTAAGCTGCGGGAATTTGAATCGATCTGTAGTTTGATTTATGCCGATGAACGCTTAGAAAATACTGATATGAATCGACCTTTTATGATTGTCAATTTTGATAATCAAGGTAATTTTTCCACCTTTGATCCGGAATTACTATCGATTAAAACTCAACCCTACGGCGATTTTATTTTTGGTAATGTTTTGACCGATTCCCTAGAATCTATCTGTGAAACTGAGAAATTTCAACAAATTTACGCTGATATGCGCGCTGGAGTCGATTTATGTCGGCAAAACTGCGATTATTTTGGGGTTTGTGGGGGTGGTGCTGGTAGTAACAAATACTGGGAAAATGGCACTTTCAACTCCACAGATACTAAAGCCTGTTTATACCGGATTAAGTGTATCACCGATATCGTTCTCGATCGCCTAGAAAATTTATTAGAAGTTTAAAGATTTTTTTAGCTATCAGTAAACAGTTATCAGTTATCAGTTATCAGTTATCAG
>NZ_CAIP01000228.1 GCF_000297435.1 Microcystis sp. T1-4 | reverse complement strand
TAAATCTGGTTATTAAAAACTGATTATTTATTCTCCGTTTTGCCTGAGTGCCTCTTGCATGAGTGCCTCTCTTGATATGTAGCCGATACTCAACGGATTGAGTATTAGAACGGTTTCATGACTTTGATTGTTGACGATATTTGCTCTGTCTTTGGGATGACTTTTGCTGGTCTTCTGCCGAGATTGACAGAAGAGAGGTAAAATCGACTCTGTGGGGATGCTTTAATCGGCATCTCTGCTTTTTAACAGGGAAAGATTTAACCGCCCCGACAATCGATGGCTCTTCTAGGTTCTGTGTGATAAGTTTAATTGACATAGGATCGATCGATCTTTGTGTCCTTTGTGTCTTTGTGGTTCGTTCCACCCCCTCGCTCTTGAGAAATGTATCTTAGAATACATTTTACCCACCAAAGCTGGGAGAGCCAATCGATCGAGTGTTAAACCTAAGCCGCTAAACTGAAAATAGCTGCTTGTCCTTGGCTCTCATTGCCCAGATTGTAAAATAATGCAAATTTATCTTGACTATAGTGCCACTACCCCCACTCATCCCCAAGTAATCGAGCGGGTTGCCACTATTCTCCAGCATCATTGGGGCAATCCCTCCAGTTTACACACTTGGGGCCAGGATACGGCGACAGTCATCGAAATGGCCAGAGAACAGGTAGCAGGGTTAATTAATGCCAATCCAGACCAGATTATCTTCACTTCTGGCGGCACGGAAGCCGATAATTTAGCGATTATCGGGGTTGCTCAACAGTATAACCGCCCCCGTCATATAATTATTTCTAGTGTGGAACATTCGGCGATCGCTGAACCCTGTAAACAATTAGAGCAGCAAGGTTGGCAAATTACTCGTCTTCCCGTCAATCGTCAAGGTAGGGTTAATCCTTTAGACTTAAAAGCCGCAATTCAAAGCGATACGGTCTTAATTTCCATTATTTACGGACAAAGTGAGGTGGGAACCCTACAACCGATTGAAGAATTGGGCAGCATTGCCAGAGAAAGGGGAGTGCTTTTTCACACCGATGCGGTGCAGGTGGCGGCAAGATGCGATATTGATGTGCGGAAACTGCCCGTAGATTTATTATCTCTTTCTAGCCATAAAATTTATGGAATGCAAGGATCGGGAGCTTTATACATCAGAGCCGGCGTCGATATTTTACCATTACTGCGGGGCGGTGGCCAGGAAAAAGGTCTGCGATCGGGAACCCCAGCCGTACCAGTGATCGCATCTTTCGGTTTAGCGGCTGAATTAGCCCAAAAAGACTTAATTAGCGAAAAAATGCGTTTAATCGCCCTGCGAGATCGATTATTTGACCTCTTAGCCGATTATCCTTATCTGCTGCCCACGGGGGACCGATTCTATCGTTTACCCCACCACGTCAGCTTTATTGTCCGTCCCGACGATGACAGTCGAATCACGGGAAAACAGCTAGTTCGTCAGCTTAATTTAGCAGGAATCGGCATTAGTTCCGGATCCGCCTGTCATAGTGGCAAACTTTCCCCCAGTCCAATTTTAAAAGCTATGGGCTACAGCGATCAAGAGGCACTAGCGGGAATTCGTTTAACCCTGGGAAGGGACACCAGCGCCGCCGATATCGATTGGACGGCTCTAGTATTAAAACAAGTGATCGATCGCTGTTTATCTGCCTTAATTGTTAGCAAGAGTTAGTTTATCCCTCAAATTGTCCTTCGATCAAGATAATTTCGCCAAAATCGGGAATCCATGCCACCCAACGGCCCTGATCCTGTTCACAGAGTAGTAGTGCTTCATCAAAGCTGTATGGAGAGGGGAGCATTCTGAGTTGTACCCATGTGTTTGCTTGGGGGCGAGTAACAACGGCAGTAGTGCGGTATTGTAGTAAAGACATACACAGATCACCCTGATAATTCTGTATCTAAATTTACAAAAAAACCGATGACTGTGGGTAACTTTGTTTGAAATCTTTACATCTTTACCAGAGAATTGCTATAATTAATTTTTGAGAGGGCAAAAATGAGAAAAACAAGCATAAAATTGCATAAAATCACTAAATAGAGCATTTAATTGATTAATGCTCATTCTTAATTCTCCTGACTACTGACTACTGGCTCCTGACTCCTCACCTAAAGGAAGATTTTTGATTTTTGCAAGAGGTCTATTTATTCGGCCAATCCTAGTTATGATCGTTACTGGTAAATGATAGTTGATAACTGGTAATGGTAAGTTCTTTCCCTCGCACCTATAAAATCGCCGTCATCGGTGACGTTCACGACCAATGGGAAATAGAAGATAATTTAGCACTAGAAGCTTTACAAGTGGATTTAGCCCTATTTGTCGGCGATTTTGGCAATGAATCCCTAGAAGTTGTCGGTCGGATTGCTAGTTTGTCCTTACCAAAAGCCGTTATTCTCGGTAATCATGACGCGTGGTATAGCGCCACCCCCTGGGGACGAAAACAATGTCCCTACGATCGCAACAAGGAAGATCGTGTCACCGCCCAGTTAGAATTATTAGGGGTTGCTCATGTGGGTTACTCAAAACTAGACCTACCCAGTTTAGAGCTTTCGATTGTTGGGGGTCGTCCCTTTACTTGGGGAGGTTCCGAGTGGAAAAATGGAGAATTTTTTCAAGAACGCTATAATATCAGCAGTTTTGCCGAATCTACTGCCAAAATTATCGCTAATATTCAAGATACTGCCTATAATAACCTGATTTTTTTAGGTCACAATGGTCCGGCCGGACTGGGAAAGGAAGCGGAAGCTATCTGTGGTCGCGATTGGCAACCCTTGGGAGGGGACCACGGGGATCCGGATTTAGCAGCGGCCATCGAACAAGCACAGCTATTAGGAAAACAGGTTCCTCTCGTCAGTTTCGGTCATATGCACCACCGTCTCCGTCATACTACTTCCCGTTTACGCAATCCCGTGGTCACTTCCGAGATGGGAACTGTTTATCTGAATGCTGCCAGTGTCCCTCGCATTCTCCACTCCGATAAGGGTAAATCTCGCAATTTTTCCCTAGTCACTCTTGAAGAAGGTCTAGTCACAGAAGCATCTTTAATCTGGTTGAACGATAATTTTGAGATTATCAGTAATAGAAAACTTTATCACTCCGGGTCATCAATCGATCGCCTATCTCCCCAATCTTGTTATTCTTAAGTTTTGAAAATAGACCTTTTCTTAATCTTATGCGGTACAACCACTAATATCAGTTATCAGATGTCAGGTTTCAGTTAACTGTTTACTGATAACTGAAAAAAAGCTCCCCAATTCATAATTTATAATTCATAATTTATAATTCATAATTTATAATTCATAATTTATAATTCATAATTCATAATTTATAATTCATAATTCCCTATAGATAGTTAAGTTTTTGAGCGAGTAGAGGTAAAGCAAGAGCGATAGCAACACTAACAATCATACCGATAAAAGCTTTCAAGGCATCCCCGAAAACCAGTTTACCTGTGGCGGCTAAATTAGGGGTTTCTCTGGTTAAAGTCAGAGAAATTTCTCGACCTCCTAATAAACCTAAAAATACCCAAGTGGTACTCATGGGAATATGATTATAGCCAACAAAAAACAGTAAAATTAAGCCATAAATTAAGTTAATAATTGTTGCAGAACGCGGATCATGGGCGTTAGTTTTGCTAGTGACAATTTTCTCGATTTGACCCCCATAATTAATAAAAATGATGGTTTGCAGGAGTAGCATAACTGTTAGAGATAAAACTAACCATGTTGCCGCTAACTTTCTGGGAAGATAGGCGAAAATATTAGCGAAATCTTGTATTAACCATTGACTCCAGAGAAACCCGGTGGATAACCACTGTAAAACTACCCAGATTTTTTCAGGTTCTTTATTAACTGTTTCTAGGAAAAAGTTTTCTAATCGATAAATAATTCGATAGATGACTAACCCCACTATAACAGCAAGAGCATAACCCCAAGCGGATTTAATTAACATTTCATCTAGAGATTGGGGAGCAAAAACTGTTAAAACCAAAAAGGTTGTACTCACGGGTATTCCCCAAGTGGTGAGAATTAAAATTGCCAGGGGAGGAACGATATAAATCCAAGTAAAATTTTCTGGGAAGGGAATCATTTCTAGTCGATTATAGGCCACATCTCCCTGATTAATATACCAACCAGCGATAAAAATCGAGGCTAAGATTATACTGGAATACAGCCATAAAATCCACCAGGGACGTTCTTCATTGGCACTTAAAAAAGTACCTAAAGTTTGTAGGGAATCGTTAGCAACGATTGCATAAGCTGATAGAATAAAGCCAGCAATCATAAAAAAATTACTCATAGACAGTGGGAATTATAAATTATGAATTATGAATTATGAATTGTCAATTATGAATTATGAATTATGAATTATGAATTGGGGAGAATAAATAAAAATAATCTCCTGACAACTGGCTCCCGAAAACGAAAACTTCCTACCTCCCCATTAATATAACTGCTATAACTCCTTAATTTTGCCTTAAAAAATCCCTCGCTAGATAGAAAGCAGCTAAACTACCGGAGACGGTAATTTCCTGGGGATTAATTTCCTGTAAAGGTCGAAGAATAACTTCAATTTCCTCGGTAACATCTAACTTTTGTTGACTGGTGGGGATAGCATTAAGAGCCAAAAAAATATGAATTCTGTTAGTATCTTTAACAGGATTATCATACAAAACAGCTAGAGGGATTAGAGAATCACTTTGATAACCAGTTTCCTCCTCGAATTCTCGACGCGCTGCCGCAGTAATATTATCTTCACCCGCATCTACTGCTCCGGCAGGAAATTCCAATAAAATTTCCTTAACCCCGTGACGATATTGACGAACAAAAACTAATTGATTATCCCCAGTAACTGGAACAACTAACACAATTTCAGGACGAATATTAACGAAATAATCATCGATAACTTGTCCAGAGGATAACTTCACCGCATCTTGACGGACTTGACACCAACGATTATGAAAAACTAGCTCAGATTTAATAATTTGCCATTTTTTTAAATTAGTCATCGACAATCCTGTTATAATTGCAGTGAAATTACTAAACTCTTTCTCAGATAATTATAGCTATCTAGGGACTATTTCTGATAAGATCTAATTTTATACTCCCATCTCCCATGTCGTTAATTCAATGGTATCCCGGTCATATTGCCAAAGCGGAAAGAAAACTCAAGGAACATCTTAAACTCGTGGATGTGGTTCTAGAAGTGCGCGATGCTCGCATTCCCTTGGCTTCCCATCATCCCCAGGTGGACGATTGGATTGGCAATAAACCGCGCTTATTAATCTTAAATCGTCTCGATATGATTCCCGAATCTGCCCAGCAACAATGGGTAACATGGTTTAAAAGTCAAGGAGAAACCGTCTATTTTACTAACGCTAAACAGGGAGAAAGAGTTAAAGCAATTATCAAAGCGGCGGAAAAAATTGGCGATGCAATTAACCAAAAACGCCAACTAAGAGGAATGTTACCCCGTCCAGTGCGCGCCGTGGTGATTGGGTTTCCCAATGTGGGTAAATCTGCCCTAATTAACCGTTTATTAGGGCGAAAAGTCGTTGCCAGCGCCCGCAGGGCCGGAGTAACGCGACAATTACAATGGGTAAGAATTTCCGACACCTTAGAATTATTAGACGCGCCGGGGGTGATCCCTTCCCGTTTAGATAATCAAAAGGATGCGGTGAAATTAGCTATCTGTGAGGATATTGGGGATGCTGGTTATGATAACCAAAGGATAGGGGCGGCTTTTGTCGATTTATTAGTAGAATTAAACTATGAAGGACTTTTACAATCTCGTTATGGGTTGAATACCCTAGACATGACCGGGGAGGATTTTATCGAAAAATTGGCCAATCTCAAATATCAAGAAGATAAAGAAAGGGCAGCCATGCAGTTACTCAATGATTTTCGGAAGGGAATAATCGGGGCTATCCCCTTAGAATTGCCCCCTTCCTCTTGAAATAGCCTGTTTTTAACTCAATTAGGTCAATAGTCGCCGCTAATAGACCGGTTAATTCCCGAATTGGTCAAAATTACCGCCTGTTAGTCCACTGAGTTTCAGATAAGATTAAAGAAATCGGTAAAGTTGCGAGGATCGATCGAACTGTGAAGGAAGATAGGGAATAAACGACAGAGATAACAAAGACTATGGGCAAACCGACTGGCTTTATCGAATTCCTGCGTGAACTTCCTTCCGAACTTACCCCCCTCGATCGCCTTCATAATTGGGATGAGTTTCATCTTCCCATGCCAGAAGATAAACTCCGCAATCAGGCCGCCCGTTGTATGGATTGTGGTACACCATTTTGTCACACGGGAACCCTAATTAGTGGCATGGCCAGTGGTTGCCCGATTAATAACCTGATTCCCGAATGGAATGATTTAATCTATCGAGGATTGTGGCGAGAAGCCCTCGATCGCCTCCATAAAACCAATAATTTCCCCGAATTTACCGGTAGAGTCTGCCCCGCCCCCTGTGAGGGTTCCTGTGTTCTCGGTATTCATAATCCCCCCGTTACGATCAAAAATATTGAATGTTCGATTATTGACAAAGGCTGGGAATCTGGGTGGATTACTGCCAATCCCCCCGCCATCCGTACCGGCAAAAAAGTGGCCGTGATCGGTTCTGGACCTGCTGGATTAGCAGCCGCCGACCAGTTAAATAAAGCCGGTCACTGGGTGACAGTTTATGAACGGGCCGATCGCCCCGGCGGCCTGTTGATGTACGGCATCCCCAACATGAAGTTAGATAAGGAAGAAGTGGTTCTGCGTCGTCTCCAGATGCTGGAACAGGAAGGGGTAAAAATGGTCTGTAACACGGAAGTGGGCAAGGATATCAGCAGCCAAGACCTATTAAACGAATACGATGCCGTGGTTATCTGTACCGGGGCCACCAAACCCCGGGATTTAAACATCGAAGGTCGCCAATTAAAGGGCATTCACTTCGCCATGGAGTTTCTCACCGCTAATACAAAGGCACTACTAGACGGACAGCCGGGGGAGGATTTTATCTCGGCCGCGGGTAAAGACGTGGTAATTATCGGCGGTGGTGACACGGGAACCGACTGTGTGGGGACTTCCCTGCGTCATAACTGCCGTAGCGTCACCCAATTAGAGATTATGCCGCAACCGCCCCGCGAACGGGCCGCCGATAATCCCTGGCCCGAATGGCCGAAAATCTACCGTCTGGACTATGGACAAGAGGAAGCGGCCGCACGTTTTGGCGATGACCCCCGGGTTTATACCACCACAGCGACTAAATTCGAGGGGGATAGCGAGGGCAACGTGACGGGGATTCACACGGTACAGGTGGAATGGCAACGCAACGAAAAAGGGCAGTTTATCCCCCAACCGGTGGCAGGAACAGAAAAAGTCATCCCGACGCAGTTAGTTCTATTGGCCATGGGATTTTTGGGACCAGAACAGCCTTTACTCGATGATTTAGGCTTAGAAAAGGATGCCCGCAGCAATATCAAGGCCGAACACGGTCAATTTGCCACTAGCTTGCCGAAAGTCTTTGCGGCGGGGGATTGTCGTCGTGGTCAAAGTTTGGTGGTTTGGGCGATTAATGAAGGTCGCGGGGCCGCCAGGGAATGCGATCGCTTTTTGATGGGGGCGACGGATTTACCTTAAACCAGTAGTTAGGGTTTGCGGCAAAAAGTTTTTTGTGGGGGCAGGGTGTGGGGTGTGGGGTGTGGGGTGTAGGGTTTTACCTAATTTTCAGGGAAAAAGTCCCTGAATTTTCCCCCCAATCCCCGCAATGGCTGGCACTTTTTGAGGGGAAAAAAGTCTAAAAGTCTTATTCAACAAGGTTTTTAGATTTATTCAGCAAACCCTAACTAACATAAGAGAAGAGGAGGAGGAGGGAGGAAACAATTGTCCCTATTGCCTATTTAGACAATTGCTCCCTGTTTAAACTGTTGCCGCCGATGAATCAAGCACCACCTGTTCATTGGTGGGTAACTCCAGACAATAACCCGCACCGTAAACGGTTTTAATATAGCGAGGATGACGGGGATCCGGTTCTAGTTTCGTTCTCAGATGGCGAATATGAACCCGAATAGTCTCGATATCGTCATCGGGATCGTATCCCCAGACTTCCTTGAGAATATCACTGGGGGAAACGGTTTGACCGTGACGTTGGAGAAGACAGTGGAGTAACTCGAATTCTAGATGGGTTAACTTGACCACACCTTCAAACCAGACCGCCTCAAAACGTTCGGGAACCAGGGTTAAAGGTCCAAAACTGAGTATTTCTGAGTGTTTAGCGGCTTGGGGAATGCGATCGGTGCGTCTGAGCAGGGCGCGCACCCTAGCTAACATTTCCTCCACCTCGAAAGGTTTGGTCAGGTAATCATCGGCACCGGCGTTAAAACCTTCCACTTTATCTTGGGTTTGTCCCAAGGCTGTGAGCATCAAAATCGGGATGTCTGCTGTGCGTTCATCTCGTCGCAAACGCTGACAGACGGTAAAACCATCGACTTTGGGCAACATTAAATCCAGCATGATTAAATCGGGTTGTAACTGGACGGCCAAGGCCTGGCCTTTAATCCCGTCCTCTGCGGGATTAACGTCATAACCCGCCATCTCCAAGTTGATGGAGACTAATTCCGCGATTGCAGGATCATCATCGATTACAAGTATTCGGGGCATTACCAGAGTGTTATGACTAAGGGTTTGGGTAGGGGGTTGCTAAATGTGTTCTCGCTGACATCGCAACTATGGCTTTGTCTCTCAAGGGGTTGAGTTTGGCGAAACATAAAGAATCCTGTACTGATTATAAGCATGATTGCTAAATTCGGTTTTAATTTGTGAAATTTTGCTGATATAAGTCTCCTGAATGTTAAGAATTTCTAAGAAGTGTGAAGAATGTTGGGCGAGAATTGATATTGGTGCTAAATTATGCCCTCTCTCGCCCCAAGCTCACCTAGGCAGCCGTTTTTCACTAATCTTTACAATTGCGCCATCTGGCTCGATAGCGGTTTCAAGCGGCGGCAAAGTCCTTCTAGACCTAACTTTTCCCCCTCAGCTCCCCTGGCGGCACTGTAAAAATTCTTAATAAAATTACCGTTCGATTCAGTTTAATCTACCAAAATAGGCGGTTTTAGTAAGCATCTGTAACGAACCCGATCCATTCCACTCATCCAAACAGGTGATCATAATATGAGCGTTAATTTATCAACTCAACTGCGGGAAGGCACGAAAAAATCCCATACCATGGCAGAAAACGTCGGTTTTGTCAAGTGTTTTCTCAAGGGGGTGGTAGAAAAAACTTCCTATCGCAAACTGGTGGCTAACCTCTACTTCGTCTATTCGGCCATGGAGGAGGAGATGGAAAAACTTCGTAGTCATCCCGTCGTTTCTAAAATCTGTTTTACCGAACTCAATCGCAAAAATGCGCTAGAACAGGATTTATATTTTTATTATGGTCCAAATTGGCGCAACGAGATCGCTTTATCTCCCGCAGGTCAGGCCTACGTTGACCGGATTCGGGAAATCGCCACAACAGAACCCGAATTATTAGTCGCTCATTCCTATACCCGTTATCTCGGCGATCTGTCCGGGGGGCAAATCTTGAAAAAAATCGCCGAAAAAGCGATGAATCTGGAAACTGGTGGCACAGCTTTCTATGATTTTAAAGATATTCCCGACGAAAAAGCCTATAAAAACCACTATCGTCAAACCCTCGACGAGTTACCAGTAGATCAAGCCATGGCTGATCGCATTGTCACCGAAGCTAACGCCGCTTTTGGCATGAACATGAAAATGTTCCAAGAGTTGGAAGGTAATCTGATCAAAGCGATCGGAATTATGCTCTTTAATACTCTCACCCGTCGTCGCGGCACCGGCAGCACCGAAACCGGATTGGCCACCGCCGAATAGTAGTCAAGAAAACCTAAAAAAAACGGAAATTCTGGAATTGGGGTAATGGTTAGCC
>NZ_CAIP01000229.1 GCF_000297435.1 Microcystis sp. T1-4 | reverse complement strand
ACATTGGGGTAGGGTTGATTCATGAATCAACCCTACTATTAATCAACCCGTAAGGATTCAGGTGACTCAAATGCAGTCACAGAGCGGCTTCTAAAATCTCAGAACTCGCTAAACTAACAGTTTCATTCTCAATAAGCACGAAAATTAAGGCTTTTAGCGTTTCTTAATGAGAATGAGGATTTGGACATAATTCGCCTAAATGCTTACACAGCATGGGTTTGACTGCTTTTTGTATGACCTGAATCCTTACATCAACCCTACTATGAATCAACCCTACCGACATCGGGGGGGTTTAAGGATAGGCGGTTAAAATGCGTCTTAGCTGATCAAAAAATCGGGCTAAAATAGAAAAAACTCACCCTCAGCGACCACGGCGATGGCAGAAGAAACGGCGAAAATCAAGCTTTATCGGAAAACCTATCAACTTCCCCAACTAAATCGCCCCGATTTATTGGTTTTGCAGGATCAGATTCAAGAAAGACAGCAACTGATGAAAACCGGAAAACGGGTTCGCAATACATGGTTAGGATTGAGGAAAAAAGAAGAACCCCTCAATTTCGAGGAAACTTTTCAAGAATTGGAAAGATTAGTCAAGGACTATAACCAGTTAATCGGATTTCTCACCGACCATAAGGATGAATACCGGCGGTTTTTCCAGTCACTGACCGAGGAAATCAAGGAGGCAGTGGCGGTTAAATGCCAGAAATTGGCAGAAACAGAGCGAAAACGCCAATCTTTGGAGAATAGCATCGGCTCGGCCGACCTGCGAGATACCCTGAGACTACAGAAACAGCAGATTTTCCGCGCCGTGATTCTTGTTGGTCGCGCCAGCTTGCTTATGCTCAAGAAAATCGACCTAATCAGCGAAAGTATCCAGAAATTAGCTGAAGATCAGGATACACAAAAACAGGTTTTCTCGAAAATGATCGGCGAGTTGAACGGGTACAAACAAGTGTATCAGTTGCAGCTGGAGTTAGATAGTCTGGAACAAGAAGCGATCGAAATGGCCAAAGTAGCCATTAATCTAGAACAATACCTAAAACCAATTATCGGACAGTTTCAAGGCTTGATCGATCGAGTAGTGACCATTGACGGGGAACTTTCCCGCAGTGTCAGCGAAGTGGAATCCCTCGTCCAGAACATTCTCAGTTCCGAATCGGCGGCATCTTTCCGCAAAAACGATAATCTATCGGCTAGTTTGCTCAATTTCCTCGTCACCAGCGAGGAAAAGCGCGGCCGTTTAGCGATCGCATTAGAGCGAGCCGAGCGGGAAGGATGGCAATGGACAGACGTGGAAATCCCCGACGAGGAAATCGAACTCGAAACCGCCATTCAACGCATAAACAATCATGTAATCGAGAGAGTCGGGAATTTTATCACCTCCGTCGTCGGTGATTCTCCTATTCCTCAAACTTCATTTACCGAAAACCTACCCAACGGAGTCACACTGGAGATGGTGATCTTACCAGCAGGTGAATTTCTCATGGGATCTCCTGACAGTGATTCTGATGCTCAAAGTAGAGAAAAGCCTCAACACCAAGTTCAAGTCAACAGTTTTGCGATTGGGAAATATCCAGTGACTCAGGCACAATATGAAGCAGTAATGGGAACAAATCCCTCTCGGTTTAAAAATAATCGGCAAAATCCAGTAGAAAATGTTAGTTGGAATGACGCTCAAGCCTTTTGTCAAAAATTGAGTCAAATAACAGGAAAAACCTATCGCCTACCGACAGAAGCGGAATGGGAATATGCCTGTCGTGCGGGGACAACCACTCGCTATTATTTCGGTGATGATGCTAATCAGTTAGGAGATTACGCTTGGCATAAAGGAAATTCTGGGGGTAAAACTCATCCTGTGGGTCAGAAAAAGCCCAATGCTTGGGGACTCTATGACATGAGTGGCAATGTTTGGGAGTGGTGCGAAGACAATTGGCATAGTACCTATGAGAATGCACCAAAGGATGGCAGGGCTTGGATAAAAAATGGTAATGATAATCGTTCTCTATTGCGGGGCGGTTCTTGGTACGACGATCCAAATTACTGCCGTTCCGCTTTCCGCAGCGGCGACTACCGCCGCGACAACGGCGACTTCAGCGGTTTTCGGGTGGTGTGCGGTGCTGGGAGGACTCTGTAACCCTTTTTACCCTTTTTACCCTTTTTCTCTTTTTCTCTTTTTCCCGCCTAGCGGCGGGTCGATTTTTTTTTGAGAAAATTGGTTCTTCGGTTTGTGTTATGTAATGGACGGGGGTTATAAGAGATGGAACCCTTATAGAGAAAGACATTGGACGATTTTTGTCAATTGTTTTTGATCTAGAGCGAGCTAATCAGTTAAATCTTTTGCCAGATAAGGATTTAGTCGATTTATGCCCCCCTATCGAACCATAACAAGTAACGAAGAGCCGCACTGATTATCACACAAAGTCGAGGAGAGCCAAAACTCAAATCCGATCCCCGATAGCTGTCTCGGAGTCTCCTGTCTCGACTAGGAAATTAATTTTCCACTACTACTTATCTGGGGGCCTCTATGGTGGCCGGATTAGTAGTATTGGCAGTCTTGCTGGTGAACATTTGTATTAGACTAAAACCAACAAAAGCGAGTAAGGCTATGCCACCAATAGTAGTAACAATTTTACCCACGAGATTTTCTGTTGGGGGTTGTTCGGGGGCATCCTCATTGGGGTCTTCCGAATGGGCAAAACGATTGTAGAGGAAATCGAGAGCTTCATTGCGGAGTTCGTAGTAACGGGGATCCTCGGTAATTTGGGAACGAACCCGGGGACGAGCAAAAGGCATCTTTAACACCTCACCGATTTTAGCGCTCGGGCCGTTGGTCATCATCACCAAGCGATCGCACAAGAACAAAGCCTCATCGATATCGTGGGTAATCATCAACACGGTTAACTGGTGTTCTTGCCAGATTTTCAGCAATTCTTCCTGTAATTCCTCTTTAGTAATCGCATCTAAGGCCCCAAAGGGTTCATCGAGGATGAGGACTTGGGGACGAATGGCCAAGGCGCGGGCGATCGCTACCCGTTGTTTCATGCCTCCCGATAATTGGGGGGGTTTTTTCTGGGCTGCTTCTGTCAATCCCACTAAGGATAGATTTTCTTCCACGATCTTCACCTTCTCAGCCTGAGATTTTTCGGGATAAACGGAATTAACCCCGATATAAACGTTCTCAAAGGCAGTTTTCCAGGGCAGAAGCGAATAATTTTGGAATACCATCATCCGGTCCGGTCCTGGTTCCTTAACCTCTTTATCCTGTAGCAGCACTTGCCCACGACTAGGAGAAGAAAACCCCGCCACCATATTTAAAAGGGTCGATTTACCGCAGCCGGAGTGACCGATAATGCAGACAAATTCCCCCTCATTGACTTGCAGCTCCACACCGTCTAAAACGGTGTAAACCCCTTCGGGGGAGGGGTATTCTTTGGCAACATTACTAACTAACAAAAAAGGCTGGGTGGTGGTGCTGGAATTCACGGTCTTATCGGTAAAAGTTTGCATAATTCGTCCTAGATTTATTTTAAGGTGGGCAAAGCCCACCACAACCATTAATTAGTCACGGGATCATCGAGGAGAACTTCTGAGACGCGATAATCGCGACGGATCGAGAAACGTTCCAGATAGCCGATCGGATCGTCGGGATTGAAAATAAGATGATCAAAGAGGGCAAAACTGTGGCGATCGGGTTCCAAATCGGGAAGGCCCAGAGACCGGCAAGCTTCGCCAAACAGATCGGGACGACGGACGCGTTCAATCACTTCTACCCAGTTGCGGGGGAAAGGCGCGTAACCCCAACGGGCCAGCTGAGTTAGGGTCCATAGGGCCTCACTGCGGCCCGGACAGTTAGCTTGATCGACGTAAAACTGATTAAATCGGAATAGGGGTTCGGGGGCAGTTCCTAAACCGCGATCATAACCATCGAGGAAACCGGGGCGGATAATTGCCCTATCCACGCCCACATACTGGGGCTGACTGAGAATATTGACTATTTCTTCTCGATTACGCCGATCATCGCAGTATTCACAGGCTTTAATTAAAGCTTTCACCATGGCGATATGGGTTTCGGGATGTTTCGCCGCCCAAGTTTCCCTGACCCCGAGGACTTTTTCCTGGTGTCCGGGCCAAATATCAAGATCGGTGGCGATAACGTAGCCTAATTTTTCGTGAACGGCGTAGGAGTTCCAGGGTTCCCCCACACAATAACCGTCGATATTACCCGCTTTTAGCAAGGAAACCATTTGAGGCGGCGGAATTACGGCTAAATTTACATCACTATCGGGATCGATGCCGCCACTAGCTAACCAGTAGCGTAACAGCAGATTGTGCATGGAGGCGGGGTGAACCATGCCGAAAGTGGCGATTTTATCGGGACTTTGCAGGAGGGCCCCCTTTAAGTCCTCCAGTTTTTCTACCCCCAATTCCCTGTATTTATTGCTGAGGGTGATGGCGTTACCGTTGCGACTGAGTACCAAAGCGCTAATCACGGGGACAGAGGGCTTATTGCCAGCCCCAATGGTCATGCTGAGGGGCATTCCCGCCACCATCTGGGCCGCATCGAGACGACCGGTGGCCACTCCTTGGGCGAGTGCTTTCCAGTTGGGTTCCCGTTGCAGGACAACATCCTCTAATCCTTCCTCGGCGAAGAAGCCTTTCTCTTTGGCGATAATAATCGGAGCGCAATCGGTGAGGGGGATAAAACCGATGGTGGGATTGGTTTTCAGTCTGGTAGCTTGGCCGATCACCGTCACTGGACCAGTGGGTTGACCGACTTTCTTCGATCGCTTCTGTTGGTTGAGGAAATAAACGATCTCGTTACGGAGGGAGTAGTAACTGGGATGGTTAACTACTTCTAAACGATGCCGGGGCCGGGGAATGGGAACATCGAGAATCTGACCGATATGGGCCTCCGGACCGGTGGTTAACATCACCACTCGATCGGATAGTAATAGGGCCTCATCCACATCGTGCGTGACCATGATACAGGTAACGTGGCTTTCCTCGACGATTTCCATCAAACGTTCCTGTAAATTGCCTCTGGTTAACGCATCCAGCGCCCCAAAGGGTTCATCAAGTAGCAGGACTTTTGGCCGTAGAGCTAAAGCACGGGCGATCGCTACCCGTTGTTTCATGCCTCCCGATAATTCTCCCGGTCGTTTGTTGGCGGCATGGCGCAGGTGTACCATATCGATACTATGTTCGATGACACTTTTGCGTTCAGCAGCCGGCAGATGACGCAGCACACGGTTAACTCCTAGGGCGATATTTTCCCGGACGGTTAACCACGGCAGCAGAGAATAATTCTGGAACACCACCATGCGATCGGGACCGGGGTCTTTAATTTCTCTTCCCTCTAAAATCACCCCCCCTACCGTCGGGCGATCGAGTCCAGCGACCATATTTAAGAGGGTGGATTTCCCGCAACCGGAGTGACCGATTAAAGAGATAAATTCCCCTTTAGTAACGCTGAGATCGATATTTTTCAGGGCAATATATTGACGGCCATCGGGCAGAGGGAAAACTTTATCAATGTGATCGACTTCAATAAATGCAGACATTTTCAGTTATCAGTTATTAGTTATCAGTTATCAGTTATCAGTTATCAGTTATCAGATGTGAGTTTTTAGTTTACTGTTTACTGTTTACTTAAAAAGCTCCCCACACCCCACACCCCACACCCCACACCCTGCCCCCACCGAAAAACTTTTTGCCGCAAACCCTATTTATTTTCTTCGGGTACAACTAATTTAGCGATGTAGGCCATGAGGCGATCGAGTAAGAAACCAACAATACCCACATAAATCAGAGCGAGGATAATTTCACTGATCATGGAACTATTCCAAGCATCCCAGATAAAGAAGCCAATTCCCACGCCACCGATCAGCATTTCCGCCGCTACAATCGCCAACCAAGATAAACCGATACCGATTCTTAATCCCGTGAAAACGTAGGGAACGGTGGCGGGAAAAAGAATATTGAAAAAATATTCAACTTTGGATAATTTTAGCACTCTAGAGACGTTTTTATAGTCTTGGGGAACCTGTTGTACTCCCACGGCTGTGTTAATAATAATTGGCCAAATTGCTGTAATAAAAATTACAAATATGGCACTAGGTTCGTTATTGCGAAAAGCCGCTAGGGAGATGGGTAGCCAAGCTAGGGGGGGAACGGTACGCAGGATTTGGAAAATTGGATCGATCGCATCATAAATTAGGGCGCTACTACCGATTAAAATACCCGCAGCGATGCCGACAATAGCGGCAAGGGTAAAACCGACAGCCACCCGTTGTAAACTGGCGAAAATTTGCCAGAATAACCCCACATCCGTGCCACCATTATTGAAGAAGGGATTAATAATTAATTCCCAGGTATCGCTAACCACTTTGGTGGGACTAGGGAGGGGGGCATCGGGACTAAAACAGATTATTTGCCAGAGGAGGAGGAAAATTAATAAAGCAATCGCCGAAGTTGCTAGTTTGGATAATTTTTTTTTCAGGTCTTTTACCCATTTTGTACCTTGAGAACGACGAGAAATAGAAACAGCCATAATCAGTTATCAGTTATCAGTTATCAGTTATCAGTTATCAGTTATCAGTTATCAGTGGTTGAGTGGTTCAGTTATCAGTTATTGATTACCAGTTATCAGAAAATCATCTTTAACTGTTGACGGGTTACTGATCACTGAACACTGATTTAAACCTTTTTAATCTTGAGAGATTTCAGGTAAGCGGTGGGATTTTCGGGATCAAATTTCACGCCATCAAAGAAAGTTTCCACACCGCGAGAGGTAGAGGTGGGAATTTGATCAGCCGGAACATTGAGGGCTGTGGCGGCTTCTCTCCAGATATCTTCCCGGTTAACCTTATCAACTAAAGCTTTGATGTCCGTATCGGCGGGAATATAGCCCCAACGGATGTCTTCAGTCACAAACCAAGTATCATGACTCTTGTAGGGATAGGAAGCGTTATCAGCCCAGAATTTCATGGCTACGGGGCTATTTTCGATTTTGCGACCATCACCGAAATCGATATTACCTTGCATTCTGCCCAAGATATCGGCGGGGTCAATTTTCAGCCATTCCCGTCCTGAAATAATCTCGCACATTTCCTTAACATTAGCGGGATCGTTGCACCATTGCTGCGCTTCCAGAACAGCCATAGTTAAAGCTTTTGCCGCTTTGGGATTTTTATCCACCCAATCGGCGCGTAAAGCGAAAGCTTTTTCGGGGTGATCCTTCCACAGTTCCCCAGTAATCAAGGCCGAATAACCGAGTTTTTTGTTAACTAATTGGGCGTTCCAAGGTTCCCCCACACAGAAAGCTTGCATCGTGCCGACTTTCATGTTAGCCACCATTTGTGCCGGAGGAACAACAATTAGGGATAGATCTTTATTCGGATCGATGCCGCTGGCGGCTAACCAATAGCGCATCCAGAGATCGTGAGTACCACCGGGGAAAGTGACGGCGGCTTTAACTTCTTTGCCGGCAGATTTAGCTTTAGCGAAGGATTCTTTCAGTACACCGCTATCGAGGGCAACTTTTAGATCCATGTATTCGTTAGCCACAGAAATCGCTTGACCGTTGGTATTCAAACGCGCCAGAATATACATTGGTACGGGCTGTTTGGTGATTTTGCCCAAGGTCATTAGGTAGGGCATGGGGGATAAAATATGCGCCCCATCGATACCGTTACCCGCCGAACCGAGTTCGAGGTTATCGCGGGTTGCAGCCCAAGAAGCTTGTTTCATCACTTGCACATCGGGCATCCCGTGTTTAGCGAATAAACCTTTTTCTTTGGCGATAATTAAAGGTGCCGAGTCAGTGAGGGCAATAAAACCTAGTTTGGCGGTGGTGACTTCGGGAGTTTCTCCACCGGCAGCGGGGGAAGCAGCAGGACTGCCGGCCGGGGAGGGACTGGTCGCGGTATTATTGGGAGTGGCGCAACCGTGGAGAATTGCTGTTCCTACGGCAGTTGCCCCGGCAGTGAAGATAAATCTACGTCTAGAAAGTTTACTCATGGACTAAAAAATCGTGATTAGAAACTAAACAAAGGTGATGAAACGGTGAAAAATTCTCATTATTTCCCCTAACTGACTGCGGTGATAACCGAGAAAATTTCTTGCAAGTAACTGTTGATTCAGTAAGGAGGCTTTAACTATTTTTATCTCTCGATCGCTTTTGCTTCTCCATCTGGGGAGATTTAGCAGTAGTTTTTGTCTAAGAGATTTTTTCTAGAAGCATAACAGTTTTGAGGAGTGGATAGATAGATAGGGGCGGTTTTTGGTCATCTGGGCTAGAAAGATCAGTTTATTTTAGGGTTATCACCGAAGTAATTAACTTAAATTTACAGTCTTCAACGGGAAAGATAGTATAGATTGTTACAAAATATTGTCAGCCATGTAATAAAAGCATAAAAATTTGTCTGAAACGCATGGTAGGGCGATGGGGTTTTTTTAGCTATCTTGAATCAGTTATCATACTAAATCCAGTTATTAAAGACTGATTATCTATTCCTCCTCTTGCCGCTTGCCTCTTGCCTCTTGCCTATCCTGATAAGTAGCCTATACTCAACGGATTTAGTATCAGATTTGAGTTTGCCCTTGACTGATTACCGGTTAATGTTTACCGATAACTGAAAAATCGCCGCAAGTATTAGCGACGAGACTAGCTTGAGACAATCTCTGTTATGCGTTGGCACTTGCCAAGGGCAAAAGCATATTATGATCGATGTTTCCCCTTGATTAGATGCTTAGGGATATCGTCAATAGTGGGAG
>NZ_CAIP01000230.1 GCF_000297435.1 Microcystis sp. T1-4 | reverse complement strand
TGGCATCAAAACAAGTGACTTGGTTAGGTTGGGATGCTTCTGGATTAGCAACTATTGATTATTATATCGCCGATCCCTACGTTTTACCCCAGCAAGCGGAGGAATATTATCGAGAAAAAATCTATCGTTTACCAGAGACATATTTAGCAGTGGATGGTTTTGAAATCGGCACTCCCAATCTACGTCGAGAAGATTTAGAAATTCCCCCCGATGCTACCATCTATTTTTCCGTACAAAGTGGCATGAAACGCCATCCTGATACTATTAAACTTCAGATGAAAATTATCGCACAAGTCCCTAATAGTTATTTTCTGATTAAGGGAGTCGGTAAGACTGAAAAAATTCAAGAATTATTTACTGAAATAGCGATTCGGGAGGGAGTTAATCCCCAAAGATTGCGGTTTTTACCGAGAGATATAGATGAATATACCCATCGCGCTAATTTACAGATTGCCGATGTGGTATTAGATACCTATCCCTACAATGGCGCTACCACCACCTTAGAAGTTTTATGGCAAGGAATCCCTTTAGTTACATTGGTAGGAGAACAATTTTCCGCCCGCAATAGTTATACTTTTATGATTAATGCTGGGATTGAAGCCGGAATTGGCTGGAATGAGGCAGAATATATCGACTGGGGAGTAAAATTAGGACTCGATCGCTCCCTTCGTCAAGACATCAGCCATCAACTGTTAGGAAATCGTGACACAGCCCCCCTCTGGCAAGGGAAAAAATTCGCTGAAAATATGGAAAATGCCTATTTAAAAATCTGGGAGGGAAATTGATAATGAGAAAGTTATCCGCAATCAATAAAGTATCGAATCTGGGCAAGAAAAATTCAACTAAATAGGAGTTTAACTGATGACAGCCGCAACTGAAAAAGATTTAAAAAGACTAGAGGATTTAATCATCGGTATTGCCAACGGACAAAAGGCGATCGAAAACCGACTAACCACCATGGAAAACCGACTAACCACCCTGGAAAACGGACAGAAGAATTTAGAGTTAGGGCAGTCGGAAATTAAAGGCGATATCCGAACCCTAGACGCGAAGATAGAGGGTTTAAGCGATCGAGTTAAAGTTATAGAGAACGCGGCGGGAAAAACCACCGATCTCGCCGAAAAAGTCGGAGAATTGAAAAACTGGAAACAGATCGGAGTAGTGGTGATCACCGCTTCGCTCAGTTCGATCCTCAGTGGTGTTACGGGTGGGGTAATCGGTTGGCTAATCCGAGCGGCGAAAGTTAATCCCTAATGGTGTTGCTGAATCAAGAATATGAATGCTGATTTTGCACCCGTCCACCAGTCAACCTAGTCCTAGGTTTTAAAAATTGCCCAAGAAGACAGGTGATAATTATCGCCAAAATACTCTAGGCAGTAACCTAAATAACCAACCTCAAAAAAACTCTCTGCTACACTTGAGTCAGTAGATGCACCCTGATGAAAAAGGAGAGCTTTCTTTGACTCTCCTTTTTTTTTGTTGAGAAAGCAATCCGAGGGGATTTAGCCGCGGTTAGCAGGTAGTTTCGCCTTGCGTGCCATGTCTTTGAAACCATTCAAACTTGGACCAGGGCGACGGCGAGACATACTAGGAGTAATCAAGTATTTTGTCGCAAATTCCACTTCTTGCGGCTCTACTTTACCGTTAGTAGCGGCTACGGGTGCCGGTGCGCTCACAGGAGCGGCGGGAGTTTCTTTTACTTGCTTTTCTTTCTTAATAGAAGTTTTTTGGGTTTTTTTCTCGGCTACAGGGGCGGCAGCAGATTCCACAACAGGTGCGGGCGCTTCCACAATAGGTGCGGCTGCTGCCGTGGTTGCTGTTGCTTGTTGTTCACCATCGGTTTCTTTTAGTTCTAGGTAAAAGTCAGATTTTTTGCCACCAAAGAGATTTTTTAACATCGGGGATCACTCCGAGAGTTGGGAAAATGTAAAAGACTAGGTATTTAAAAATTTATCATTGACCGGGATCAGGCAGCAAACAAGATTATTCTCTTGACAATTTCTCGGCTTCATCTATTTTTCTTTGGATAATCCCTAACAGAAAAAGTTTTTAAAAACAAGTTAAATTTACAAAAATTAACAAAAATCAAGAACGAGAAACCCCGACGCAAACAAGGGCAAAAACTGCTAGAGACGTTGCTGACAACGTCTCTAGATTATTTATTGGAGATTTGGTCGGATTTAGCTGGCTGCGGGTACACGGCTGCCGCTAACTCCGGGGACAGGACCACGACGAATGTTGGTTTCCGCTTCGATGGGAACGAATTCAATATGATTGAGGAGGGTAGTAACGAAAGCAAAGAGTAAAAAAGGCAAAGAGAGGACGACGACTAACCCCACGGTAGCGAGGGCAAAAATTTGTCTAGTGCTACTCCAAAGAGCTAGAGTGGAAGCCAGAGTAAGAAAAATAACGATTAACCAAACGATTATTTGTCCGTAAATATCTCCGAAGGTGAGGGTGCAAACCATGCGATAGTTACGAAAATCCTTATCCATAACAGTAAACCCGTAGATAGTCAGTTATTGTTTCAGGGTAAGTCTAGAATCGTCACCTTGGTCAATATTTAAAGGTTTTTATAAACACTTGTTGATAAATCTTTACAATTCTGCGCCGAGCGGGTGGCCAAATCTAGAAGTAAGAGCGGTATTGTTTGGTTGCCCTTCCGGAAAACTAAGTTGCTCTCCTAAGAATTGATAAGAATTGCTAAGAATTAGCAAAAAACTGGCCAAAACTTTGGCGAACGCTCTTTACAATTAAGTTAGAAGGGCAAGGAGGAGCAAGCCTAATGAAAACTTTTGTTGAGCGTTATCGGTCTTGGTTTAATTGGACAACCCTAGCCATGGTTGTTCTCGGTTTCTGGTTAAGTGCCAGTTTCGTCATCGATTTAATCATTCTCCCCAGCTTATCCGTAGCTGGCATGATGACACAAAATGGCTTTGCCAGTGCCGGTTACTTGCTATTTGGCATTTTTAACCATCTGGAATTAGTTTGTGCGGCGATTGTGCTGTGTAGCTTTGTTGTCTTCCACCGCTATCATACCTTAATCCATCTCCCCGAACATCGATCGCTTCTATTTGCCGGTGTTCTCTTCGTAATCACCCTAATTTACACCTATTTTCTCACTCCCAATCTGAGTGCTATGGGTTTACTGGCTCCCGTTACCGCGTCGGGAATGTCGGGAGAAATGATGTCCTTGCAGATTGGTTACTGGTTTCTAGAAGTGGTTAAAGGTTTAATCGCTTTTACCCTGTTGCGCTGGTGTTGGCGAGATGCCTTTAAATTAGCTTAGTTGTTGATTACAAGCGGGGTTCAACCCGCTTTTTTTAGTTCTAGCAATATAATCCGCTTATTTGACTCGTGAACGGAGTGGCACCACAACTGGCGAAGCCAAGAATAGAGGTGGTAAATTTTTTACACTTCATTTAGGCAGACTAGGGACAAAAAGAATCAAGGAAATTTTTAAACCATACTTTCAGTGAGGACAAGGATTTTCTTCAGTAATGCCGATGGGGTAGGCGAATTGACAATTCCAGACACTGGCAAAGGAAAGATGGTTCTTCTCGTTTCTGTAGGGATAATTTTCTTTCCAGAAAGATAGTCTTCAAAGCCTTGCCTAGCAAGACTCCTACCAATGATAAGGGACCTGCGCTTTGATAATGTACCTTTTGGGCGAACGCAGTTCGCCCCTACATTGTGGACAAAATCCGTTACTGTAGGGGCGCAAAGCTTGCGCCCTCCGATCAATTGGGATATTATTCCCACTCAAGTCCCTAAGCAATGATTATCATACAGAGAACGCAACTTTGATAACTTGCTATCTAAGAATAAATCAGTTACAATTCTTGCAAATTAACTTCGTCTGTGAGGAAAGCTGGAAGTGTTGTTAAAAAAAGCCAAAAGAAACAGCCAGATGAGACACATATTTTCTGGAGGAATTTTCATTACCTCCTGTTTGGGTACAGCCATACTGTGCGATGGGGTGAAAGCCATTCCTTCCCCCTTAGACATTGACGCTGCTTCTATTCGGGTATCCCAAGAAAAAATTACCATTAATTCCCCCGTGGAATTAGAGAGGACGGACAGAATTCTGACCACCAATTCCTTCTCGACAACAGAGGGATTAGCCGACAGTAATCTGCCCTCATCCTTAGAAAATAAGCCAGAGAAATCTTCCCTCGATACTTTAGCAACAGAAAAGACCGGGACAATTTCAACCCTAGAAGAATGGAAGGCGAATCTAGGGACAACGCGAGCGAGTCAGCTTTTACCAGCAGGGGATAATAACTCTCCAGAAGTCGAAAAATGGCAAGCGCAAGCATCTACCCCCGTTGATACCAATGTTTCCCCCGAATTGCAGCGTTTACGTCAAGAGTTTCTGATTGAGGAACCGCAATTAAGGCAACAAACCCTTTCTGCGAAACTGGCGGAATTTGTGGTTACTCCTAGTGGCAGTATCTCTACTCCCAGCGCTTTTGGAGCGACTTTTGGGCAGATTTTCGGTGGTTTCGGTTTCCAGTCGAGAACCCGTTTTACCAATCAAGCAGATGGTGGGTTAGCCCTAGGGGGTGGTTTGGGAGACCCCCAGAAAATTGTCGGTTTAGATGTAACTCTGGCGATTTTGAGCCTTTTTGGTGATAATGCCGGACGGGGCAGTTTTAGCTTTAAAATTCACCGTTCTCTGCCAGAAAGTTTTGCTGTGGCCCTAGGATTTGAAAACGCTATTAACTGGGGTGGGACAGATGGCAGTAGCAGTATCTACGGGGTGGTGAGTAAATTTTTTCAGTTAACAGAAACAACGAAAGAACCCTTTAGCCAATTGACGCTCTCTTTGGGTGTTGGTGGTGGTCGTTTTCGCTCGGAAGGAGCCATCGAAGATGGGGTAAATTCCCTGGGTGTGTTTGCTAGTGCGGGTTTACGAATAGTTGAACCGGTCTCGGCCATTGTCGAATGGTCGGGTCAAGATTTAAATGCGGGTATTTCTCTGATTCCTTTCCCGAAAATCCCCTTGACGGTTAACCTTGCGGGTGCTGATTTAACGGGGAATGCCGGGGACGGCGCTCGCTTCGTCATGAGTATCGGCTACAATTACTTTTTCCCCCGTTAGTCGGTTTTTATATTGTGTAACTTAGTTTTTTGAATGAGGATTAAGACCATGTTGATGAAATGGTTGACTAATTGGCAAGTTTCCCTAGTGGCGGCGGTTTTGCTGACCAATTCCCTAGTCTCTCCCGTTATGGCGCAAACCGGCAACCAATCCGATATCACCGGACCAATTCTTTCCACCAGTGATTTTGCCGGTCAAACTATCCCCATCACCACCACGGTGACGGGATTGGGATTTCAGGGGGGAGAACCGGCTCAAATCTCTGTTAATCAGACGGCCGCTTCTTTGAATATTCAGTTAGCTGATAATAATTTAACCTCCCCCACAGGTATCCCGATTCCCCCAGCCATTCAGCAATTGCTACTGAGCATCTTAACCGGGGATGCACAGGCGGGTAATAATATCAATGCTGTCATTGCTGCTCTTAGCACTGTACCAGGCGCACCGCTAGATCTTATTCAAGACTTATTGAACCGATTAGAAGGATTAACCTCAGATAATACGGTTAATCCAGTTAAATTGCTGGCGGCGGTGCAGGCCTATAATGCGATGATTTCAGCCAGTAACGAAGCATTTCTCAGCAATATCCCCGCAGACATACGAGCCGTTGGAGTATCCTTAGCTGCATTGGTGGAAGCCACTCGCTAACCCGCATTTTCCCTGCTCACTTCACCATAGTCTTCTCGGATTAGAGGGCTGTGGTGAAGGCTCCACCGTGGGCGCGGTGGTTGGCTGTGAGGGAGTTAGAGAAGGGGTATTTCTTCCCTCTAAAGATTGTTGGACATTGTCTCGCAGTTTTTTGGCAGTATTGGAGTTAGGATTAATTTTGAGAGCTTGTTCGTAGGCGGCCAGCGCCTCTTGGGAGCGTTTCCAGTAGGTCAAGACCAGACCTTTACCGTACCAAGCTTGATAGAGTTGAGCATCGAGTTGCAAGGCTTTTTCATAGGCGGCATAGGCGAGGGCTAATTGTCCTAACCGCCACATTTTATTGCCTTGATTAAGCCAGTTTAGGGGATTAGTATCGTTATTATTGGGAACTTCAAAAGCCTTGTATAATTCATCACCAATTTCTCGCAAAGATAAGGCATTGGGAGGCGAACTTTCGACATTTATCTGCCCTTGAATGCCAGACTGGGGTGCTAATTTCAAAAAAGTAGTGATGGGAATAGCGAGACTAAAGCCAATTGGCACGGGAACCTTTTCGATTTTTTCGGCTTCATTTTGTCCGTGAACCGCGATGACTCGTCCATTGAGATCCAACAATGGACCGCCACTCATGCCCCCATAGGTGACACTGGTATAAACTATCTCATACCCCAACTCCGGAGGAAATATTTTCAGCAAGGGCGTAATGGCGTTGGGTAGCACTTTCCCCAGATTGAACAATCGTTTCCGCTTGCCGATAAATTTCGGGTCGGGCCATCCAGAAGCAAAAATAAATTGTTCGTCAGCTACTTGATAGTTAGCCAAGGTCGCTAACTGATAATTTTGGTCGCTCTGAAACTGCACGAGAGCTAGATCTACTCCGGGTAATTTTTTGATGCTATTGTAATCGAGCGGATATTTCTTACCATCCCAGGTAATAATTTTTAGTTGATCGTAATAGAACTTGCAGGCATCTCTAGCATCTTTACAGATTACATGACTAGCAGTAAGAACAGTATAAACCCTTCCTTCTTTGGCAATAATTGATCCAGAGCCATTAGAAGTAATTTTCCCATTCGCCCCCTCTTCTTCTGAGGGGATTAAAACGGTAATCTTTTCAGCAGTTTTTTCTATCTGCTCAGTTGTTGATGCCTTAGCAATCTGAGGAGAAACCACAAACACCGCTATACTAACTAGGGCGGCGGAAATTTTCAAGAAATTGTTGCTCATTCTGGTTTAAAAATACAGTTGAGTGGAATTTACCAGAGTGGTGTGGGAGCGGGATTCTTTTCTCTTGGGGTTGACGAGGATGGAGAAGGAAAATCTTCCGAGAAAGTGGGTTCTCTATGGGTGGGAAGCGATGGGGGTGACACTGCGGGCCGTTGCCGACTGGAAGCAGATGGAGAAGATGACCCCGATTGTAAAAAAGTCCCGATAGGAATCGCCCAACTTAATCGACTCATTTGTTCCCACAGTGCTGGTGAAGTCACTGTTCCATCAGCAAAAACGTAGGATTTACCCCAGAGAGGATAAGCATGAATCCCGTTAATACCAATAACTTTACCTTGCCGATTCAGCAGCGGTCCGCCACTCATACCATTTTTAATCTTATTGGTGTAGCCGATTTGGTAGCCTCTCGAAAAGGATTTATCACTCAAAAGCGACACTTTACCCACGGTGAAGGTAAATCCTTGTTCAGTCGGGCGATCGCCATCGTAGGGAAAGCCGGCGGCGAAAACTTCATCTCCGATAGCGAGATCATCGACATTAGCCAAATCAGCAATAGAATAAACTTGGCTACTGCGAAAAGAAACTAAGCCTAAATCATAATCATTCAAGCGAACTGTTCTGACCAACTCACCCCGATGTATCTTGCCGTCAGGGGTTTGTATTTGCCAACCCCGATAGCGATACCGCCCTAAAACATGGTCATTCGTGAGGACTTTGTAGGAAGAACCCTGCTTTTCAACTAAAATGCCCGAACCCCAGCCTTGCCCTGATAACACCTTAACAGTAATTGCTCTGGCTAACTGACGCAGCTGTTGTTCTGAAAGTTGCTGAGAGCTATAGGCATTGGCCTGGTTAGGTTCCAGAGCAGGAGCATAGCTTTGGACAGCAAGCAAAGGTGTGGACAGTCCCAATAATAAACTGCCCGCACCAGCCAAAATTCTTTTTATAGGCCGACTCACTTGATCACTATGCTCCTATCTATAGAACTATAAAAGTTTACCAAACAGCGGGCGTTGGGTTTCCTTGCGTCAACCCAACCTACCTTATCTATAGAACTATAAAAGTTTACCAAACAGAACCGCCCGATGGTTTTTGGGGGGGTTGTTCGGGAGAAGTCTCCGGCAGTGGAGAGGGGGACGAACCAGTAGCCAGATTTGTTTCCACGGGAGCATTTTCTAGGAATTTATTGAAATAGACAATGACAGAATCCGATGAGCTTTCAAACAAAGGCTCGACGGCGCCTGTCTCCCGGAGGTCGAATAGCTGTTGGATTTTCTCGGTTGCGTCTTCCCCTCTCTTGAGGGTAAATAATAGGTTACTGCTATTTGCCCGTTCTCGTCCATGACTAGGGGAATAGATGACCGGCAGACCATTGAGATAGCCAGTGGTAATAATATCAATTCCTCTAGGTCGAGCGTCAAGGGTATTGAATCGTTTAGTTACTTCTAGACACCGTTGCTGGGGAGTGTAACCGGAACCGCTAGAATAACGAGAAACCCAACGAATCACAGGTTTGCGTTCATTAGAGCCGACTTTGACATAGGTTGTGGGAACTCCCACATGGGGGCCTGTCACTGGTAAAAGACACTCGAATCTGGTTTGAGCTTGGCTCGGTGATTGTAAGGTCAAGGCAGGTCCTACACCAATCAGAGCAATAGTCAGAGTTTTTGTCAAAGTTTGTAGTTTCATTGTCCTTATTCTAATCCTGCAAAGGGACTCTACTATACACTTCAAAGGTAGCTGTTATTTCTCCGCAAAACAAACAAAAGCAAGGCCTTTGCAACAATTCTTATTTTTTGGGATTACCCTTTCTTCAAACTCCTGTTAAGAGAGCAATCAGATGAGTTCGTTTACCCCAAAGCAGACCAAACTTCTAACTTACTGACCACGCGACGAATCACCTCATCGGTAAACTCACTCATGGTCATTTGGCCCCCTAAATCGGGGGTTTTTTTGCCCTCGTGAATAGTTTCAAAGACACTTTCATAAATTGCCCGAGAAGCTTTGCGCGCCTCGCTAGTTTCGATATAACCTAACAAAGCTGCCGAGGCTAAAATCATCGCCATGGGATTAGCGATATTTTTGCCCTCTAAAGCGGGGGCAGTGCCGTGGGGAGCTTCTGCCATAATAGTTTTAACCGCTAATGTCTCCTCATCAAATCCCAAAACTAAACTTTCGGCCCCGGCAATACTGCCATAGAGTTGCAAGACAAAATCGGATAATAAATCGCCATCGCGATTAAGTGCCGGAATCACCAAAGCTTCGCCGTCGGTTTGTAAAAGTAGGGCAAAAGTTGCATCAATTAACAGGGGTTGATAACGCACTTCTGGATGTCTTTGGGCCGCCGCGTCTAATTCCTCTTTAAACATCCCTTCGTAGGTGGCACTAACGGTGAATTTTGGGCCGCCAAATACCCGCGCCCCGGTTTTTTTGGCGTGTTGAAAGGTAAACTCGGCCACAGCGCGACTGGTAGCCCTAGAAATGCGCGAGGTGCGATAGGCAATTTCATCGCCGGTGGCAGTGGTTTCTCGCCATTCTTTGGCCCCATAGGCATCATCAACGGCCATGCGGACAATGGCAATGGGAGAATAAACGCCCCCAATCGGACGAATACCGGGGATACGGCGACCGATGCGGAGAATTACCTGAGAATTCATTGCTTCTCTTAAAATAGCGTTAGGACTGCCCACATCTCCTTTAATTTCTGGGGTAATGGTGGCAGCTTTGAGAGCTAATCCGGTTTTTAGAGTCGCTTCAGCGGCCTCGTGAACCACTTGATTGTTACTCTGGCGACGTTGGGCTAAACTAAGATCAAAATCGGCAAAGTTAAGCGGTTGACGAATTATCGAGGGTTGCAATACTCTCAGGGCTTCTAGTAATAGTTCTTCTCCAGTTTGGTCGCCGTGCATGACCACAATGGTGGGGATATTTTCCGTCATAATTTTTGAGTTTTAATAAAAATTTTCGAGTATATGTTAATGTTTAATTGGCTGGTTAATTGGCTAAAAAAGATACTTTTTACCTTAATTAATTCTGTAATTTTATCGATCTTGCAGAAAAAAATATATAATTAATATTATGCCCGATCGCTAATTTAATTAGCAATCGGGCGGTGGTGAGAATTAATTAACCCAAGATTTAGAAAGCTTGTTCAACTTCGGCAATTTCTGGAATCATTTCCCGGAGACGACGTTCGATGCCCATTTTTAGGGTCATGGTGGAACTGGGACAGGAACCGCAAGCGCCTTGAAGACGCACTTTGACGACTGGCCCGTCGATTTCGACTAATTCCACGTTACCACCATCGGACATCAGGTAGGGGCGCATTTCATCTAAGACTTTTTCGACGTTATCGGGAGTCAGTGTTAAAGACATAATCAGCTTCTGGTCAGAGATTTATTAGAGTGTAGTTACTTCAATCCTAACGCTTTTTGGGCGGGGATAACCCTTAAGATTCTAAAAGCTGTAGATTGATAAAAGTAAATTCTGTGGTGGATTTTTCGCCACCGACATCGATTGCGTTAATCACTTGACAGGAGGGTAAATAATAATTACCGATTTTTTCGTAGGTTTCCTTAAAGTCACGTTTTCCCTTTAATTCATCGGTTTTAGCATTGCGGAAAATGGCATTATAGCGAATAGAAATATAACCTTCTCCCGTATCGAGACTTTCCTCGGTATTAATAGTAAAAGCCATCGGTCCCATGACTCGACTGACTTGACAGATTTCCTGGCCGCGGACTTTATAATTAGACCCCATCGCATCGCCGGTGACAAGAATTTCTACCGCACCGGTGGGATCATCTTGCCCAAAATTAAACTGGTTTTTGCCGTGGGAAGCCTCAAAATTGCCTCTTTTACGGTGAGTAACGATGTCGCGCATTTGATTATAGATACTTTCTTGCACTTTCTCGTCATCAATGCCCGTTACTTCCACACTATAATCGGCATTAACTTGAATTTTGCCCGTATGGACTTCCTCCCCTTGGGTGAGGATAATATCAGCAGTGTAACCGGGGAATCCTTCATCCCAAGTGTAACGGTTTTCGTAGGCGGAGCGGAAAATATCTCGGGCGTTCGTCGTGGCTACAGTCATAATCGCTTTACTTGTGTTGATAACTCCATTTATATCATTGTCGCTGATTTTTTCGGCTCTGGCCGAGATTTCTAGAAAACTAGATGAATTTGACAACTTAGGAAAAAGTCGGCTCTCCCAGCTTTGGTGGGTAAAATGTATTCTAAGATACATTTCTCAAGAGCGAGGGGGTGGAACGAACCACAAAGACACAAAGGACACAAAGATCGATCGATCCTATGTCAATTAAACTTATCACACAGAACCTAGAAGAGCCAAAAGTCAGTTAGAATGGGTCAATGACCAGTCCCTTGCTCGATTGCCATAAATCTAAATAAGCAAAAAATAAACATGAGCAATTATGACAAAATTAAGTCCAAAAGTTACCGCAATTATTCGTTCTGGTGAACAACAAGGATATGTAGGTGAATGCGTGGAAATTTCGATTGTCACCCAGGGAAATACCTTAGATGAGGTGGTTAATAATCTCCAAGAAGCTATTTTATTGCATTTAGAGGGAGAAGACCCCAGGAAGTTCGGCCTAGTTGCCAAACCTTCTCTACAGATTATATTTGAGTTACAGCCAGAATATGCCTAAGCTGAAACAACTATCCGGCAAAGACATTATGCTGTTCTTAATTTAAATTGCTTGTTGAGACGAGGCAAGAGGCAACCCCCCTCCGACATTGGGG
>NZ_CAIP01000231.1 GCF_000297435.1 Microcystis sp. T1-4 | reverse complement strand
GGGGCAGGGGGGCCGCACCCTGCCCCCACCAACAAACTTTTTGCCGCAAACCCTAAGTAGTCGTGCAAAATTAATTTCTTAGTCGAGATAGGAGACAGGAGACGGGAGATGGGAGATGGGAGACAGGCATCAGGGATCAGATTTGAGTTTTCAGTTCATTGTTTACTGGTGACTGAAAAAGCGTTCGGCTGACGGCTTAGATGTGTAATTAGTGCTTGCTGAATAATGGTAAAACCCTTTTAAAATAAGGCTTTTGACCTGTTAAAGTCCGATGTTCATGCTGCGAAAATAGGATTGGGACTTTCAAAAACCTGGCATTATCCTTCTTGTGGTACATCGCTTGGTACAAAAAACAAGGGCAACAAAGCCTGAAACGACCGGCTACTGACGACCGGCTACTGACTCCTACCCCCAGGAAAAACTTTTTGCCGCAAACCCTACTTAATTAAAATTACTAGACAAATTTGTTGGCAATTGTTCTGGTATAATTAGGGGTAGAATTGAGGGTAATATTATGGTTGAGCCAGCAGTTATTGCAGAGGATATGGGCAAAATCTACACCACCATTACAGTTATCAATCGCGCCGATCAAATTCGTGCGGAGGATGGTATGATCGCACCGGAACAAATTCGCTCTCTTACCCTAGAAAATGTCTTGGTAGATACGGGAGCAACTACTGTTTGTCTGGTGCCAGAAGTAATCTCCCGCTTGGGTTTACAGCTTTTAAAGGAAGTAGATGTGGCTACGGCTAAAGGCATAGGAAAAGCGAGAATTTTTCGCGATGCTACCTTGATTATTGCGGGACGGGAAGGGACTTTTGAATGTTTGGAATTACCCGGAGGTCAAAATAATTTATTAGGAGTAATTCCCTTAGAAGCTTTGGGATTAGAACCAGATCTTCGCAGCCAAAAATTGCGAGTTTTACCCACAGAATACAAGGATACTTATTTAACAATTTTATCGAACAAAATAGCTCTATAAAATTACTTTTTGTCTGACTGTTCCTGCTCTTTCAGCTATAGCGATAATCTCGATTTCTTGACCAGAAACTCCCTTAATCACCCATTCCACCGTACGGCGATAATCTAAACCGTGAGCCAGACTACTATATACTTTATTTGATCGCCCTTCTAAGTGACCGATTTCCTGCTCTAATTTTCCCACTATTAAACTCACCTCATCGGCTAAATTTAACTTGACTTGAATGGGACGAACTATCTTTCTTTCCAGTGCCTTTTTACTGGTATAAGTGGGTAAGAATCCCTGATTTTCTAACTGTAAAACCAGATGATAAATACCATTTCCCTCCGACTTAAGATCGAGACGAGAGATAGCCAAAAGAGGTGACATTAAAGCATGGGCAATAGTAAACTGACATTGTTTCTCACATAAATCCGGTAAATACTTTTCTGGAGCATTTTGCCAGACATTTTTAAAGTCCCAACCACCAATTTCCACCTCTCCCAATTGGGGATGATCAAAACTTTGCCAATTAATAAAACCCTTTCCCGCTAAATTCTCATCATTCCAACGCTGTAATTTCAATTCATCTTCCAAAGGATGCCAGCGAAACCATTGAATATAATCATCTTTTTTCACTCCTGCTTGGGTAGGTGCATCCCATAACTCCACCGTAAAACCATACCAACCAAAATGATCATAACCGTAATCATCCATGGCACCGTTAGTCACTTCTTTGGGATGATAACGAAAATCGTGATAGACAGAAACGCATTCATAACCAGTCATTGCCTTTCCCTTATCAGCAATATACTTATACATTTCTAAGTCTTCCACGGGGAAATATTCGTCGGGATGGGTGCTATAGGGACGCAACATGACTGCCGAATAGGTATGATAGGTAACGAAGCCATTAATATTAGTGTTATTTGCCCAAAATTCTGCTTCTGCACGGGTTTCTGGCTCAGAAAAAGGAAAATCTCCGGCTCCCTGTTGTTCCCCTTCAGGAACCCAATAAACGGGGTAATTGCGGTTAAAATCCAGACCCTCTAGGGTGGGGGCAGTGGTAAAATTATAGCCATCGTAATCGCGGATTAAACCTTCCGTGAGCAAAGTGTAAAAAGTTCCCTCAAATTCCTCTGGTTCGCGACGCACCATCAGGCGAGGATCTTGTTCAGAAATTTTCCAAGCGCCACAGCTATCTTTTTGGCGCATTTGTAAGATTAAACCATCGCCGTTAATATCTTCAGGATATAGCCCCGGTTTCTCGTCCCTGTGGGGATAGGGACGAATACTTGATCGTAACATATAGGGAGTGGTGAGATATTTTTCCGCTCCATCCACGGCCAATCGCGGCAAAATATAGACAGTGTAATGGTCAAGAAGTCTGGTAATTGAGGAATTATGACCGTATTGGCGCAAAAGATGAGAGATAGTGTAGAGAGCGACGGCAGAGCCTGTTACTTCCCCCGCATGGGTGTTAGCATCGATCCAATAGGCAGGTTTTTCTAAATAGGGGCCTGTGGCTTGATTTGTGAGGATGGTTAACCAGATGTCTCGATTTTCGTAGCTTTTACCGATCGAGGTGAGGCTAATTAAATTAGGATAGGATGAAGCTAGGTTTTTCAGGAAAGAAACTAATTCTTGGTAGGGGTAATAGTGGCTAAAATCAAACATAATCTTCTGCAACTAAAAAAAGGTATCTCGGGTTAATTTGAGAAAATATAGGATAATAACAGTAAAAACTATGGATAGTCAAGATATAGCTCGCTATATTGAAGAAACCAACGGGATTTCCAAGCCTTGGCTGTTGGTGCAATTGCGTCTCAAAAAACTGCAAGAACGTCGGGCCAGTCTTTCCCAACAGGAATACATCCAAGAATTGGATGATATTCAGCAAGACTTAATGAAATTGGGCGAATGGTGGCGAGGGATCGAGTCAGAAGTCTTTAAACCCTAAGCGGTGGCGATAATCTGTAATACTCGCGGTAAATCCTCAAATTCGCCGATGATGCGTTTCACTGGTTGCGGCCAAACCCGGACTAAAGTGGGAATAGCAGAGACATGATTGGATTCCGCTTGTTCTGGATGCTTAGAGATATCGATCACTTTCAGGGTATAGGGATGGTGTAATTCTCGTTCTAGAAGCTGATGGATCGATTCTAGGGTGTGTTTAGTATTGGCATTATTACCGGAGACAAATAACCGCAAAACATAACCCTTGGGACTAGGGTTAGTGTAGTCAGAGTCAGCAGCAATCGCCGAATTCGCAGCGGGGCGCTCCTGATAACGGAGAATCAGATCGTGGGATTGCCAAAGTTGGGGAAACTGCTGACGATAGGTTTCTAAGATAGTGGGATTAGAGGATTGTTCCTGCCAGGGTACAGTAAACCAAGCTCGATCGTCCGTGGCGAAAATAGCATTTAATAAAGGCTGATAGCGACGGACAAGGGGATAGACTTCGGCTCTAGTATGAATGCGGTGACTGTAGGGATCTCGCCAGCGATCAATGGTAGCGGTAAAACTAGGAACTAAAAAATGGGGGGGTTCTGGCAACCCTAAAGCGGACTGGAGAGCAGCGCAGAGATTCAGATGCCAATGAGTTTGTTTATCAGGATCGATACAGTAAATCAGGTCGCCCCCGGGGGTAAACAGGGCGATGCCTTTAAAAATATCGGGCAACACAATTGCGGAAGTTGTCACTGGAGGGTTTCCCCTAGGGGATCAATAGGAGCTTCTATTTTTCTAGACTACTAAACTCTTGACCCCTCAAGGATTTCCTTCAGGGTTTTTCTAGATTCTACCCCGCAGCATCATCGCCATTTCATTGGGAACCGGGGACATTTCCAAGGCCACCTCCTCAGTAATCCGGCCCTCTTGATAGAGATTAAACAGAGATTGATTAGTGGTAATCATGCCATGGTATTCGCCATCTCTCATTAGTTCAATAATTTCGTCATTTTTGCCGCTGCAGATGTAATCTTTGACGGTTTCTGTGTTGACGAGAATATCGTGAAAAGCTGTCCGTTTGCTGTCGCTGGTACGACATAAACCCTGGGAAATAATACAAACCAGGGATTCTGCGATCGCCACCCGCATGGATTCCCGTTCCTCGGCGGTATAAAGAGTTAAAATCCGCTCTAGGGTTTTAACGGCGCTGTTGGTGTGCAGGGTTCCCATAACTAAGTGACCGGTTTGGGCAGCTTTCAGGGCCGTATTAACGGTGGATTTGTCGCGCATCTCCCCCACCAGAATAATATCCGGATCTTCCCGCAAAGAGGCTTTTAGGGCATTATCGAACTCGTGGGTGTGTATTCCCACTTCCCTTTGTTTGATCAAACTGCGACGACTTTGATGGACAAATTCGATCGGGTCTTCGATGGTGATAATATGTTTGGCTTTTTCTTTATTGATGTAATCGATCATTGCCGCTAGGGTGGTGGATTTTCCCGAACCCGTCGGACCGGTGATTAAAATCAATCCCTTATGCACATTGCACACATCCTGGAAGACCGCCGGTAAGCGCAATTGTTCCATAGTGGGGATTTTCATGGGAATCAGACGCAAAACCATCCCCGGACCGCGCAGACTTTCAAAGATATTAATCCGCACCCTAGCGAATTCGTACTGAGTGGCACCGTCAAATTCTAGGTCTTTTTTAAAGCGAAGGATTTCTTCTTCCCCTAGGATTTCCCGTAACCAACTATAAAAAGTGTTGATGTCAATTTCAGGATAGTCGAGAATAATCATTTCACCACGATCGCGCATCCGGGTTTTTTCTCCAACTCCCAGGTGAACGTCCGAATAACCCCGATCAAAGGCCATCCGGAGCAAATGTTCTAAGGTGGGTTGATTGGGAGCGCGACCGGGCCGGGGTGGGGTTTGGGGAGAAGCAGCCTGACTGGGAGTACGATTTTGGGGAGGACGTGGGGCGGAAATTTGACCATTTTGGGCCATATTAGCGACGTTTTTGTTCGGTGTCGCCACCTGTTGGCTTATTTCTTGAGTTATCCCCGTGCTAGTTCCCGTGATTAACTCTGAGGAAGGCATCGGCAGGGAGGGAACCGGCAGCGGCTGCAGTGGTCGCGAGGAAGAATTGGGATTTTGACTCATGAGCAATAGGGGGTTTTTCCTTTACTATTCCCTGATTGTACTAACATCCTATCAAATCATCCCCAATTTCTCAATTCCTCACAGACCCTAGATTGAGGAGTACGGAGTCAGTAGTCTCCGAGTCAGGAGACAGGAGACAGGAGACAGGAGACAGGAGACAGGAGACAGGAGACAGGAGACAGGAGACAGGAGACAGGAGACAGGAGACAGGAGACAGGAGACAGGAGACAGGAGATTATTTTTATTTATTCTTCCCACTTCCCCACTTCATAATTCATAATTCATAATTCATAATTCATAATTCATAATTCCCCCTCTCCTATACCTTTTAAACAGGATTTAGACCCCAAAATTGTTACAATGGAGGTTTAGGGCTAATGATTTTGACTACTCAAGTTTGAGCGAGTTTGACTTGAAATATAAAAACAAAAATTACAAGGATAATTTTAGTTTTTCGTAACGTTTAAAAATATCGTTAGTAATTTTAATGGCTTTTTCATTGTGACTGGCCAAGCACAAAGCATATAAAGCGGCATTCTTAGAATTTTTCATGATAACTGGGTTGCTAACGCAGGGAAAAAGTGTTTTTAATCTTTCTGTATATAAATCTGCTAATTTATCGGCAGAGATTTTGTTACGACTGGCATTAGGTTCTTGATTATCAAACAAATTTAATTGAATATTTTGTGGTGGTTGATAAATTTGCTCTAGCCAATCTACGTTACCCATTACTTTATTCAAACGTTCTAATGCCTCTGCTTCTGGTTCTTTATCCTTTGGCAAAAGCCGAGTAACTCCCATCAACGAAAAGTTAATAAAAATATCGCAAGCTTTAGTTTTTGCTAATTTGATAATAGTTTCCCAATCTACTTGTAATCCATAGGGATCTAAAAAAACAAAGGCTCGTTGAGTAAATTTTTTCTTGAGCAATAAATTGGGTATAATATCGTTACATAAAATCTCATTACAGTTACCGCAACAGACATGAATTTCACGGTCAGAAAACTCCTCACATAAACGTTCTAAACGTTCCGTGCGTTGAGGGGAAGTATCAATAAACCAGTAACTATCAAATGGTGGTTCTGTTCGCAAAGCACGCAGGGGAGAACCTTCAATATATCGTTGTTCATCTTCCTTCGCTGTTGGTCTCACGGAACCAGCAAAAGCGTCTATATAGTAATAAGCTTTAAGCCAAGGTTTTTTTCTGGGATTCTTGGGAGTTTTTTGATTATTCATGATCACAGAATAAGCGTTGAGATACTGAGCGAGTAAATCTAACTTATCCTCAGACCATTTACCAATAATATCTTCGCCTTCTTGCCCTCGTTGACTCATATCGATAACTTTGTTTAGGTCAATGTTAATAAATTATTTTGTTCTTTATTTTTTGAGAGTTTTTTTAGGGAGGAACCTGCTCTGATTGTCCATTTAGCATTGTGTTCGTTCCAAGCAGCAGGCATTTCATCCCAAATACGCTCATCAAGCATTCTACCACCAGCTTTGGAATAGTTACCACCCCATTGCTTAAAGAAAAAAGCGACTTTAGATTCTCTGGTTTGAGCCAAAATTTCCCTAACCCAATCTGGCTCTATGGGACGATGTTGATAGCCTGATTCACCGCCAACAATAACCCAATCAATCAGCGATAAATCCAGATTTAGTGGTCCTAAAAGAGGTTCACAGGAAAGAAAACGTACTTTGGCTGGTACTGTTTTTAAAGCCTCAATTCTATGGGTATATTGCTGACTTTCTACAGAGACACCCATCCAGATATTTTCCGACCATTCCAGTTTATCTGCTAAAGTTGCTAGTTTTTGAGGGCGCTTAGTCAAAATTTGATAAATATGCCAAGGAGTGTCTCGCATCACCGCAAAGATTTCCTGTAAATAGCCAAAGTCTAAATCTTCATGAAAAAGATCACTCATCGAATTGACGAAAATTCGACTCGGTGTGCGCCATTTTTTCGGCTGTTCTAGTCTTTCTCGATGAATAGTAAAATTAAAACCTGTGGGAAAACTTCCCGGAAAACGCATTGTTATTGCTTCTGCATAGCAATGACGACACCCCGGACTCACCTTTGTACAACCAGTGGTGGGATTCCAAGTTTTGTCCGTCCATTCAATACCAGTTTTACTACTTGACATTTTTTTACCAGATACTTCAATATGAGGTTAAACTTTTAACAAAGTATTATAGTACAAATTATCTAAGTAGGATCAAAGGCTGACAAAAATTAATGCTACTGCCAGATCTCTCCCGATCTCCCTCAGAGGCTATAGTAACTATAATCACCCTTTCAGACCCCAAAATTGTTACAATGGAGGTTTAGGGCTAATGATTTTGACTACTCATTTCTGTTTGATCGTCAGTTTTAGGAGAGGTAAATACGATGAATAGTCTGCAAACTTCAGTCGAACGGGAAAATTTAGGACAATTTTTGTTAGAAAATCTGCAAGATATTACAGATAAACTCGATCAAATTGTCACCGATTCTGATCGGATAATACTGGATAATTTACTACAAGAAACTCAGATTTTACTTGAGCAAGTTAAGGATAACTCTAAAACTTATCAAGCAAGAGCCGATATATTTTGTCAAATTAATCAACTATGGTTTCAGGTATGGAAACAATATAAGAATGAGGTTTCGGCACGGGAATTAATCCAATATATAGACCAATTTACTAATCAAATTACTGCCTATAGTCAATTATTTATCGGTCTTGCTCAGATCAATGAGGGAAAGACTGGTGAGGAAAAAGCCGATTTAATCAGAGTGGTGGAAGGTTCACGCATTCTCTCGGAAACCATAGATGTGTTTATTGATATGTTTGCCGATTCAGAACTAGAGCAAATTGACAAGGGAGCTAAAAATACTCTATCGGTTTCTAATCGTACTATAACCGAATATTTCCAAGATACTGAAACATCCCATTTAGTCACACAACTGAGAGCCTATAGTAGTTTAATAATTTTCAGAATTCAAGAGGGATTTAATTCTAGGAATGTATCCTCAGAAAATACCTCTCATTCCCTAACAGATAATTTCAATGATATTGATGCCTCTAGACAAAATTTAACAGATTTGGTCAATTTGGAAACTGAAAAATCTTCGTCTGAAAACTGGTTAGATAATCTTTCTGGATCAATTTCTAATGAGGAGGCTTTTGAGAAAGCATTAGAATATGGGCGTGTTTTTCGTCAAAATGTATCCTCAGAAACTACCTCTCATTCCCTAACAGATGATTTAAGCGATCTTGATCCTTGGACAAGAGACTTAGTGGGGGTTGTTGATTTAGGATCAGAAGACCCAAAAGAATCGTATATTGATTATTTAGTGGATAAGTATCGGTGAAACGAGTCCTATTCGATAGTGATGTATTGCTAGATGTTTTGGGTAAGCGTGAACAATATTTTCCCGCATCTGTACAAGCATTAAATACAGTTAAGACAGGTAAAACTCAAGGATATATTTCTGGTCATGCCGTCACTAATATTTATTATATTTTGTCTAAACAAAACGGAAGGGAAAGCTCAAGAAAATTGGTGATAAGTCTTCTAGAGAATTTACAAGTTGCTAGAGTGACAGACGCAATAATTAGGCAAGCATTGGCAAGTCAGATGAAAGATTTTGAAGATGCCGTTACCAGTGCCGTTGCTGAATCGGAAAAGCTAGAGATAATCATAACGCGAAACTTAAGAGATTTTGCCGCTTCCCCCGTTCCCGCAATGCTACCAGCCGATTTTTTATCGATTCTTTAACTAATGCTTCGGTAAACGTAAACCATCCGATCGCATGGGGATTAAAATCTGAGTTAAACTGCGTAATTGTTCGGCCGTTCCCATACAAATTAACAGATCCCCGGCCATTAATTCCGTATCGCCAGTGGGTCCCCCGATTAGCGTACCATCGGCGCGACGTATAGCCAAAACTAAGGCCCCCGATCGAGATCTTAAATGTGCTTGACTAAGACTTAAACCCACACAGGGACAAGTCCTCGGATCGATTAAAAATTCCTCCATATAAAACGATCGATCGGTTCCGGTTAGAATACCATCAACAAAATCCATCACCTGGGGTCGTAGGGCTGCGGCCGCTAATCTTCTACCGCCGGTAATATAGGGAGATACTACCGCATCGGCCCCGGCCCGTTGTAATTTTTGTACTGCTTCCTCGGTACTGGCCCTAGCAATGGCACGAATTTTCGGATTAAGAGTTTTAGCGGACAAAACTGTATATAAATTCTCCGCATCGGAAGTTAAAGCGGCCACAATACAAATAGCGCGTTCGATTCCTGCCATTTGTAAAGATTTATCTAAGGTGGCATCTCCTTGAACAACAATATAATTTAATTCTTTGGCCCGATTTACCTGTAGGGGGTCCGTATCAATGACTACAAAAGGAATATTTTCGGCGTAAAATTCGATCGCCACCTGTCTCCCCGTGCGACCCAAACCACAGATGATATAGTGTTCCGATAGTCGATCGATCAAGCGTTTCTCCTGTCTCTGTTTGAGTCCCTCTTGAAAATAGCCTTGAATTAAAGCTTCGGTCAAGCGATTAACAATATAACCGATGCTGACTACTCCCATGATAATCAAAACCATTGTAAACAATCGTCCCCGTTCACCTAGGGGATTAATTTCGCCAAAACCGACGGTAGCGAGGGTACTAATCGTCATATAGGCCGAATCTAGCCAACTCCAACCCTCGATCAGATGATACCAAAGCGTACCCAGCAAAAATACCACAATCAGGGCAAAAATTCCCCCGATTAATTCCTGACGCAGACGACGATATTTATCTTCACTGATAGACAAGCAAAATTCACCCCTAAGACTGTCTAGTAAATTACAATGAAATCAGTTTTTAATCTAAATAACCCGTCCTTCTCAGACGGATTTGATTATAATTTCCCCTATGTCTAATCGCGCAGGAGTTCCCCAGTGAGTCCAGAAACCCTTTTAGAACCAACCCTAGTTGATCCCACTTCCAATTTAAACCCGAATCAACCCTTTGATCGAGATAGTTTTAACAGCTATGTGATGAATACTTATGGTCGTTTTCCCATTGCGATCGCCAAAGGGTTAGGCTGTCTTCTCTGGGATACTTCCGGTAAACAATACCTTGATTTTGTCGCAGGAATTGCCACCTGTACCCTCGGTCACGCGCACCCTGCTTTAATTGAAGTGGTTAGCCAGCAAATCCAAAAACTCCATCATGTCTCGAATTTATACTATATTCCCGAACAAGGGGAACTAGCTAAATGGATTGTCGATCATTCCTGCGCTGATAAGGTCTTTTTCTGTAATTCTGGTGCGGAAGCGAACGAAGCGGCGATTAAATTAGTACGAAAATATGCCCATACGGTGCTAGATTTCCTGGAACAGCCGGTTATTTTAACCGCTCACGCTAGTTTTCACGGTCGCACTTTAGCTACCATCACCGCAACTGGTCAACCGAAGTACCAAAAAGACTTTGAACCCCTGATGCCGGGGTTTGCCTATATTCCCTATAATGATATCGAAGCGGTGGAAAATGCGATCGCTGATCTCGATGAGGGTAATCGTCGGGTGGCTGCGATTATGTTGGAACCGCTGCAGGGTGAAGGGGGAGTACGTCCGGGAGCTATCGAATATTTCCAACGTTTACGGCAAATTTGCGACGAAAATAACATTTTGCTTGTCTTTGATGAAGTACAGGTGGGAGTGGGAAGAACTGGTAAACTCTGGGGTTATGAGAATTTGGGGGTAGAACCGGATATTTTCACTTCTGCTAAGGGTTTAGCGGGGGGTATTCCCATCGGTGCGATGATGTGCAGAAAGTTCTGTGATGTGTTTGAACCGGGTAGTCATGCGAGTACCTTTGGGGGTAATCCGTTCGCTTGTGCCTCAGCTTTAACAGTATTACAAACCATTGAACGGGATCACATTCTCGAAAATGTCCAGCAGCGAGGGGAACAATTACGCAGCCGTTTACGCGTGATTGCTTCTCAATATCCCCATCTATTTGTCGATGTGCGCGGTTGGGGTTTAATTAATGGTCTGGAAATTAATTCAGAAAGTGAGTTAGTTTCATCTACTATTGTTAATGCAGCCTTGGCCGAGGGTTTATTAATTGCTCCCGCAGGTCCGAAAGTTCTCCGTTTTGTACCGCCTTTAATTGTCTCGGAAACAGAAGTAGATGAGGCTATGGATAAGCTAGAAGCAGCCATCGCTAAAGTGGTTTAATTTCAGTTATCAGTTATCAGTTATCAGTTATCAGATGTAAGTTTTAAGTTAACAGTTCCCAGTTATGAGTCAATTCTTTTTGAGCTTTATCACCCTAACTGTCACTTTTTCACTGGACTAGGGGAGGATAAATCTACTGTTGTTCGGGGCAAATAAAATGATCACTTCTGAACCTATTTATTCTCTCCCTAAAACCCCTCCTTTAGAAAATGGGGATCAACTAAGTCGCCAGGAATTTGAGTGCCGTTATCAGAACCTTTCTGAAATAAAAAAAGCCGAATTAATTGAAGGAATAGTTTATATGTCTTCTCCTGTGCGAGTGCGGAGTCATGGAGAACCTCATTCTGATATTTTAACTTGGTTAGGGGTCTATAAAGCCGCCACAATTGGGGTGATGTCTGCGGATAATACTACAGTGCGTCTGGATGCAGATAATGAAGTACAACCAGATGCTTTACTAAGAACTAAAATTGCTGGACAATCAACTATTAGTGACGATGATTATATCGAAGGTGCGCCGGAATTAATCGTAGAAATCGCCGCTTCTAGTGCTTCCTATGATCTCCACAATAAATGGCGAGTTTATCGTCGTAATCAAGTGCAAGAATATCTTGTTTGGCGAGTTTATGAACGTCAATTAGATTGGTTCCGATTAAATGCTGGAGCATATATTAAACTTGAACCCGATAGTCGAGGGATAATTTACTCGCAGGTTTTCCCCGGTCTTTGGTTAGATGTTAATGCTTTATTAGCGGGTAACTTGGGACAGGTTTTGACAGTTTTACAGCAAGGTTTAGCCAGTCAAGAACATCAAGATTTTCTAAAAATATTATCTCAAAAAACTGATAACTGATTTATGTGGCATCCTGACGCTTATCAAGCTTTAATTGCCGAAGATTATCCTCAAGTTGCGGCAATCTACGAGGAACTAATCGATAACAATCCTGAAAATGTTTCTGACTATTGGTACTTGGGAGTTGCCTATCTTCTGCAAAATTTAGAAGCAGAAGCGCAGGTAATGTGGCAAAATGTTTTAAGGGAAGGTAATCTGGAAGAAGTTAAGCAATGGCAAGCAGAATTAGAAGCGGTTTTAGACGCAGAAGCGCGACGACAACAAAGAAAAGGTGATCTGGCAGCCGTAGAATATTTTCGCTATCATCTACAGGAAATTGTTCCCAAGTCAATTAATAATTTATTAGCTTTATTCGACTTAGCTTTAGATTTAGAAATATTCGCTCCAGGAGAACTACTTAATTATCCTATTCAAGAGAATCTCAGATCTAATCCCGATCGAGAATTGCTTTTAAATGTAGTTCTCAAAAGTCTTTTATATCCCCACGAATTAACTTTAGATTTAGCTCAAGCAAGTTTACCTTACTTAGGGGAATTAGCTGATAGTTTTATCCCGCAAGCTTTTCAGATAGCAGCACGAGTCACCAAGGAGCAACAAAGTCCCGCTTTTGGAGTAGAAATTATTAAACTTTGTCTGCAATTAAGACCAAATGATCTGAGTCTTTTGGAACAGTTAGTTAACCTCTATATTTTAGCAGAAGACTTTGATAATTCTTTGATAACTGCCTATCAGTTGCGAGAAATTTGTCTAACCCCAACCCTAAAGTTATACAGTAATTATCTAATTTTATTAATACTTTTGCGCTGGGGAGTTTGGCAAGAAATTGATCATATCTATCAAGAATATCAGAATTTATTACAGGAATTAACCCGTCGGAAAAATATTACTCTAGAACCGATTATTAAAACTAGCTTTCTCAATGTTTCTAGTCCCCTACCCTACCTAGGCGATCGAGCCTTAGCCAATCGACAATTAACTAATCGCATCGCCGAAATTTTCCTTGATAATAATAGTTTAAAAACTCCTTTTATTACTATAAAAAAAGCTACAGAAAAACTAACGATTGGTTATCTTGCCAGTACCTTAAAACATCATTCTGTCGGTTGGTTAAGTCGTTGGTTAATTCACCATCACGATCGAGAAAAATTTCAAATAGCCATCTATACTATTAACCAAGAAGAAGATGAAATTACCCGTCAATGGTTCCGGGATAGCCGAGATATTATCCGTCATTTTCCCTACGCTCAAAATCCCCTAGAAGTTGCCCAACAAATTCAACAAGATCGGATAGATATTTTGGTAGATTTAGACAGTTTAACCCATAATCTCACCAATCAGATTATGGTCATGAAACCCGCATCAAAA
>NZ_CAIP01000232.1 GCF_000297435.1 Microcystis sp. T1-4 | reverse complement strand
AAGTTTCTGTAATGAACACTATGAAAAGCGATTAAAATCGTCATAATTTCCCACAGACATAAGCTTCTTTTTTGTTATCGAGTCTTCAGTCCATAAGCAAGTAAGCTTTTTGAGCATTGAGGTGCAAATTGTTGGCAAAAATCATCGACATGACAGAATAAAGCATCTATACTAACCCTAGGGCAAGGTGGCTGAATGGTTTTCTGTTTTTCAGCAGATCACTTCTCCCTTTTCTTATCCCGAACTCAGGTTATATATAAGGAGAATAATTGACCATGACCGAAAATAGAGGCCCGATTCCCGTGGTTGTCAACGGTGCAGCTGGTAAAATGGGACGGGAAGTCGTTAAAGCCGTTGCTCGTGCCGACGATATGATCTTAGTGGGTGCAGTGGATCGAAATCCAGCTTTTCGAGGCCAGGATGTAGGGGAAGTGGCCGGTTGTGAACCCCTAGAAGTGCCGATTCTCGACGATTTACAGAGTGTTTTAGTCCTGGCAACTCAGGAACAAGTGCAAGGGGTGATGGTGGATTTTACCCATCCCGACGGTGTTTATGACAATACCCGCAGTGCGATCGCCTATGGAGTGCGTCCCGTGGTGGGAACTACGGGATTATCGGCGGCACAACTGCAAGATTTAGCCGAATTTGCCGAAAAAGCCAGCACCGGCTGTTTAGTTATCCCCAATTTTTCCCTTGGCATGGTTTTACTACAACAGGCTGCCCTGCAAGCATCCCGCTACTTTGATCATGTGGAAATTATCGAACTGCATCACAATCAAAAAGCAGACGCACCCAGTGGAACGGCGATCAAAACCGCCGAATTACTGGCAGAATTAGGTAAAACCTTTAATCCTGCCCAAGTTTCCGAAAAAGAAACCATCCCCGGCGCTAGAGGTGGTTTAACTGCTGAGAACATCCGTATTCATAGCGTGCGTTTACCCGGTTTAATTGCTCACCAAGAAGTCATTTTCGGTTCCCCAGGGGAAATCTATACCCTTCGTCATGATACCAGCGATCGCTCCTGTTATATGCCGGGGGTTCTCCTCTCTATCCGCAAAGTTACTCAGCTGCAATCCCTCGTTTACGGTTTAGAAAAAATCCTCTAAATCAAGATAGGTAGTGATTTTATTGTAGTGGTGATAGCTCAAACCTTGACTAATTGGGCATTGTCGTTATCAATAAAGTAGCAAACTGTTCGACACCCCCCTGATCAAGGTTAGGGGGGATCGAAGGCAAAATCTATCTTCTATTTAATTAGAACCGCTTACCTAAACTCAATGGTAAAATAAGCCCATGAGCGCTTTTCCTACCCCAGAACTCGATAAAATCCTCAAAGAAAAAGATATTCAAGGAGAACAGCAAAGACAAACCCTGCTGGCGAAAACTCAACAATGGCTTCATGAAAATGCTGTAAAATACGGAATTAATCGAGCTTATATCTTTGGCTCCGTGACTCGTCCCTATAAATTTCACCCCGGTTCTGATGTGGATATTGCCGTCGAAAATATCAATCCCGAACTGCACTTTGAGGCTATTAGTATTCTTTCCTATTATCTGGGGAGAGAGGTGGATATTATTCTGCTGAAAAACTGTCATTTTGCCCACCGAATTCGGGAAGAAGGAATTTTATGGACAACCGACAAATAATCCTGTTGAAAGCTGATATAAATGCTCAATTACAGTTAATCAAAGCGATCGATGGTAAACTAGCTGTTAGAGCCGAAGGTGTTAATCCCGATGATGTCATTCGCCTAGAAAGCATTGCCTATCAAATCCATAATTTATACAGTGCCACTGAGGATTTACTTAAAATAGTGGCTACCTGTTTTGAAAATCATATTGCCGATACTCGGCAATGGCATACAGCCTTATTAAACAGAATGACTGTCCCTATCCCCGGAATTCGTCCTGCTTTTATTTCTTCAGAAACCGCCGCTTTGTTAAATAGTTTGCGAGGATTTCGGCACTTTTTTCGTCATGCCTACGGCACAAATATTGATTATGAGCAATTGAAAGTTAATTTAGACAGGGCAAGAAAAATCTACAGAAACTTAGAAAAAGATATTCAAATTTTCTTTGAACAATGGGCGGAAATTTAAACTAAATCCTCGATACTATAATGATTATGTCGGTCAATAATCCCTATCTTGAATACTGGCAAAAATGCCAAAAAAAACAGCAGGAATATAATCAAAAATTAGCTCAAGAGGCTAGGAAAAATCTTCCGCCAGTTATTGATTATTTAAAAGAAAATTTCCCAATTACAAAAATTATCCTGTTTGGTTCTCTAGTTAAAGGTAAATTTCAGGAAACCTCTGATATTGATCTAGCCGTGGCTGGCATACCCCCAGAAAGTTTTTTTCAAGCTTTAGGAAAAGTTAATTTAATTAGCGACCGCTGGATTGATTTAAAGCCTATAGAAGACTTAGAACCTCATTTTCTTAACAGAGTTTTGCAAACAGGAGAATGTCTTTATGCGTCCGATGAGTGCCAGTGAATTACAAGAAATCGCCCTTGATATTGCCACTGAAGTTAATAGATTAAATCGGCTAGAAAGCCAGATGCGTTTAGTTCAAGCGGAAATGCTAACCAACCCGGCACTAGCCGATATTTGTGCCGAAAGTTTAGCCCTAAAACTCCATAACTTCTATACAGGATGTGAACGAATTTTTCAAATTATCGCTTCTGAGTTAAATGGTGGCTTACCATCTAGTTATGACTGGCATAGAAGGCTATTAAATCGTATGAGCAACCCTCAAGATTATCGTCCTGCTGTATTACGAGAAGATACAGTACATAAACTTAATGAATACCTAAGCTTTCGGCACGTTGTTCGCAATATCTACGGGTTTGAATTGGAAAAACAAAAACTAGAAAATCTGGTTAATAACTATTATAATACATGGCTACAAGTTCAAGAAGATATTAATAGTTTTATCCTCTGGTTAAAAACCACAGCAGACAGTCTTAATTAGGGTTTGCTGAATAAATCTAAAAACCTTGTTGGATAAAACTTTTAGACCTTTTTGAAATCAAAAAGTGCCAGACATTGGGGTGATCGGGGGGGAAATTTAGGCACTTTTTCCCTGAAAATGGGTAAAACCCTACACCCCACACCCTGCGCCCACGAAAAACTTTTTCAGCAGACCCGATTTAACTTACTTCCGATGATTGCTGTACTTTCTGACCTATTTTTGGTTCCGTCCCTGCCAACAATCTTTTAATATTACCCTGATGACGAACAATCACATAGATTCCCCCCATCAAACTAAATAAAATATAGGGGAGAGGTTGACCTAAAATAACCATTAAAATATTCACCACCAGCGCCCCGATAATCGAACCTAAAGAAACAATCCGGAAAAGTGCGAGCATAACCAAAAAACTCGCCAAAGTTCCGCAAGCCACTAAGGGATTCATCACCAATAAAACCCCTAAACCGGTGGCGACGGATTTACCCCCGCTAAAATTCAAGAAAATCGATTTACTATGACCAATGATTGCCCCCAATGCTGCCCCGATAATTAACCAATAATACCAACTTTCTGGGAGAGGATTGACATCAATAAAATATAGTCCTCGTGCTAAGGCCACCGCCGCCATTCCTTTTAACATATCAATTAATAATACCGTCGCCCCGGCAGTTTTTCCCAGAGTTCTCAGCACATTGGTGGCCCCAGTGGAACCAGAACCATAGTCACGAATATCGATACCTTTGCTGTATTTACCGATTAAATAACCCGTGGGAATCGAACCGAGCAGATAGGATAAAAGTAAGATAGTAAGACTGATAAGAATCGGAATAAGCATAAATTAACCCCAATTTTTAGCAAGAGCGAGCGCCGTTATCAGTGTATCAGCCCGAAGACAAAAACCACTCACAGGGAACCATAGACGGGAATTGCCGCCCCGCGCAAGTCTTTCGCTCCTTCCCCTGCCAGAAAACAGATCACCTCGGCTAGAGATTGGGGACTTACCCAGTCCTTGGCACTTGCCTCTCCCATCGCTTCCCGGTTGCTGGGAGTATCGATAACACTTGGCAAAACCACGTTAGCAGTAATATTAGTCTGTTTGGTTTCTTCTGCGATCGCTTGGGTTAAAGCCACTACCGCCGCTTTCGAGGCACAATAGGCGGCCAAATTTGCCCCCGGTTGTACGGCACCACGAGAACCGATAGTGACGATACGACCATAATTATGAAGTTTCATCGAGCGTAAACAGTGTTTACACAGTAAAAAAGTGCTATGGAGGTTTAAATCAAACATTTTTAGCCAATCTTCATAGCTAAACTCCTCCGTCGCCCCCATGGTAAAACCCCCGACTAGATGAATTAAAACATCGACCCGACCGAGATCATCAATTAATCTAGCCACGGCAGTTTCTTGGGTTAAATCCACCTTGACAAAGCGAATACGCTCAAATTCCGCCGCACTCAGCCGAGATTTCAGACGACCTACCTCCCTTTCCTCCCGATAGGTCATGGTCAGATGACCGCCATGGTGTAAAACCGCCGGAGTGACTCCTAGACCCAGTCCCCCCGTACCGCCGGTCAGCAATACCCGTTTATCTTTCATATTGATTGATAGATAGTCGATCGCTCCAATTATAGAGGATTTAACGGGACAATTAGGCAATACTACAGCCTTACTCGCCGGACTAGGATTCCTTCATCGCTTGTTTTTTCTCCGCCTTCAGGTCGCGACTGCTGGCGGCGGCAATTTCCGCATCCATCAGGGTGCGTCCGGTAGCTGCTAGATAGACATCATCGAGACTAGGACGGGATTGGGCCATGCTAAACACCGGTAATCCCGATTCGGCTAGGGTTTGTTCAATTTTGCTTAAAGGATTGCTATTGGCCGTGACGATGAGATTCAGGGAGTTACCCTGGGCGGTATTAACGATTACTTCCTCGACAAAAGGCAGACGGGATAATAATTCTTTCGCTTTTAGGGCCTCTTCCTCTGGGGAAAATTCTCGCACTTTTAGGGTAATGCGATCGCCGCCCAGCTGCTCCTTCAGTTGTGAGGGGGTACCGCGAGCGATGACGATACCATTGTCGATAATTGCTAAGTTATCGGCCAAAGCGTCGATTTCTTCGAGATAATGGCTGGTAATTAATACACTGGTTCCAGCTGCCCGCAATTGTCGCAGAAAATCCCAGACAATCAAACGACTTTCGATATCGAGGCCCACAGTCGGTTCATCCAGCACCAAAACTTCCGGCTGATGCAGTAATCCCGCCGCTAAATCCAGCCGTTTTTTGATGCCGCCGGAATAGGTCCCCGTTTTTTTGTCGGCGTATTCCTCTAATCCTAAAAGATTTATTAATTCTTTGATGCGCTCTCTTGACTTTTGAGCGGGAATGTGATATAGAGCCGCTTGTAGTTGCAACAGTTCCCGGCCCGTGAGCATTTTATCGAGGGCGACTTCTTGGGCAACGTAACCTAGGCGTTTACGGGCGGATTTGGGGTTATTCAGGGCATCGACACCCCCCACCTCGATTTTGCCGCCATCGGGTTTAGCAAGGGTGCAAAGACAGCGAATCGTGGTGGTTTTTCCCGCACCATTGGGACCGAGTAAACCGAAGATTTCTGCCGCTGCCACGGTAAAGGATATATCTTTAACCGCTGCTGTCTGACCGTAGGATTTTTTTAGGTTTTTGATCGCCACCGCAAGGGTCATAAGCTGATTTTCGCCCACTTGAGCGAGACAATTTTTTTGTTAACTTTCTCGGTCTATTTTAACCCAGATTCCCCACTGCAAAACCTAACACAGCCTTGTTGATCTTTTCCGATCAAGATAAACTTTGACGGGATTTGGCCTCATCCCCAGAGAACCGGCTGCTGTTCCAGCGTTGCCTGTTCCTTGATCCACCTCGACCCCTTTAGATGCCCGGGCAACTTATTGGGACAGCATTGTTCACGTTAACTTAAATTAACTTTTTTGGCAAAAGTCAATCGCAACAAGGGTTTTTCGCTAAAGTGATAATGATTATCATTCCAATTAATGAGAGAAATCATGGTTCTACAGGTCTCTAGGGTAGGATTAGTTTGTGCTGGCAATAAAATAAGAGAAAAAAGCCCAAAATCTCCATTTATCGCCGTTAGCTTCATTTTATCGCTTTCTTTCGCCCTGGTAACGGTGGCTAAGGCTGAAGAGCCTGCCATTGGTCAGAGTTTGCCCGAATTTTATATCGGGGTGGATAATCAAATCACCTTAACTCGGGGCATCTATGAGGGATTAGCCAATCCTAACTATAACCGGTTAAGTCTTCTGGTTGCTCACCGAGAGGGAAACCCTCATTTTCACGGTATCGGCACTTACAGTTATTCCGGCCCGTCTGGTAATCCGGTAGTTAATCCCACTAACAGCAATAATCGCATTCCTGAGACTTCTACAGGATTGCCTCCTCTCTCCTTAATTGCAGGAAAAGGAATTTTTCAGAATAGTTTTGTTAGTGCTGCCACTGGGGAGGAATATAGCAATCTACTGATGCAATCAGTGGCAACTATTAATAATTCCTCTGACTTGGGAGAACAAGCTCTTTTTAACAGTTCTGGGGGACGGTGGAATCGGTCTTTAGGTAATGCCAACCTATCCTTACAACTGTTAGAGATTAGTGATGGATTAACAGTAGCTAACTCTTTAGGACAGACAATTTTAGCTAATGCTGGCGATATCTATGCGATCGGGACTGGTGATAACTTCTCCTTTTTACCGAAGTTTCTTGCCTCTCGACCAGGAAAATATTCAGCCAGTTTTAAGCTGGTAGATCTTAGCCTTTCTTGGGGAGAGTCAGGAATTTTTAACCTAGATTTTCAAACAGTTCCCGAACCATCAACTTTGATCTCCTTAATACTGTTTGGGTCAATTTTATTAACTCGATCGAGCAGTAAAAACTAAAACCAATCGGTTTTGGAGAGATCAAAATTATCTCCAAAACCGCGCTAGATCGAGATCGGCTTTGTTGAAATGGGAAACAGGGATTATTCCCTAAAAAACTAGCAACTTTTTTGACTATAATAACGACAAGATTATCGGTATAGTTCTAGACTGTTAGACCATCCTATCATCAGCCCTATCTCGATCGCAGTATATATTTATGAAATTTAGTGAAATTGCCCAAAAATTAAGCCCTTTAGTCTCTGCTCACAGTTTAACTGCCTATCCCGACAGAAATCCCCAAATTAAAGCCATAACTCCCATCGAAAGCGCCCTAGTCGATACCATTAGCTATATCGAAGGGGGAAAATTTGCTTCCTTTGTCGCCAAAACTGAGGCTACTGCCCTAATTCTGCCCCTGGATACCAATTTACAACAACAGGCCGACGAACGCGGCATCGCTTGGTTAGCTAGTGCCAATCCCCGACTTTTATTCGCCCACGCCATCAAATTATTCTATCAACCCTTTCAGCCCCAACCCTACATTCACGCCACCGCCGTGGTGCATCCATCGGCTAAAATCGGCCATAAAGTCGCCATCGGGGCCCATGCCGTGGTGGAAGCCAATGTCACCCTCGGTGATGGCGTGTGCATTCATCCTAACGCCGTTGTTTACCCCGGGGTGCATATTGGTGATCGCACAATTCTCCACGCTAACTGTACTATCCATGAACGGGTACAAATCGGCAATGATTGCGTTATCCACAGTGGTGCTGTTATCGGTGCTGAGGGCTTCGGTTTTGTGCCGGTTCCCGAAGGCTGGTTTAAGATGGAACAATCCGGTATCGTGGTCTTAGAAGATGGGGTGGAAATTGGCTGTAATAGCGCCGTTGATCGCCCGGCAGTGGGAGAAACCCGCATCGGCAGCCAGACTAAGATCGATAATCTCGTCCATATTGCCCATAATTGCCAAATTGGCCAAGCCTGCGCCCTAGCAGGACAGGTAGGCATGGCAGGAGGCGTAAAAGTGGGCAATCGCGTTATTTTAGCGGGACAGGTGGGCATTGCCAATCAAGCGGTGATCGGGGATGGTGCGATCGCAACAGCCCAAGCTGGCATTCACAACGATATTGGAGCAGGAGAAGTGGTTTCCGGCTCTCCTGCTATGCCTCATAAACTATTCCTCAAGGCAGCAGCCGCTTACAAGCGTTTACCCGAAATCTATCAAGCGGTTAAGCAGTTGCAAAAATAGCCCTATTCGGGGGACAGGAGACGGTCGGCAGGAGGCAGCTTTTTTCTCCCCACTTCCCCACTTGCCAATTCATAATTCATAATTGATAATTCATAATTTCCACTAACCACTGATAACTGTTTACTGTTTACTGATAACTGAATCATCGTGACTGGCAAAAGCAAGGGCGCTATCGCCGCAGGACATCCAAAAACTGCCGAAGCTGGACAATTAATCTTAGAAATGGGCGGCAATGCCTTCGATGGGATTGTTGGCTCGATTTTAGCGGCTTTCGTGGTCGAATTCACCCTCGCTTCGGCGGGGGGCGGCGGTTTTTTACTAGCACATACCAAGGAAAAAGTCAATACCCTTTTTGATTTTTTTTGTCAAACTCCCAAATCTAAAAAACCCTTGACAAAGATCGACTTTTACCCAGTGGCGATCGATTTTGGGGGTGCTAGTCAAGATTTTCACATTGGCCGAGGTGCGATCGCTACGACCGGGGCATTACGGGGACTGGAAACAGTACAGAAAAAACTGGGAAAATTGCCCTTTGCCGTGGTAGCAGAACCAGCGATCGAATATGCTCGACAAGGCTACATTTTGAGCCAATATAACGGCTTTTGCCTGGGTTTACTCGCTTCGATCCTGCTCAAAGATCGAGAGGGTTTAAAAGTCTATGCTCCCCAAGGAAAACTCCTCCAAGCTGGCGATCGCTGTGTGATGAGGGATTTGGCCAACACCTTAGAGGAATTAAGCAAAAAAGGCGTAAAAGACTTTTATGAGGGAGAAATCGCCCACCAAATCGCCAAGGATATGCAGGAGGGAGGTTATCTTACCCTAGAGGATTTAAGTCATTACCAAGTCCTTGAGAGAAAACCCCTAAAAACCCAATATCGCGGGTACGAAATACTGACCAATCCGCCTCCTAGTTCTGGAGGAATTCTCCTGGCTTTTGCGCTAAAATTACTGGAAACAGTCAATTTATCGGCTTTAGAGCCTCTAGGAGCCAAACATCTGCAAATTTTAACGGAAGTGATGGCCTTAACCAATCAAGCGCGGGTTCAAGGCTACGATGATTTTATCCATCAGGAGGGAATCGCAGAGCAGTTCCTCTCGCCGCAATTTTTAGGCAAATATGCCAATAAATGGGGCAGTACCACCCATATTAGCATTATCGATGGGGAAGGTAATGCCGCCAGTGCCACCTTTTCCAACGGCGAAGGATCAGCTTATACCGTGCCGGGGACGGGAATTATGCTCAATAATATGATCGGGGAAGCGGACTTAAATCCCTTTGGTTTTCACAATTGGCCCGTTGATCGTCGTTTATCCTCAATGATGTCGCCGACGATGATTTTAGAGGAAGGAAAGCCGCGATTTGTTCTCGGTTCTGGGGGTTCCAATCGCATTCGCACCGCTATTTTGCAGGTTATTAGTAATTTAATCGATTTTCGGCAATCTTTAGCCGATGCGATCGGGGCCTCGCGCATACATTGGGAAAATCAACAATTAGGAATTGAACCCCTAGAAGATCGGGAAAATCTGCTCGAAAATCTGGTTTTACCCGCAAATACTCAAGTATCCCGGTGGCAAGAACAAAATATGTTTTTTGGGGGTGTGCATGGGGTGGCAGTGAATGATTGGGGGGAGTTAACCGCTACGGGCGATCCGCGTCGGGAGGGGGTAGGATTAGTGATGGGGCATTTTTAGATAGGGTTTGCTGAATAATGGTAAAACCCTTTTAAAATAAGGCTTTTGACCTGTTAAAGTCCGATGTTCATGCTGCGAAAATCGGATTGGGACTCTCAAAAACCTTGCATTATCCCTCTTATAGTACATAAAACAGTACAAAAAGAGAGGGCAACAAAGCCTGAAACTCCCGACGACCGGTTACTGACTCCTGACTTCTGACTTCTGACTGCTTAACCCCACCAACAAACTTTTTCAGCACACCCTAGATAATGGGTACAACTTGCAGGCGTAACCCAAGTGCTTGCAAAACCTTAAGAACTGTAGCAAACTCACCGATTACCCCGATTCGACAAAGATTTATAAAGACTCTCCCGTCCCAAACCCGTCTGGTGAGCAATATGAGTCATCCCTTGAGAACGAGCAATATCGCCTAATGCTGCCACTACTAAGCTAGGATCGCCATCTTCGAGGGCAGCTTCCAGATAAGCAGCGATATCTTCTTTTGTTTTCAAATGATCTGCTGCATCCCAAGGATAAGTCTGAATTGTAGCCATAGAGAAACTCCTATAAGTATTGGGCTAAATCTAATGCTGTTTTGATGTCCCGTTCAAAATCAATCGAATCTCATTTTAGCTGGTGCTTAAAAGACGGTGGCTTTCATGCTCCCGTGTTACTATCGGTAATTAGTAATCGGCCAACATAGTGGTGTGAGCTTGTTTACTTCTTATCGTTTACTGTTTACTTTCGAGATACTCATGTTGCTCTTGCGTTATGGTATTACCGTGAGTGCGGTGCTTGGGTTGGTTTTCTTGGCTGAATCCTCGGTTAAGGCACAAACTCAGTCCGCTGCCGATTTATTGAAGAAACCCCAACCTGCTGCCAATCCAGTTTCTCAATTACCCGGTCCATCGGCGGCACCGGCAACCACGGAAGCGGATCCCAAGGCCCCTAATTATCTTAATCCTAGTGGCAATCCCCTGATTTTTCCCACCAAACCGGATGAGGTGAATATTAGGGTAGTACAACCGATCACCTTAAATCAAGCGATCGAATTAGCTTTAAAAAATAATCAGACCTTACAGACAGCCCGGGTCGATTTAGAAATCGCTCGCGCCCAATTAAAGGAACAACAGGCGGCCTTATTACCCACGGCCCAAGCGGAAACCAGTCTCAGTCAAGATCAATCGGCAGCTGCCCAAAGACAGAATGAGTTAGCTCGTCAACAGGGAATCCCAGCAGTTACACCCGAAGATAGTACCAACTTTCAGGGTAGTGTTCGCATCGTCTATGGGGTTTATACAGGGGGTGAACGGGCAGCCCAGATCAAAAGGGCCCAAAAAGTCATCCGGCAACAGGAATTAGAGGTGGAACGAGTCTCGGAACAAACTCGTTTTGATGCCACCGATGCCTATTATGAATTGCAGAGGGGTGATGCCCAAGTTGCGATCGCCCAAGCATCGATCGAAGATGCTAGTCAAAGTTTACGCGATGCACAATTATTGGAGCAAGCTGGACTAGGAACCCGATTTGCTGTCCTACAGGCGGAAGTTGACCTGGCCAACGCTAACCAAGACTTAACCCGGGCGATTTCTAACCAGCGTATTTCCCGACGGCGACTGGCACAGGTATTGAGTGTCGGTCAGCACATCGAGTTAACCGCTGCCGATGAGATTCGCGAGGCGGGAACTTGGGGCTTAAGTCTTGATGATAGTATTGTTTTAGCCTATAAAAATCGTGCGGAATTAGAACAACAACTCTTACAGAGGGAAATTAGCGCAGAAGACCGCTCGATCGCTATTTCGGCGGTGATTCCTCAAGTGGACCTTTTGGGCGAGTATAATGTCCTCAACGATCTCAGTGATGCTGCTGGTTTTGGCGATGGTTTTAGCGTCGGCGGCCGGATTCGTTGGACTTTCTTTGATGGTGGTCGTGCTTTTGCTCGCGCCCGTCAAGCGGAAAGGAATATCGATCGCGCCGATACGGAATTCTCCCTCCGTCGCAATGAAATCCGCCTTCAGGTGGAGGAATCCTACTATAGTTTGATTTCTAACCAAGAAAACATCAAAACCTCGCAAAAAAGCATTGAATCGGCCACGGAAAGTCTGCGATTAGCCCGGTTACGCTTTCAGGCGGGTGTGGGAACCCAAACGGATGTGATCAACTCCCAACGGGATTTAACCGATGCCAGAAGCCGTTATCTACAGGCGATCGTCGATTACAATAGATCCTTGAATAGTCTCCAGCGAGCGATTAGTAATTTACCGGATAATCGTTTGTTTGAAGTGCGTTAATTGTGGGATTTATCGAGGTGTGGTGTGGGGGGAGATAGCCAAATCTCCCCTATTTTAACGGGTTTCGATGATTCTAATTTGTTGTTCCCGCAATTGCTGCAGGGTGGGAGTTTCCTGTAGCTCTTGCACCTGCGGACGCAGATTATGACAACGAGAGGCATTAATGCTACCGCATTGATTGTCGATCGTGTTCAGTCGGCGCTGCTCGATTTGGGGACTGGTGCGAAAGTCTAATTGCTGATTGTATTGGGGATATTTTTGGTAAGCGCAGGATTCAGCCTCAGCTAAACAACGCTCGCTGATAGGCAATTGGGCTGCGACTAGGTTGCCGCTAACGCAAACCCAACCCAGACCCAGAAACAAACCTGATAATAAAGAATTTTTAGTGATCATCGCCAATATACCTCGCTGATCAAAAAATGTAGTCTCAGCATTGGCGGCCATGACGGTAATTGCCCGGCAGATTCTCAGTCATGATTCCACCTCTTTTATTCTAGTCAATTTTGCTGGCCATGCCCACGATAGCTGAAAACAGCCCATTCCTAGCTTAATCGGTTAGGCGATCGTTCCCGTCAGGGGGGAACTAGGACTAGCAGAGGACTTAATCGGCATTCTTCCCGCTAAATAGGCTAAACGTCCCGCTTTTGTCGCCATTGCCATGGCTTGGGCCATCATAACCGGATTGGCCGCCATAGCGATCGCACTGTTAATTAATAAAGCATCGGCCCCCATTTCCATGGCCCGGGCTGCTTCTGAGGGTGTACCGATCCCGGCATCTACCACCACGGGAATTTTGGCCGATTCGATGATAATTGCGATATTTGCCTCATTTTTCAGCCCCTGTCCCGACCCGATCGGCGATCCTAGGGGCATAACCGTCGCGCAGCCAGCCTCCTCTAAACGTTTGGCTAAGAGAGGATCGGCGTTAATATAGGGCAGTACGGCAAAACCTTCTTTAACTAATTGTTCAGCCGCTTGCAAAGTTCCGATCGGATCGGGTAATAAATATTTAGGATCGGGAATAACTTCGAGTTTAATAAAGTTATTGTCTTCCTGTCCCAATAATTTGGCCATTTCTCGCCCTAAACGGGCCACCCGAACCGCTTCTTCGGCCGTTTGACAACCGGCAGTGTTGGGTAACATCCAGATTTTCGACCAATCAATCGCTTCTGCTAATCCCTCATGACCGGGTGCGTTCGTTTGTACTCGTCTAACGGCAACTGTGACAATCTGACATTCACTGGCAGTAATACTTTCCTGCATAGTGGTCAGATTGGCATATTTGCCAGTCCCAGTCATCAAGCGGGAGTGAAAGGTTTTCCCGGCAATGGTGAGGCGATCATTCTGGGGCGATAAAAGCGCTTGCGGTTTATTCTCAATAATAGTTAAGGACATAGGTGGAATAGTAACGGGTGATGGTTGATTAAAGCGATCGCAGCGAAAATGGGTCAAAATGGGATTAACTTTGTCATTAATCACCAGGTCGGCAATCAAGGAAGCCGTGACAGGAGCGAGTAAAATGCCATTACGATAGTGACCGGTGGCTAAAATCAGGTTATCACAGCTACTGCGGCCTAAAATGGGCAATTCATCCGCTGTACCCGGACGGAATCCCCACCAAATTTCCTCGATTTCCCAGTCAGCTAAAGGGGGATAGAGACGGGTAGCACGCGCAAAAAGGGTTTGCAGTCCTTGGGGTGTATTACCCGTTTGCCAGGCCACTGTTTCGGAAGTGGCCCCGATAATTAAACGACCATGGCGACGGGGAACCAGATAGGTTTGGGGACCGAATAAAACCCTAGTTAAGGTCTGGTTAGGGGGCATTTTTACCGCGGCCATTTGACCTTTGACGGGATGGATAGGGAGGGGTAAAAGTTGACTAGCCCAGGATCCCGTCGCTAAAATGTAAATTTTTGCTTCTAATTCCCCAATTGAAGTATAAATACTCTTGACTTTTCCCTGCTTTTGTTGTATGGCGTGGACTTCTACGCCTTGGCGAATTTCTACCCCTAAATTTTCGGCCGCTTGTTGCAGCGCAGTCACTAGCTGCCGGTTGTCCACTTGTCCATCGTCGGGATACCACCAACCACCGATCACATCTTTACCTAGTCCGGGTTGGTAGAGATGAACTGCATTGCTGTCTAACCAAATTTTATTCACTTCCTCGGTAGTAACGGGCTGCTCTAGCTCGTAAACGGGAGCAAGAATACCACAGGGATAGTAACCGGTGTTTATCCCCGTTAAATCCTCGATTTTGCGAGTCCATTCTGGATATAGCCAGCGCGATTGCAGGCAAAGATCGAGAAACGGACTCGGGGGAATTCCTTCCGCATGGGGGGCTAACATTCCCGCAGCCGCACGACTAGCGGCCTGAGCTATATCTCGAACTAGGAGGGTAACTTTTGCCCCGCGCAATTGCAAATCGACAGCGATCGCTAATCCGATGATACCACCGCCCACGATCAAAATTTCGCTAGTTGAGTTCATAAAAGTCTCTGGCACCAAAGAGAATTACTGAAATGACAAGGAATTAGAAGTTAAAACAAGAAAGACGCAGTAAAATAACATATATATTTTTTTATCGCAATTAATCATAATTTTTAGCTTGATTGACTACTAAACTCGCAATTAGTCAGCCGAGAGGGGGAAGAAGTGGGGCTACTGGCATAATTTAAGCTTAAGATGATTTGTAGTCGATCTTTTCTAAGCTTCCCTTTTTCTTTAGAGCATAATGACTTCCCCTGCTGTCGATCGAGTTTATCAAGGTCAATTCGGAGAGTTTACGATTACGGATAGCGATCGCCTAGGCGTGCGTCTCTACCGTCTGGGGTTAAATTTAGCGGCTTTTAGTTTCGCTGTCGCTACAATTATAGTTCTCACTCGACCGCAATTATTGCCCCTGACTAACCTTTTATACATTGGTTTTTGTCTGGGGTTAGGCATCAGTTTATTGACTATTCATATATATTTAATTCCCCTCCATCGTCTCCTGCAAGTTTTTTGGCTAATCGGGGCGATTACTTCCCTAATTTTCAGTCTCTATTCTCACCTTTCTCCCCTAGAATTTGTCTATAACCATCCGGTGAGTTTATTGGGTGTGGGCTTTATTTTTGCTAGTCTCACGGGGATTTATTTCAAAGAAGCTTTTTGTTTTAATCGTCTAGAAACCAAGTTTTTAACCCCTCTAGTTCCCACCCTTTTACTCGGTCATCTTTTGGGGATATTGCCCTTAAATTGGGAAAAGGGGCTATTAATTCTCTGGGCGACTTTATTCGTTATCTTTGCCCTGGGAAAGTTAAGCCAACCTCTCCCCAACGATATCGGTGATAAATCGGTCTTTGAACATCTTAACCATTCCTGAACTCTCCAGAGATTAATCGGAAAATATTCGGGAAATTAAGTCAGCTGCCCGCGTATCTAATCGTCGAATTGACATACTCCCACCGTCAAGCTACCCTGTGACGGGGAATTCTTGACCTATCACTATCGGAAATTCTTTGTTCAACGAGACACCTTAGATTCTCAATGTCTCCATTAAGAATCCAGAGACCGGACTCTCCCCCCCCTGCCCCCC
>NZ_CAIP01000233.1 GCF_000297435.1 Microcystis sp. T1-4 | reverse complement strand
GGGTCATTTAACATCATTAGAAAAGTAATTCCTGATGTCATTGACCAGGGAATAAAGGGTTTGCCGTTTAATCCTGTAGTGCTTGACCCACTACGAATGACTAAGCTTTCAGGCTTTTAAGTAAGTTTGAGTAAGTTTAGTTGAGCGGTATAGATCCTCCGGTTATAATGAAATCTGGGAAAATGACACCGCCCCATCCCGAAAACTCTCACCCCTTGCTAGGTATAATCGATCGCAGGAAGAATTTTATGAGTAAATTTGTCTTTGTCACCGGGGGAGTTGTCTCCAGTATTGGGAAAGGAATTGTCGCCGCTAGTTTGGGAAGATTGTTGAAAAGTCGGGATTATTCCGTCTCAATTCTGAAATTAGACCCCTATATCAACGTGGATCCGGGTACGATGAGTCCTTTTCAACACGGAGAGGTATTTGTCACCGATGATGGGGCCGAAACCGACCTCGACCTTGGCCACTACGAACGTTTTACCGATACGGAACTCTCCCGTCTCAATAGCGTGACTACTGGCTCGATTTATCAAGCGGTATTGAATAAAGAGCGCCGTGGTGCTTATATGGGGGGAACCGTGCAGGTAATTCCCCATATTACCAACGAAATCAAGGAAAGGATTCTCCGGGTGGCCAAAGATACCAACCCCGATATTGTCATCACAGAAATTGGTGGTACGGTGGGAGACATCGAATCTTTGCCTTTTTTAGAAGCAATTAGGCAATTTAGGAAGGATGTAGGTCGAAATAACGTGGTTTATATGCACGTTACCCTAATTCCTTGGATTCCGGCGGCCAAGGAGATGAAAACGAAACCGACGCAACACTCGGTCAAGGAATTAAGATCGATCGGTATTCAACCGGATGTGTTAGTCTGTCGTTGTCATCTACCCCTACAACCGGGGTTAAAAGAAAAACTCTCAGCTTTCTGTGATGTGCCGGTGGAATCGGTGATTACTGCTCAGGATGCCAGCAGTATCTATGAAGTTCCTCTCAATCTGGAAAAAGAGGGATTAGCGCAACAAACCCTAGAATTATTCAACCTCAGTCCCCGATACCCCCATCTGGAGGAGTGGGAAAATCTCATCCGACAGATGCAATCCCCCAGTCAAAAATTAGAGATAGCTATCGTCGGGAAATATGTGCAGTTGGGGGATGCTTATCTCTCGGTGGTGGAGGCCCTCAAACACGCCGCTATTGCCCTTAATAGCGAGATAGAATTGCGTTGGGTAAGTGCCGAAGATGTGGATAACGATTCGGCCGAAGCTCATTTAAGCGGTGTTGACGGTATTGTTGTACCCGGTGGTTTTGGTATTAGGGGTGTGGATGGCAAAATTAAGGCGATCGAGTATGCTAGGGTCAATAATATTCCTTTCTTGGGTCTCTGTTTAGGGATGCAGTGTTCGATTATCGAATGGGGTCGCAATGTGGCCCGATTGGAAAGGGCCAATAGTTCCGAATTTGAAGAAGATACACCCAATCCAGTGATTAATTTACTGCCAGAACAGGCAGATGTGGTGGATTTAGGGGGAACAATGCGCTTAGGTCTCTATCCCTGCCGTTTAAATCCCGATAGTCTGGCTTTCTCCCTCTACGGTCAAGAGGTTATCTATGAGCGCCATCGTCACCGTTACGAGTTCAATAATGCCTATCGTAGTCTCTTTTTCGAGACTGGTTATCTGGTGAGTGGCACTTCTCCCGATGGTCGTTTGGTGGAAATTATCGAACTACCAAAACATCCTTTCTTTATTGCTACCCAATTTCACCCCGAATTTCGCTCTCGTCCCAATAAAGCTCATCCTCTCTTTTATGGTTTCATGAAAGCAGCCCTCAAGAGTGCAGAGCAAAAGTTCTCCCTTATTAGTCAGCATTCAGCTATTAGTTAGGGTTTGCCGGTTCTATTGGCTCAAAATCTGTTTTTTTGGGGGGAAACCCCCGAAAATTTGTCATCTTAACCCCAGTCTGGCCTAGGGTTTTCCGAATTGACGTTGATAAACTACTTCTTCCTTGCCAGATTCCAGTTTAATATCCGAGCGAGGATAGGCCACACATAACAAAGCATAGCCTTCTTTTTGCAGGTCGGGGGATAATCCCATGCCCTCACCTTGTTCAACGCTACCCTGGGAAAGTTGAGCGGCGCAGGTAGTACATACGCCCGCATTGCAAGAACTGGGTAAGTCAATCCCCGCATCGTAGGCCGCTTGTAGTATAGTTTGATCTTTCCTAACTTCGATCGTTTGTGTGGTTCCTAAATGGGAAATTTCTACTTTGTAGGTTGTGGTCATAGCTAATGAATGATGCTTTTAACATCACCTATTTTATCATTCTAGATTGCGGATATAGGAGAGAGGGGGGAAATCTTTACCTAATCAGATTTTCACTGGTCAGGATATGATTGATTGTCATAAAAGCTGATAAGTAGGTAGGCGTTAAAAATTATCAGACACCACCCTTATCAACGGGGGACTAAGGGTAGGGTTGATTCATGAATCAACCCTACTATGAATCAACCCTAGTACTAAGGGGGTATCGAACCTAAAAACTATTTTTAATTTAATTATAACCAGCTACTTAAAGTCCTCAAAAGTAGTAACTTTTTCTGGCAATTTGTCCTGTAGTTAAAACAAACAAAAGAGAGAAATAAATTCTCTCTTCTGCAACCGAGGGGAAGTTATTCTATTTGTAATTGGCTCTCGTGTCTTTAACCGCCGCCCAAAAAAATAGGGCTGTTAATGGTATGCTTGCCGCTAGAATTAAGCCAGTGGTGGTATTGCCTAAATCCGGTTCTCCCGAACTAATTTCAAAGACACAACCCACACCAGCGATCGCTGCAATACAGGATAATAACAATAAAACGCCGCTTTTCGGGGTCATCTTCACTCCTCGCCTAAATTAACTAATGCCTTTATTTTGTCACTTTCTCGACGGGTTTCACCGCTTGCACGGAAAAACCGTGTTTTTTTAATTCTTCATTCAGTGCCAAATCGTTATCTACTCTGTCCACGAACATGACACCATTGAGATGATCCATTTCGTGTTGAATTACCCGCGCTAGTAAACCGTTAGCTTGCAGTTTTCGCGGTTTCCCCTGTTCATCTTTATAACTCACTTCGATCGCTTGGGGACGGATGACATCTAAAAACACATCGGGAATACTCAAACAACCCTCTTCCGCCTTGCACAATTCCCGACTATAACCGATAATTTGGGGATTGATCAGAATTAAGGGCGGATTTTCTGGTTTATCGGGTTCACAATCGATGACAATCAATTGTTTATTGACTGCCACTTGGGGAGCCGCTAAACCGATACCATTGGAACTATACATAGTTTGCAGCATTTCTCTGGCTAATTGGCGAATGCTGTCATCGACCTTAGTAATCCGCTTGGCCGGTTGACGCAGGACTCGATCGCCGAGATAATGCAGTTCTAAAGGGGGTTTTTCTAATTTGCGTTTTTCTACGGTAATAGTGGCGCTCATAAACTTAATTATCGATGGGATGCACAATTTTGATTTTAGTCACTGGCGCTGGGGCATTTCTCAGGAAAAGGGAGAAAAAAGCCCAGACTCTTCATAAAATTTTACACTGATCACAGACAGTTCGTCTATATCAGGGGATGGGAAGTGGGGAGAGGGGAGAGGGAAGATGGGGGAGAGAGAATTATGAATTATGAATTATGAATTAGGAGGTGGGAAGTGGGGAATTGGGGAGATTTTTCAGTTATCAGTAAGCAGTAATCAGTGGGGGAGAGGGGAGAGGGGAGAGGGGAGAGGGGAGAAAAAAGCTGATTTTAACCAGCTACTTATTAGTAATTGGTATTCCTAACCATTGGCTCAATTCCGCTGCTAACCATTCAATTTCGGGTTGACTCAGATATTCTTTTGTCTTACTGCTAATAGTATATTCTTTAGTCCCCGCCCAAATAGTTAAAGCCATCGGCACATAAACTCGATCGCCATCACCATCTTTGGTATGATAACTATCAGCTTTCACCAGTTTATTAATATGTTCCCGTGCCATTTTCTTTTTGCCCGGAAGTTTCAAACCACAAATTCGCTGAATGGCCACAATTTCTTCCCTATCAATAGTGATAATTTCCTCCCCTTTGAGGCAATAAATAATCCCGCCAAGCATTCCTAAACCCACAAACCAAAAAGGCAAAGAAAAGAGCAGAAAAAACCAACTCATCCACAGAGGAATAGAAATTGCTCCTCCTGTCCATACTAATAAAAAAGCGTTCCAAGCGATGGCAAAAGCTCCAAGAAAAATTAATTTAGGGGTAAAACCTTCGGGAGGTAAAGATATTTTAATTTTCTCCTCATTTTTTTGCAACTGTACCCGACTCCCTGCGGGTTTTTCAAGGTTCGAGGAAGTTAATTGCATTTCGTGGAGAGTATGTAAAGCTTGATTTGCTGCCTGTGCTGAAATAAACCTTTTTTCGAGACTAGGTTCAATTAACTGTCCTAACCAATGAACAAAAGCAGGGCTTAAATTGGCTAAATTATTTAATTGAATTTTGCCATCTTTTTGGGGTAAATCGGCGGGATGAATTCCTGTAGCTAGATAGATTAAAGTGGCCCCTAAACTGTATAAATCAGAAGCGGCAACGGTGCGACCACCGAATTGTTCAGGGGGCATATAACCGTAGGTTCCGACGATAGTTAAAGTGGCTTGTTCCTGTTGGGCAACAGTCTGGACAGAACCAAAATCAATTAAATAAACATTACCGATACTATGACCTGATCGATCTTTTAGTAAGATATTACTAGGTTTCAAATCTCGGTGGATAATTGGCGGGCTAATTCCATGAAGATAAATTAAAATCCCTAGGATAGATTTGGCTAATTCTTGCAGGTCTGCCTCACTAAATTTGCGACCATTTTCTAGCTGTTCCTTGAGAGATTTCGCCTCGATATAACTCTGAACAAGGGCGAAACCTTGATAGGTATCGGTGCGAACTTCAAAATAGTCGATATATTCGGGAATCGAGCGACAATCTAGATGTTTAAGAGTTTCGGCCTCCCGTTCAAAAAGTTTTAAATCTGTCCATTCAAAATCGGTACTAAAGATTAATAATTTGACAACAACAGTAGCGCCCGTTTTTATATCTTGGGCGAGAAAAGTGCGTCTTCCGGTTTGTTTACCTAACTGACTTTGAATTTGGTATCGATCGCCTAAAATTTGCCCTGGCAGCATAAAATATATTACTAGGATAACCCTAATTATAGGCTAATCGAGAAATTTCCCAACCGCAAGCTAAGAAAACGGAAGTTTGACCGAATCATCAAAACTTTAGCATCTCCCAGGATAACTGCGGTGAAATTCAATTGTATCGCCTGTTTTTTGCTAATCTCTGGACTGAGGGAGGTATTTTTTCAGGTTAAAAGAGAAAATAGGCATCAGAAAAGAGAATTGGACTCTCTCCGTCTGGAAAAATTTAGTACAAATGTTCAGAAGGTCAACTGCGGAGCTGCCATGCAGTCTGAAGGGGTAATTTAGATACTCAACAGCTTAGGGTACAAGGGAGCAGTCAGTTTAATTCCCATCGAGGGGGAGTTTCCTGATATAGTTTTAGAAGCAGTCGGTTCAAGACAAAAAGACATGGTTACTAGGGGCGAACGAGGAGTAGAAGTGAGGAAAAACAAGAACTTTTCCCTGGCTTCCTATCTGGAGGAAAAGCGGTTGATTGTCGAGTCAGCTTTAGATAGCTCTTTAGTTATCGGCAATCCTGCCAAAATCTACGAGGCGATGCGCTATTCTCTCCTTGCTGGGGGCAAACGTCTGCGACCGATTTTATGTCTGGCTACCTGTGAACTGATGGGGGGTTCCCTAGAGATGGCTTTACCCACCGCTTGCGCCCTAGAAATGATACACACTATGTCATTAATTCATGACGATTTACCCGCCATGGATAACGATGATTACCGACGCGGGAAATTAACCAATCATAAGGTTTTCGGCGAAGATATAGCTATTTTAGCCGGGGATGGTCTCCTGGCCTACGCTTTCGAGTATGTGGCTACTCAGACTCGTAATGTACCTCCCCTACAGATTTTAGAGGTAATTGCCCGTTTAGGTCGCACTGTCGGGGCAGCGGGTTTGGTGGGGGGTCAGGTTTTAGACTTGGAATCTGCGGGAAAACCCGATATTTCGGCAGAAACTCTCGGTTTTATCCACACTCACAAAACGGGATCCCTGTTGGAGACTTCTGTGGTGTCGGGGGCAGTTTTAGCGGGGGCAAAAGGGGAAGATATAGCTAAATTAGCCCGTTATGCCCAAAATATTGGCTTGGCTTTCCAAATTATCGATGATGTTCTTGATATCACGGCGACAAACGAGGAATTAGGCAAAACCGCCGGTAAAGACCTACAGGCACAAAAAGCTACCTATCCTAGTCTCTGGGGGATAGAAGGGTCCCGCCAGCAAGCTCAACAGTTAATAGATAGTGCCATCGGTGAATTGAGTGGCTACGATGAGGCCGCTGAACCTTTACGGGCCATCGCCGAGTATATTGTTAATCGTAAAAATTAAATTAAACGAATGAGATTATGCAGGACTTCGAGCAGGTGTTACACAATCAAATACTGCTAGTCTCTCTTTTAGCTTGTTTCACCGCCCAGGGACTAAAAGCGCTGATTGAGCTAATCCGCGATGGTAAGGTTAGTCTGCGCTATCTAGTCTCGTCGGGGGGAATGCCTAGCGCTCACTCGGCGTTGGTGGGAGCTTTGGCTACTGGGGTAGGATTACAGATGGGTTGGTCTAGTTCCGAATTTGCCATCGCTGCGCTTTTTGCGGTTATTGTTATGTATGATGCGGCTGGAGTGCGTCAGGCAGCGGGAAAACAGGCCCGGATTCTCAATCAAATTATCGATGAAATGTTCCAGGGAGGCAAGGAATTTAATGAGGAACGTTTAAAGGAATTAATTGGTCATACTCCTTTTCAAGTGCTGGTGGGTTTAAGTTTAGGTATCGGTATCGCCATGGTGCTGCTCTGTCATTAATTGAGGTATTTTCTGGGGTTGAGATAAACTAGATTTAATAATGGGCCAATGCAAATTTGAAACGCATCAGCAGCAATGTTTGAGATAGAGGCAAAAAGGAATCGACTCGACAAAGTGCTGATAACTGGGTAAATGGCAAAAGCATCACTCCAGTATTCAGCTACACGGTCTAAATAATAGGACTTGAAGTTTCT
>NZ_CAIP01000234.1 GCF_000297435.1 Microcystis sp. T1-4 | reverse complement strand
CCCTTGATAAGGGGGGTGCCGATAGGCGGGTGGATCTGATAATTTTTAACGCCTACCTACTTAATTCATCATTCCCTCTCCCATCACCCCTTCTCCCCACTTGATAATTCATAATTCATAATTCATAATTCATAATTCATAATTCATAATTCCTAATTCCTAATTCCTAATTCCTAATTCATAATTCCTAATTCCTAATTCATAATTCATAATTCATAATTCATAATTCATAATTCATAATTCCTAATTCCTAATTCCTAATTCATAATTCCCCGAAACCGTCTTGACTATCGAACCTCATTCAAGGTATTCTGGGGAATAAGATCAGAAGGTGATGGAATTCAGATTTGAATTGGCGTGCAAACTAGGATCGGACAGTAATGCAATTCAGATGTGAATTGGCCTACTTTTTTGGAGACTTACCCAAAAGCTGACAAATGTTGTCTGTCTGATCAGAGCTTCTTGATGGTTCTCGCCACCATTTAACCATTAAAAAACGACCAGAACACCATGATAGATAACTTTACCGCCAACGACCTCTATAACTGTATAGATAGTCTAGATTCCTCAGATTTTCAGAAATTCCTAGCGGGGAATAAGTCATCAATTTTTCCCAGCATAGCCACTAATCGAGCCACATCTCTTTTCAAAGAAGAAGTAGCGAGCCTTAATCTTACTGCCTTAGATAACGCCGGCAATACCTTAGAAATGGCCTGTGATATCACCATTGGAGCAACTGCCACCAGCTACAGTGATTTCGCTGGTTCTGCAGACACCAATGATTATTATCATTTTAGTTTAGGAACCAGTAGCAACTTTAGCCTCAATTTAACGGGATTAAGTGCCGATGCCGATGTGTCCTTGTTAAATAGTAGTGGCGGTGTGATTACTAGCTCCACTAATCGCGGTAACAGCAGTGAGAGTATTACTCGTCAGCTGAATGGGGGTACTTACTATATCCGGGTTTATCCCCACAGTGGCAGCACCAACTATAACTTAACCCTGTCTGCGACCACAGCCCCAGTTGTACCCGGATATAGTGCCACTTCAGGATACGGTTTAGTTAATGCTGCGAGAGCCGTCGCTGGAGCCTTGAATGAAAGTCCTTTTGCCAATGTTCCCACTTTTGGTGGTGCTAATGACTGGGGGGTTAACTTAGTTAATGCACCCGAAGCTTGGGCAAGAGGTTATACAGGACAGGGAATCGTCGTTGCTGTACTAGATACAGGAGTTGACCGCAATCATGCCGACTTAGCGGCCAATATTTGGACGAATGCGGGCGAAATTGCCAATGATGGTCTTGATAACGATGGCAACGGTTACGTTGATGACGTTTATGGCTGGAACTTTGCCAATGGCAATAATAATACTTTAGATGGCAACCGCCATGGTACTCATGTGGCGGGAACCATTGCTGCTCGTAATAATGGTTTCGGGGTCACTGGTGTGGCCCACAATGCCAAAATTATGCCGGTGAAAGTTTTGAGCGATTCCGGTAGTGGCAGCTCTAGTGGCGTTGCCCAAGGAATTCGCTACGCCGTGGACAACGGTGCTGATGTGATTAATATGAGTTTGGGCGGTGGTAGCACTAACAGTCAGATTCAAGCAGCCCTCCAGTATGCCAGCAGTCGCGGTGTTATCGTGGTTATGGCCGCCGGTAATTCGGGGGCAGCTCAACCCAGTTATCCCGCTTCCAGTGCCACCTCTTGGGGTCTTGCCGTAGGTGCCGTTAATAGTTCTAACCAGATGGCTTCCTTCTCCAATCGTGCTGGCTCCAATTCTTCGATGAGCTATGTCACCGCTCCAGGCGTACAAGTGTATTCTACTCTCCCTAATGGTGGCTATGGTTTCTTGAGTGGAACCTCCATGGCAGCACCCCATGTGGCCGGAGTGGTGACCTTAATGTTGAGTGCCAATCCGAATCTGACCGATGCTCAAGTACGTCAAATTATTACTGCCACAGCAGGTAATGTCGCCTAAAACTTGGCTGTTTTTTGGCCTCAGATAGCTGATTCTTGGCTCTCAGACAAAAAAAAACTCGTTTACTTTTCTGTAAACGAGTTCACTTTCCATGATACTATTAATAGTCCTGTGAATTATTTGGCAACTGCTACCGGTGCTTTGACGGGCTGGGGCTGCAGGTCGCGCAAACTTGGGAAGAGGAAGTGGTTTTCCTCCACATATTGCGCTCCAAACAGTCCTTTTTCAGCCCAGAAATAGCGATCGGTTGTATGCTCGTTACGCTTAACAATCAATAAAGCTGGTGGGCTAATGCCTATAGCTTGAATATACTTACGCGCCGCAGTTACGGGTTTATCTTCGCCACTTTCAATACTATACTGGGGTACAAGTTCAAGTATCTTACGTCCTTCTTGACGACGGCGACTTTTACGTTTCCGTTTTCTGGCCAACCCAATTACCTCCTGTTTTGGCTAATCGTTGTAATGATAGTTACAAAAGCCGTAGCGATTATATCCGTTCTAGACCGAGAAATCAAGTGTCTCTCACAAACCCAATTACAAACAAGTTTGACTAGAAGCTAGACTGGGACTGTGTTTAAGTTTGTGTCACAAAAACACTGCCCCCAATCCCGATACAAAACTTATTATTCTTAAACTTTTTTTAATATATACCCTGAGCCACCCCTAAAATAGTGATCAAACCCTTGCCCTAATTGCTTTTTACTGGCTGCACCCCACCCAAGAGGATGGCCATTGTCTCCCCTGTCAACTGGGAAATAAAACTCGCAACCCTAGCTTGATCAAGGTTTTCTGATTTTTTACTTTTTACTTTCTTAGTATGCCCTTCTCCTCCCCCTCCCGGACTCCCCTGAGTGATGATTTTATTGCCCTCTGTCAGGCACAGATGGAACTTTTGCGGGAGCAAATGGAAGCAGACAGAAGTGCGGTTTATTTAACTGAACCTTTATCGAGTAATTTAATCCCAGTTGTTGTTTATCCGCCTTTTAATTCCCCTTCTCCCCAAAAAAAGCGGCTTTCCTTGCAACCAGGCCCATCGGCGGCAGACCTGTTAACTGCGGTTAAGTTAGAAGATTTATCCCACCTCTGGAGTAATCAGGAGACCGTCAGCGGTCATCGCTTGTTTTTACCCTTAATGTATGAAGAGGGCATGATCGGATTATTGGTGACAACCAGAGAAAAACGACCTTGGCAAAGTTGGGAATTAACCCGGATGGAAAAAATCACCCAAACCCTCGCTTTAGCCTGTGTACTCGATCGCCAATTAGGAGAAGAACGTTATTATCGACAATGGCAACGTCAGCGCCTCGATACCTTTCTCCATCAAATCCGCAATCCCCTCACCGCTTTAAAAACCTTTGGTAAACTTCTGCTCAAAAGGCTTTTGGCCGAAGAAGGTAACGATCCCGCCATTACCGGTATGCTGAGGGAAAGCGATCGAGTTCGGGACTTAATCGCCGGATTTGAGGCCCAAATTCAGCAAGAAAGCGAAAATTACCCCACCGTCGATATTCCTCTCCTGCAAGCGCAATCTTCCCCCACCACCTTTCTCTTGCCTGCTGGCAGCACTCAGCTAACTCCGATCGATCTCCATGAGCTTCTCGATCCGTTGCTCCTTTCGGCCCAGGCCGTAGCTAAAGAGAGAAATCTCAGTCTAGAAAGGATTCACGGGGAAGATATACCACTTATTCGTGCCAATATCCCCAGTTTGCGGGAAGTATTCAGCAATTTAATTGATAATGCCCTCAAATATACTCCTGCCGGCGGAAAAGTCACCGTCGAGGTCAAAAATGTTAAGAATAGTGTAGAAATTGTTTTTAAAGACACGGGTTATGGTATTCCGAGGAGCGATCAAGAAAGAATTTTTCAACGTCACTACCGGGGAGTGCAAGCGGGGGGAGATATACCCGGTACGGGGTTGGGTTTAGCGATCGCCAAAGAATTAATGACTGGCATGGGGGGGACGATTGAATTTATCAGTCCCAATCCCGAGCCAACAAGTTCTCCCTACCCCGGGACGGTTTTTCGGGTTCGTCTGCCGGTTATGGCCAATGATAACCTCAGTATAGAGGGGTGATCTGGCCCGTAAATTTTGCCTATGTTCCCGCTCGGGAGATTCCGGGGGCGATCGGTTAAAATAGATGGAAAATATCAGTGTTACTGGTAACGTAGCTAGAGACAATTAATTACACACATCTAACTACCTCTTGCCTTTTGCCCCTTGCATGAGTGCCGATCCTAACCAAGAAGTTAATTTTGTCCTATTACTTAAATTATGCCAACTATCGAACAATTAGAACCCGCTAATAAGGCTGATGTGGTAGTATATATGCCCTACTATGCCAAGGACAAACATAGTATCCTGCCCTATGCGATCGCTTTGTATCAAGCTGGCTCTTTAGAAGGTCGTCGTCACATAGAAAGCGGTCAAGGGATTCCCTTTGTGGCCTCTTGGTATGTATCAAAATTGCCCTCGGAATTGACCCGTTGTCGTTTACAATTTGAAGGACAGGCCGACCTAAGCTATGAGATGACAATTATTAACGCCGAGTTGGTGGAATATCTGATCGATGCGATTAAAACCTTTAAGCAGCTAGGTTCGGCCGACTTTTCGCAGGGATTTTATCGGAAACTCCTGCGATTTGAGGAATAAAAGTCGGGATTTTACGGGTTAAAAGGAGCAAATCGTGGCGAAATCAGCCAAATCTATACTTATCTCTTCCCTGGAACCCCTCAGTGGTAAATCGGGAACTGTCGTCGGTTTAGCGCATCTCTTGCGACAAAAAGGACTAGAGATAAGTTATGGCAAACCAGTGGGCAATTGTCCGGGCTACGTCGATGGGCAATTGGTCGATGAGGATGTAGAATTTATTCGGCAATTACTAGAATTATCCCCCGAACAGCTGCGTTTACCGGTGATTTACACAGATGTGGATTCCGTTGCTAAACGCCTACAGGGTGCAGATAAACAGGACTACGGCAATGTTCTTGCCGGCTATCTCGATCGAGTTAACAGTGATATTACCCTCCTCGAAGGGCCAGGGACTCTCTGGGAAGGCAGTATTTTTCAGTTATCCATGGGGGAGATGGCCAAAATTCTCCAGACTCCGATCCTATTGGTGGCTCGCTATAGTTCTCCCCTGATGGCCGAGAGTCTGCTGAAAGCAAGAGAGGAATTAAATAATCGGCTGCTGGGGGTGGTCATTAGTGATATCCCTGCGGATGATTGGGAGGAAGTACAATCTCTCCTGAAACCCTATCTGATCAGCCAAGGTGTGGAGGTTTTAGGACTGTTACCCGCTAGTAAACTAATGCGTAGTATTAGTGTTCGGGAAATTGTCCATCTTTTGGGGGCTAAAGTATTATGTCGGCCCGATCGTTTAGATTGGATGGTAGAAAGTCTAGCGATCGGGGCAATGAATGTCAACGCCGCTTTAGAATATTTTCGTAAGGGGGAAAATATGGCCGTGATTACGGGCGGCGATCGCACAGATCTACAGTTAGCTGCCCTAGAAACTTCTACCACCTGTTTAATCTTAACCGGTTCCATCTCTCCGGATCCCCTGATTCTAGGCCGGGCCGAGGATTTAGAAGTACCGATTCTCTCGGTAAATTTAGATACTCTCACCACCGTGGAAATCGTCGATCGGGCCTTCGGGAAGATTCGCTTACAGGAACAGGTAAAGGTCGCTTGTATTCGAGAATTAATGGAGGAACATTTCCAGATTGATCGCCTGTTAGAAAAGTTAACAATAGGGGCGTAATTTCTCCCCGGCTGCCGAGAATTTCATGGGAAATCCCTTCATGACTCCATCATCCCCGCCTGTGTCCCCTCCGGTCAAAGAAAATGACTGGAGATTATTATTGAAACTACTTCCCTACGCAAAAAAGCAAAAAGCTCTGCTATTTTGGTCATTAATACTTCTTTTTCCCCTATCTCTCACGGGGGCGATTCAACCCTTAATTATCGGTCAAGCGGTCTCCCTTTTGCAAAAGGAACAAACTTGGAATTTTTTGGCTCAAATGCCCTTAACCGCAGCCATTAATACCCTAATTATTATCCTCTCGGCTGCGATTACTTTACGGCTGATTTTAGGGACAATACAAGGTTATCTGGTGCAGAAAGTCGGTCAGTCAATTACCGCTAATGTCCGGGAAGATTTATTTAGCCATGTTACTTCCCTTTCCTCTAGTTTTTTTGATCGCTCTCCCGTGGGACGTTTAGTCACCCGTTTAACCAGCGATGTGGAAGCATTAGGAGAAGTTTTTGCCAGTGGTGCGATCGGAGTTGTCAGTGATTTAGTCTATATTTTAGTTATCATCATCACCATGTTTACCCTGCAATGGCAATTAGCTCTATTGTTGGTGTTGATGTTATTTCCCGTCACCGCTCTAATTATCTTTTTTCAAAAACAATACCGCAGTGCTAACTATCAAGTACGCGAGCAATTATCAAAACTTAATGCCCAATTACAGGAAAATGTAGTCGGAGTTAATATTGTTCAATTATTTCGCCGGGAACGCTTTAATGCTGAAATATTTCGCTCTACCAATACTCACTATCGGCAATCCCTAGATAAAACAATTTTTTATGATTCGGCCGTCTCAGCTACTTTGGAATGGATCGGATTAATTGCCGTGGCAGGAGTATTATGGTTAGGCGGTATTTTTATTCTCCAGAAAACCATTGATTTTGGGGTTTTATCAGCTTTTATTTTATTCTCCCAGCGTCTCTTTAATCCCCTGCGTCAGTTTGCGGAAAAATTTACCATGTTTCAAGCGGGTTTTACTGCTATTGAACGCATTGGTGAATTAATTAGTATTCCCATTGAAATCAAAGATTATAAAAATTATCAGGAGATTTCCTTCCTAGAAAAACGTCAGACTGGTGAGATTATTTTTGAAAATGTTTGGTTTGGTTATAAACCGGATGAATATATTATCAAAGGTCTCAATTTTACCATTCATCCGGGGGAAAAAGTCGCCTTAGTCGGTCCCACCGGTGCAGGAAAAAGTTCGATTATTCGTCTTCTCTGTCGTCTCTATGAACCAAGTAAGGGCAGAATTCTAGTGGATGGTATCGATATCCGTTATCTTCCCCAAGCAGAATTAAGACGTTATATCGGTGTCATTCTCCAAGAAACTTTTCTCTTTGCCGGAGATGTGACTCGCAATATTACCCTAGGGGAAAATTATGATTTTGAGCAAGTTAAGGCAGCGGCTAAATCAACTAATATCGCTCACTTTATCGAGGAGTTACCCAATGGTTATCATACCCTTTTACGAGAACGGGGCGCAAATTTGTCGGGAGGACAAAAACAATTACTCGCTTTTGCGAGAGTCGCTATTCGTAACCCCGAAATTTTAGTTTTAGATGAAGCTACCGCTAGTTTAGACGTGGGGACAGAAGTATTAATTCAAGAAGCTTTAGAACAGATTTTAGTCGATCGTACCGCTATTATTATCGCCCATCGTCTCTCCACTATTCGCGATGTCGATCGAATTCTTGTGCTGAAACGCGGGGAATTAGTCGAATCGGGAACCCATGAAGATTTATTAACCAAAGACGGCCTCTACGCTAGTTTATATAAACTGCAAATGTTAGGCACAGATAGTTAACAGTGATCAGAATTCAGGAGACTCCGAGACAGGAGATTATTTTTATTTATTCTTCCCACTTCATAATTCATAATTCATAATTCATAATTCCCACAATGCCTTCGCCAGAATCCGCTCCGTTGGTAGCACAACTGCAAAAAAAAGTCAATAGTTTAGATGTACCATTTTATGCGCCAGGGCATAAGCAGGGGGAAGGAATCGGGGAAGATTTAAGTAATTTACTGGGAAAAAGCGTCTTTAAAGCCGATTTACCCGAATTACCCGACCTTGATAATTTGTTTGCTCCGACGGGAGTGATTAAAGAAGCGCAAATTTTAGCAGCCGAGACATTTGGAGCAGATAAAAGCTGGTTTTTGGTCAATGGCTCCAGTTGTGGCATTATTGCGGCGATTTTAGCCACTTGCGGCGAGGGAGATAAAATTATTTTAGCGAGAAATATTCATAAATCGGCAATTTCTGGCTTAATTCTCTCCGGAGCGCAGCCCATCTTTATCAATCCCGAATATAATCCCACTATCGATCTAAATTTAAATATAACCCCCCAATCCCTCGCAAATGCCCTCAAACTCCATCCCGATGCCAAAGCGGTAATGGTAGTCTCTCCCACCTATCAAGGGGTTTGCTGTGACTTAGAAACTATCGCCCAGATTACCAATCATTATTCTATCCCGCTGCTCGTTGATGAGGCTCACGGGTCCCATTTTGCCTTTCATCCCGATTTACCTCCGGCTGCCCTCTCTCTCGGCGCCGATATGGCTATTCAGTCCACCCATAAGGTTTTAGGGGCCTTAACTCAAGCATCGATGTTACACTTAAAAAGCGATCGCATTAGTTCCGAAAAAGTCGATCGAGCCTTACAATTAGTTCAAACCACTAGCCCTAGTTATTTGCTTCTCGCCTCCCTTGATAGTGCTAGAAAGCAAATGGCGACGCAAGGCCTAGATTTACTGACCAAAACCCTCGATTTAGCCGCTACTGCCCGAAAAGAACTCGATAAAATCCCTAATATCTCTGTTTTAGACTTTCCCCATTCTATCCCGGGTTGTCACTGGTTTGATCGCACTCGTTTAACGGTAATTGTCAAAGATTTTGGCTTAACTGGTTACGAAATAGACGATATTTTGCGAGAAAAATACGCTGTCACGGCGGAATTACCGACTTTAAGCCAACTTACTTTTATTATCTCCATCGGCAATCATCGCGAACACATTAATCGCCTAATTACTGCTTTTCAATGCCTTCAATCCCCTTCCTCTACCAGTTTACCCCCCACTCCTCCTCCAGTCACGGCAAATTCGGCTATTTCTCCTAGAAAGGCTTTTTTTGCCCCTACAGAGATAGTATCCCGGAAAAATGCCCTCGATCGTCTTAGTGCTGATGTTATCTGTCCCTATCCCCCCGGTATTCCCGTTTTGATGCCGGGAGAGTTAATTTCTCAGGAAATCCTCGACTATCTGCAAACTATTTTAGACCTCGGTGGCACGATTACCGGCGGTGGTGATGATAATTTTGAAACTTTCAGGGTTTTAAAATAATCGCAAAATTATCTGATATATTAACCGGAAAAGGGCAGTAATAGCAATGGCTCCGATGGCTGCCATCACGGCAATGATAGCAATTTCAGGAAAATTTAGGCTTCCTTGCAGTTGCGAAAGAAAGAAGATGAAGGTGAGGGTAATTGCTGCTAGAATCGGTAAATCTCTCCCTTCAATCACTTTTTTAAATAATGCCCAAACTAAGCCACCTAAGATGATAAAGGCGATGACAATTCCTGCCGAGGGGACTAAACTATTTAAGGCAATTACCAATAATGTCCCCTCAAACCCTGTAAAGGCAGCATTAGTGAAAGTTTCCCCAAGAGAAAAGCGGGAACTTTTTCTCATCACTGGAGAAGCTGGAGGAGATGGAGGAATCGGGGAAGCTGGAGGAGATGGAGAAGGTGGATTTAAAGTGGTTAAAACTTCTTCACAGGATTGAAATCGATCTCGCGGATTTGCTAGTAACATTTTATTGAATACCCTTGCTAAATCTGCACTGATTTTGGGGACATAATTTTGCCAATTCCAGACCTGTTTTTGCGGATCGTATAGATCATCAGGATCGCGATTAGTTAAGAGCATAACACAGGTAGCTGCTAGGGCATATAAATCCGTGGCTGCCGATACCTGATTGCCTAATTGTTGTTCGGGAGGAGCAAATCCGGCTGAGTAAATTGTTGTGGATTTCTCTTGTGTATTATTGGGATTATTGGTAGCCTGTTTTACTGCCCCAAAATCGAGTAAATAGAGGCGACCATTTTTGGCTCGCATGATGTTAGATGGTTTTATATCCCGGTGAATGGAACCATTTTCATGGATAAATTTGAGGATAATAAGTAATTCTTGGAGAAGGTTTTTAACTTCACTTTCTTGAAAGGGTTTTTGTTGCTGTTGGAGAATTTCTTCTAGGTTTTTACCGTCGATATATTCCTGGGCCAGATAGAAAAATTGCTCTTCTTCTCCCGTTAATTGATTCTTGACTTTTAAAGGGAAAAAAGCATAGAGATCGGGGATTTGGGGATGTTCTCTTCCTAAATCTTCTAAAACCCGCGCTTCTTGAAAAAATAAGTTTTTCGCTTTTTCTAAAGCTTGCGGACTTAAATTACCGGAAGGTTGAAATTGTTTGATTACACATTTAGCTTTTTTGGGACTATAACGATCTACTGCTAAAAATGCCGCCCCAAATCCTCCTTTTCCCAATAGACGTTCCGGCAAATAACGTCCCCCTAAAATTAATGGCATCCCGCAAGCAGTACAATATTTCTGCTCGATCGAGGTTAAAAGATTGCTATCGTCTAGGTCTAGGCACTGATTACGCGGTCTCGGACAGTGGGGACGCGTACAAATAACTTCCATAGTCACCGTTTCCCGTGGTACTGCTCTTAGTTTAGCTAGTACCGGCAATTCGGGTTAAAATTTTTATTCTTGAGAAAGAGTTAAAAAGAGAGTTCGTAGGCGGACACGGATTCCCACTATACTACAAGGTTAGCAAAAATTTTTGAGTTTGTCAAGTCTTTGGCTGAAAAAAATCCAGCCAGATAAGGGCGATTATCGAAAAAATCGGGTCACGCATATCAGCCAAGGCCAGGGTTCTGGCCACGACTTGAGCGAAACGGTCTTGAACCATCCACTCCCGTGTCACCTCGTTTTCAGGCTCTTGAAAATATTGCTTTTTTTTCCCAAAGACAGTAAACTCAAATGTATTGTAAATGTATTTCAGATGAATTATGACTCTATATCTAGTAGAGGATGATCAACAAGAAAGGACAAAAGAAGAGGTGAGCGAGATATTGGAGCGCATTGCCACACTGGCATCAAAATCCCAGGGAGAGTTAATCGAAGCCCTAATCGGTGAAACAGAGGGGCGGTTATTCCTGATTATCAAAGCGATTGATCGCGCCTCCCTCGAACAAGTACTAGAAAACGCTGGGCTAGGTTGGCAACTAATCAAGGAAATGCGCTTGATTGGGCAGGACTTAGCCACTGTGCGAGAGCGCAAAGACAAAGCCAACTATCTAGTACAGTGGAATTTACCCCCGGGGCTAACCATGGAAACTTACCTGCAACGAAAAGCGGAGAAAACCCCCCTTTATGCTCAAGTGCCTGAAGTCAGTTTCGAGCGTACCTATGTTTGCGAAGACTTGAGTAAATGTCTCTGTTTCTACGATAGTCCCGATGAAGCGGCGGTAAAAAGAGCCAGAGAAGTGGTCGGCGCACCTATAGATAGTTTGACCTCGATTGAAAATATTCACCCCTAGGAGAGAACAATGATGCTAGATCGAGGCTCCGAAATCAGTTCTTTTCTGGAAGAAAGAGCCACTGACCTCAACAACGGTACAGCTAATCTCAACGTCGGTTGGGCCCTAACCAAGCTAGGAGAATCGGGCTGGTTCGGCTATGCTATACCTGAAAGCTTAGGAGGCCGGGGTGGCTCCTTACTACAGGCAGTAGAGGCGATCTCCGCTGTGTCCCAATGCTGCCTGACCACCGGTTTTGTTTTCTGGTGTCAGCGCGTCTTCATCCAATATCTGGCCGCCAGTAATAACACTTACCTACAAAACAAAATTCTACCTGCTGTTCTCAAGGGAGAGATAGCCGGAGCGACAGGACTCTCCAACGCCATGAAGTACCTCGGCGGGATCGAGGAGCTGCGTTTACAGGCAAAGATCGAAGGAGAAAACGTCACTGTTAATGGCTTCCTGCCCTGGGCCTCTAACCTCGACTCCAACGGAGAATTTATAGTAGCCGTTGCCGCTCAAACTAGATCTGGACAAACTCTTATCCTCGCCCTTCCCTCCTTCGCAGAGGGGTTAAAACGGGGTGAAGACCTACAATTATTGGGTTTACAAGCTTCCCGCACCAGTACCCTTGAATTCGAGCGAGTTCAGTTATCTCACGACTGGATTATCAGCTTGGAAGCAGCAAAATTTTTACCCTCAGTCCGCCCCTGTTTCTTGCTGTTACAATGCGGACTGGCCCTTGGCATTACGCGTAAATCCCTTGGGGAGACAGAGAAAAGTTTAGGGGGAAAGGCAGCGGTAGCCAGCGATCGTTATTTCTGCGCCCGGGAGCGTCTGACTCGTCTAGAAAAGACAATCGAGCAATTCAGCACCCTAGAAAGCTTCGATCTCGGACGAACACGCCAACTATTCACCCTCAGAGTGGACATTACCCGGTTAGCGGTGGAATCCGTATGGTTAGAAGCGGAAATTAAGGGAGGAAAAGGCTATTTCCGGAATAGCGACACGGCCCGACGGCTGCGCGAGGTCGCCTTTTTACCGGTGTTAACTCCGAGCCTGATTCAACTGGAAAGAGAGTTACAACGTCAGTCCTCTACCGATAAAATTCTCCCTGGCGAACTCGAGCGAGCGGGGGTGAGGGAATGAGTATCGCCACTGATTACCCCGTCCTCAGCCTAAAAAATCTCCATAAACGCTATAAAACCCGCCATGGCTACCGTACCGTTTTTGAGGATATTAACCTACAGGTGCGCTCCGGTGAGGTGGTTTGTTTGCTTGGGGCCAGTGGTTGCGGTAAATCTACCCTCCTTGCTACCGCCGCTGGTTTGCAAAGTGCCGATGGCGGAGAAATACAATTGCACTCACGACCCCTACAAGCCCCAGACATCCGCAGCTCGATCGTCTTTCAATCCCCCGCCCTTTTACCTTGGTTAACCGTTTGGCAAAACGTGGCTTTTGGTTTGAAATTAAAGCGGATGCCCCGCCTCGATCATCAGCAATTACGCGAAAGGGTTCACACCGCCGTTAAAAGCGTCAAACTAGAGGGCTTCGAGCGTGCCTATCCTCATCAACTATCCGGCGGTATGGCTCAGAGAGTTTCTCTAGCCCGCGTCCTCGCCCGCCGCCCCTCTCTCCTGCTCCTGGATGAGCCGTTTAGCGCCCTCGACGCGATCACCCGTTTCGAGATGCAAAAACTCCTCCTAGAAGTCATAGCTCTCTATAACAGCACGGTTCTCCTCGTTACCCACGACATCGACGAGGCCCTGTTAGTGGCCGATCGAGTTCTTCTCATGGGCCGTCATCCGGTGGGCATCCGCCGAGAATGGACCATCTCGATGGCGAAACCCCGTTTCGAGTCAGCCAAGCTTTTGAGTGATCTACGCCTGTCAATTTTTCAAGAATTAGCCCTTGTCATGACACTGTAAATCTATGAACCTACACGATAATTGTGCTTGTTGCGGCATGAGCCGTCGAGATTTCCTGAAACTTTCGGCACTGTTTACCAGTTCCTTCGGGGCAGCGATCGCCGCCGATAATTGGAATCTCCCCGTTCACGCCAATGCCAAAGATCAGCCTGTGAAAATCGGTTATCTACCGATTACGGATGCCGCCCCCCTATTGGTGGCCCACTCGCGAAAACTTTATCAAGCGGAAGGTTTAACTGCCGAACAACCGCGCCTATTCCGCTCTTGGGCGCAGATTGTTGAGGCCTTTCTCGCTCGGCAGGTGAACGTTATTCACGTTCTTTTTCCCACCTCGATCTGGATTCGTTACGGGCGCAATTTCCCCGCTAAAATCGTCGCTTGGAACCATACCAATGGTTCAGCCCTCACCGTCCTTCCCGATATTGAAAATCCCAGGGAATTGGGAGGTAAAACGATCGCGGTTCCTTTCTGGTATTCGATTCATAATTTGGTCTTGCAACAACTCTTACAACGTAACGGGCTGAAAATAGTTCGCAAAGCCAAGGACGCGCCGATCGCTTCTAACGAGGTTAATCTAGTGGTTCTCCCGCCCCCGGATATGGTATCAGCCCTCGCCAATAAGAGCATCGGCGGTTATATCGTTGCTGAACCTTTCAACGCGGCGGCGGAAAATCTCAAAACCGGTAGGGTTCTCCGTTTCACCGGCGATGTCTGGAAGAATCACGCCTGTTGCGTTGTCTTTGTTCACGAGGAGGATATTAGGCAACGGAAACAATGGACGCAGAGGGTGGTAAACGCCCTCGTTAAAGCCCAACTCTGGTCCCGGAGCAATCGCTCGGAAGTGGCCCGGATTCTCTCTAAAGATGGTGGAAAATATACGCCTCACCCGCTGCCGGTATTGCAACGGGCGCTTACTTACTACGATCGCAATTTCTATAAAAAAGACGGGGCGATCCAGAATCCAGACTGGCAAGTCAACCGGATCGATTTCCAGCCCTATCCTTTCCCTTCCTATACCGAGGAACTGGTACGCTTGCTCAAAACCACTCAGGTGGAAGGAAATACGGATTTTCTCCAAAAACTGCAACCCCGACAGGTGGCCCGGGATCTCGTGGATGACTCTTTTGTCCGTAATGCCTTGCAACAGGTGGGCGGACCGAAAGCTTTCGGCTTACCGAATAATCTCTCCCGCATCGAGACGATCAAATTTTAAAGGTCTGAACCTATGAAGTCACAATCTTTGACCTCCCCGCCAAGAGCTTTACTACCCTTATGGGGTATCGGTTTTGGATTATTGCTCTGGTGGCTATTTACCAGTCCTCTATGGCACTCAAACCCGATTTTAAATGATTTTTCCCCTGAGCGATCTTTTGTCGCTTTATTACAGCTTTTTGTTGGGGGGGAGATTATGCCCCATATCCTCACCAGTTGCCGCCGGGTTATTGTGGGCTTGGTTCTCGCTAGTGCCATCGGTGTGCCGTTGGGGGTATTAATCGGGTTGTATCGCTCCCTTGAATCGGCTTTGTCGGCTGTATTTCAATTTCTACGCATGATCTCGCCCCTTTCTTGGATGCCTTTAGCGGTGATGGTTTTGGGAATTGGTGATCTACCGGTGTATTTTTTGCTGACGGTGGCGGCTATCTGGCCGATCCTTCTCAATACGGCTGCCGGGGTTAATGCGGTTGATCGCTCTTGGTTGACTTTAGCCCGCAGTCTCTGTGCTACCCGAGGGGAAACGGTTTTCCAGATTATTCTGCCTGCGATCCTCTCCCATCTCCTAACTGGTTTCCGTTTGGCTATAGGTATTATCTGGATCGTTCTTGTCCCGGCGGAAATGCTGGGGGTTAGTGCGGGTTTGGGTTATTATATTCTCGATACACGCGATCGACTCGCTTATTCAGAGTTGATGGCGGTGATTCTCGTTATTGGCGCAATTGGTTATCTGCTCGATTGGGGTTTGCGTCTGGCTCATCGCTCTTGGACGCATCAAGATTAGCCTATTGGTTCGACTATGGGGGAAGTGGGAAGGGGGAAGTCTTGGCGCTTTTCCTTAGTTGAAAGAGCGGGCCAGACGACTAACCCCAGTATGTAATAACTGTTCCAAACTTTGGCGATCGCTGATGGCTTGAAGATTGATCACAAAACAGGTTAAACCCAGTCCAAAGAGGATAAAAGTGGGGGCCATAACCACACCAATCATCAACCAGGTGGCGACGTGGAGAAACATGGTGACAGCGAACAACAAAGCTAGGGAAGCAATGGGGAAGATTTGACGGGTAGGACGACCGAAATAGAGAAAAAGAACGGTTAAAAGGGTGGTTACTAAGTTAGCGGGTACTAAAAAGGCACAAATCGAGACGCAATAGTTGCGGGAAAATTCAGCGAGGGTATTAAAATCTATCATTAATATTACTTTACAATTGCCTGAGTCTTAGTACTCTCGATTGTAGCGGAAAATTTACATGATCGGGATGAAGGTGACTAAAGGCTGTGGTGCAATAGATTTTCGAGAGGGAGCTAAAACGAGGATCGGGGTTAACCACAGAAACCAAAAACCTACCTAAAGCTTTTTAAAGCTACTCATTTCTGTAGCTAGATAGCTAAAATAAGTAACTTTGGCCACCGATAGATTTTAAGAACGTTATCAGGTATAATCAAGATATGAAGCTAGTTGAACGTCATATTATCAGTCAAAACCATCCCTTATGGTCAGAAATCGACCATTATGCCTTCTTGTCAAAAAATTTGTTCAATCTAGCTAACTACCATTATCGCCAATATTTCTTTGAAAACTCCCAAAAACTGAGTTTTAATCAACTCTATCATCTGGTATCTAAAACCTCAGATTATTTAGCTTTACCCACGAAACCGAAGCACGCAGATAATCAGAAGATTAGATCAGGCTTGGATTAGTTATTTTGCCGCTTTTAGAGCTTGGAAAAAACACCCTGAAAAATTTTTAGGAAAACCTAAAATTATTAAGTATAAGGACAAAACCAAAGGAAGAAACCTGCTAATATATTCTCAGGAATCAATTTATAAAAAACCTTTAAAAGAAGACCCCCA
>NZ_CAIP01000235.1 GCF_000297435.1 Microcystis sp. T1-4 | reverse complement strand
CATAAGTTAGAAAATTGCTATATTATTTGTTACAGATATTTATCGCCAACCTACTCCTTATCAAAACATTCAAGCCCTAATTACAGTAATTCTATATTGATTTTCTGTCACCACAACTTCAGTGGATAATCTTTCTTCCATTGGTAAGGCATTTTTTCGCCTATCAAAGATAAATAACCAACCAAAATCTAAACCCAAACGCCCTAAATAAGATTCTAATTGTTCAATTCCGTCAGCTTGCGGATCGCGTTTTTTATCTCGCCATACTTTTAATTCAATCCCTAAAATTACATCTTTATACTGTAAACATAAATCCATTCTATCACTACCAATTGCATATTCCCTTTCTAAAACTCCCCCACCATTAACCACACGATGTAAAAAAGCCATTAATACTATATGTGGCGCGATTTCATGGTAAGCAGCACTACTTAATAATGGTTCGACCTGTTGTCGCCAAAACTTGAGAAATGCTGTTAATAAAGCATCTATATTTAATTCACCTGTTGTAGTCAACCAACTAGGACTAATTAAAGGTAAACTGTCCTGAGTTCCTTGTACTAAAACACGGGGAATAACTTCACGATAAATGGGGTTAGAAATAACTAATCCCCCCATCGGATCACGTCGTAATAATCCTAAATCTATTAAATATTGGCGATCATCTGCTAGGGTATCTGGTAATGTTTGCCCTGCTAAAATTGGTTGAATAATGTTTTTAACTCGTTTTTCTCTGAGTTTTTCCGCTAAACTATCTAAATGAGTATCCTGACGAGCTATTAATATTTATTTGGCTGTTAAAATGTGTTCTTTGGTAATAGTAATACTTCTATCTTTTACCATTTTTTCTACAACTTCTTTAGCCAAAGCATTAACTAACCAAGGTTGTCCTTGGGTTAAATCATAAGCTGTTTCTATAGCTTCGGGTGTGAAAATTTGTCCAGTTGCTGCTGTATGTTGTTGATATAATTCTCCCACTTCTGCAAGATTAAAATTTCGCATAGTCAGAGAAGCAACTTTTATATTAAAAGGACTAGATGTATTTAATCTATCACTACCTCCCGATGCTACTTTATAATCTCGCACATCTCGTAAACCAATTAATCCTACCGAGGTCGGAAAATTTTCAGGACGATTAGGAAACCCATCTCTTAACTGTCGTAAAACTGATATTAATGTTTGGTCTTGTAAAGAGTCAATTTCATCTATAAATAATACTATGGGACGATTTAAAGATGTTGCCCAATCTGATAAAAAAGCCTTGATTCTGCTTCCTGCTTCTTCCTGTTGCCATTCTTTTACAGGTGGTTGCAATTCTTTAGGTAAGCGGATATTTATTGTATTATACCATGCCCCTAAAATTGCCAATTCTGCGGCTGTAGGATCATGATTAAATGCACTTCCTACTTCCACTGATACCATGACTGCGGCATAATTTCCAGTATCGGTAAGTTGTTTTGCTAGGGATAACATAGCGGTGGTTTTCCCCGTTTGTCGTGGTGCGTGAAGGACAAAGTAACTTTCTTGTTTAATTAAATCCTCTAAATCTGGTAATCGTACTGTGGGAGATAACATATAGTGGATATCGTCTTTACAGGGACCGGCAATATTAAACCAGCGAGTCATGGTATTTTGGCAGTGGGTGAACTCTTTAAGTTTACACTATCTATAATTATGTTGGTATCAAGCAAGATTTTCACAGGTTATGTTTCTCCTTTAAATATTCCCATTTAGCTTGATCTGGATCAAAATCAGGAGGTGCAGGTTGGGTTTTCTCAAACCAGTTTTGCAAAACCTTGATTTTAGTTGGTCTTTTTGGTGTTTCTGGTGCTGATTCAGTGGTTAGGGTTGTGGTATGATCAAGGGTATCTGTAGCTGCCCAAACTACAATTTCCCCTTTTCTGGGGGGTAAATTCAGGGGTTCGGTAATTACTAAGTTACCAGATTGATCAATTTTTCCTTTGAGTTTGTATGCTTGCATGATGTTTTTCATGAGACTCTGTTTTTATATTATTATCTCAAATTGACTGAATTGGAGGTTATTAACTGAATGTACACCTTAAAAATTAGTAGAGTTGGAAATTCCTTGGCTATAACATTACCTCAAGAAGCTCTGGAAAAACTTAAAGTTCAAGAAGGAGACAGTGTATTTGTCACTGAAACACCAACAGGTATTATTATAACTGCTGGTAATCCTGATTTTGAAAAAGCAATGGAGGCTTACAGAAAAGTCAGCACAAAATACAGAAATGCACTTCATGAGTTAGGGAAATGAATGGAATTTTCTGGTTAGATGAAATAATTGTTAAAGCCATACATGAAGACCAATTAATACAGCATGGTGGTCTGGCGGGTGTGCGAGATAACAATTTGTTTTTCGCTAGTTTAGATAGACCGAAAAATTTACTTGCTTATGGTGAACCTACACCCAGTATATTTGATTTAGCTGCGGCTTATGGTTATGGATTTGCTAAAAATCATGCTTTTATAGATGGTAATAAACGGGTAGCTTTCGTAGTAATGGCTATCTTTCTGGAATTAAATGGATATTCGTTAGATGTTCCAGAACCCGAAGTTGTTTTAATAATGGAACGACTAGCAAACGGTCAAGAAAGTCAAGAAACTATATCAGAATGGCTGCGAGAAAATTCTATTAAATATTAAAGGTTATCTGTGGCTGCCCAAACTACAATTTCCACGTTTCTGGGGGGTAAATTCAGGGGTTTGGTAATCACTAAGTTACCAGATTGATCAATTTTTCCTTTGAGTTTGTATGCTTGCATGATGTTTTTTATGAGACTCTGTTTTTATATGATATCATATTGAACAAATTCATTTTAATAAACCTCATCATGACTGCCAATATCTATCAATAAAATAACCATTTCTAATAACTCCTCATCTTGGGAGAAGTTAAAGATAATTCTACAGTTATAAGCAACAGAACAAGACCATAAACCTGCTAGTTCACCTCCTAATTTATGAGAATTCAAAGATGGTGTAAAAGGATCATCAGCCAAAATCCTTAATACATTAATAATTTGATTTTTTAATTGTGGATTTTTCTTTGTAATCTTCTTGAAAGACCTTTTAAATCCACTACTCCAAACAACTTCCATCATCATCTCCTAGTAAATCAGCAATCAAATCATCAACAGTTCCTCTCTTTGCTGTACCATTTTTAAAAGCCTGTTTTAGTTCTTCTGCATTAGTTAAAATTTCAGTTCGTTTTTGATTAATTCGTTGTTTTTGCAGAAAGTTAAATAAATACTCTCGATCTTCTGTGGGTAAATTTTCGATAGAATTAATAATTTCCTGTAAAGTCATCATGGAACCTCCTAAATTAAGTAAATTCTAGCTTTGGTAATTCTATTTTAATCTATAAGTTCACTGGTTGGGGTTGTGGTATGATCAAGGGTATCTGTGGCTGCCCAAACTACAATTTCCACGTTTCCAGGGGGTAAATTCAGGGGTTCGGTAATCAGCAAGTTACCAGATTGATCAATTTTTCCTTTGAGTTTGTATGCTTGCATGATATTTTTTTAGGACTTACGCAAAAGGGAACGAAAGTAGGGGTAATTCATGAATTACCCCTACGCAAGAATAAGGTTTTCAGTCACATCTTGCGTAAGTCCTAAATATAAAATGGTGATTTTTCCGCTCTGTCGCATCAAGACTTGTGGAGTGTAACCTATGTTAGGATGTCTCTAGTATATTTTCTAAAAATTAATCTACAGGAATATCACTATGAGCTTACAGCGAGAGGTAGAATTAAAATCAGATGCAGGAATGGACTACAGCAAACTCCGTGACTTACTCAAAGCTGGGAAATGGAAAGAAGCGGATGAGGAAACAGCAAGGGTAATGTTAGCGGTTGCAAACCTCGAAGAAGAAAGTTGGTTAGATAATGAACACATTGATAATTTTCCCTGTGCAGACCTCCGCACCATTGACCAATTGTGGGTAAAATACAGTAATGGTAGATTTGGGTTTTCTGTTCAGAAACGCATTTATCAGGGTTTAGGGGGAACGAGAGAATATAACCGAGAAATCTGGGAAAAGTTCGGGGACAAGGTAGGATGGAGAGAAGGAGGAAGCTGGTTGTCTTACATTGATATTACTTTTGAGATGAAAGCACCTAAAGGCCAACTCCCATGTGATTGTTGGGGTTTTTAGTTTTTTAGGAATGATTTTTCGTTTGCGTCTTCTCTCGCGTCGAGACTTGTAGATTGTAACCTGTAAAGATTACAGTTCGTAGGGTGCGTTAGGAGCGCAAAAAGATTATAAAATGTACAAATAAATTAAATACGCGACGTAACGCACCATTATTATTAAATGAGATTTTTAAAAACATAATAAAATAAATTATTGAGCAAATATGAGGTGCGTTACGCTGTCGCTAACACACCCTACAAATTATCTATTACATCAGAAGATTAATAACAGAAGTCGGGGATCTAAATTTTATCAGAGGTGCGTTACGCTGTCGCTAACACACCCTACAAATTATCTATTACATCAGAAGATTAATAACAGAAGTCGGGGATCTAAATTTTATCAGAATCAGATATAATCAAATTGGGTAAATAACCAAAATAATCTATGAATACGTTAGAACTTCGTGAACAAATCCAAAAATATGTTGAACAACTGTCACCAGAAAAATTACTTGTAGCAGTTGATTTTTTAGCATATTTGGCAACAAGAGAAGATGATGCTACTCAAGAGTTATTAGAGATTGTAGGATTTAAAGAAAATTTTGATCATGCTAGAGAAAATGTAAAACAAGGAAAGGTGATTACTGTTGACAAACTTAAACGAAAATATTAATTATACTGTTGTTATTAGTATTGATGCAGGGGAGTTTTTTGAATCTGCTTCTGCTACTTTACAAAAAAAGTTAGATAGATGTTTTGAACGTTTAAAAATTAATCCTCGTAATCATCCTAATATAAAATCTCTCAAAGGTGAGTTATCAGGTTATTATCGTTATCGAGTAGGTGACTATAGAGTTATTTATGAAATTAATGATGATTTAAAACTGGTAACGATAATTTTTATCGCCCATAGAAGTAAAGTTTATGAATAGCTGAAATAAAAATTAAGCAGCCAATCCTGTAGGGTGTGTTAATTAAATGCAACGTACCTTATAAATTCACCGTTAAATATCTTTGAAAAAAGCATTGTTTCCAACAATACTTCATTTAAAAGACTCAAGCTCTAATCACAGTAATTCTATATTGATTTTCTGTCACCACCACCTCAGTGGATAACCTTTCTTCCATTGGTAAGGCATTTTTACGCCTATCAAAAATAAATAACCAACCAAAATCTAACCCTAAACGCCCTAAATAAGATTCTAATTGTTCAATTCCATCAGCTTGCGGATTGCGTTTTTTATCCCGCCATACTTTCAATTCAATCCCTAAAATTACATCTTTATACTGTAAACATAAATCCATTCTATCGCTACCAATGGCATATTCCCTTTCTAAAAGTCCCCCACCATTAATCACACGATGTAAAAAAGCCATTAATACAATATGTGGAGCGATTTCATGATAACCAGTGCTACCTAATAACGGTTCTCCATGTTGTCGCCAAAACTTGAGAAATGCTGTTAATAAAGCATCTAGATTTAACTCCCCTTCCGGTGTTAACCAAGTCGGTGCAATCATTGGTAAAGAAGCCATTGGTGTCACTGTTAAAACTCTGGGTAACACTTCCCGATAAATGGGATTAGCAATAGTTAAACCTCCGTAGGGGTGCATTTTACATAATCCTAAATCAATGACAAATTGAATATCATCATTAGGTATATTTCCTAATTCTAAACCTGCTAACATTGGTTCAATAATGGCTTTAATTCTTGGTTCTCTTAACCTTTCCGCTAAACTATCTAAATGAGTATCCTGACGAGCTATTAATATTTCTTTGGCTATTAAAATGTGTTCTTTTGTAATAGCAATACTTCTATCTTTTAACATTTTTTCTACAACTTCTTTAGCCAAAGCATTGACTAGCCAAGGTTGTCCTTGGGTTAAATCAAACGCTGTTTCTATTGCTTCAGGTGTAAAAATTTGTCCGGTTGCTGCTGTATGTTGTTGATATAATTCTTCTACTTCTGCAAGATTAAAATTTCGCATAGTCAGAGAAGCAACTTTTATATTAAAAGGACTAGAAGTATTTAATCTGTCACTACCTCCCGATGCTACTTTATAATCTCGCACATCTCGTAAACCAATTAATCCTACAGATGAGGGAAAATTTTCTGGACGATTAGGAAAACCATCTCTTAACTGTCGTAAAACTGATATTAATGTTTGGTCTTGTAAAGAGTCGATTTCATCTATAAATAATACTAAAGGGCGGTTTAAGGATGTTGCCCAATCTGATAAAAAATCATTAATTCTATTTCCTGGTTCTTCCTGTTGCCATTGTTTAACAGGTGGTTGTAATTCTTTGGGTAAGCGGATATTTATTGTATTATACCAAGCTCTTAAAATCGCTAATTCTGCTGCACTGGGATCATGATTGAATGCACTTCCTACTTCCACTGATACCATGACTGCGGCATAATTTCCAGTATCGGTAAGTTGTTGTGCTAGAGCTAACATTGCGGTGGTTTTCCCTGTTTGTCGTGGTGCGTGAAGGACAAAGTAACTACGTTGTTGAATTAGCTCCTCTAAATCTGGTAATCGTACTGTGGGAGAGAGCATATAGTGGATATCGTTGGAACAGGGACCGGCAATATTAAACCAGCGAGTCATAGAATTTTATTATTTAGTGGACATTTTAATTTTAGATGATTTTGGTGGGGTTTGTCATGGCAGGAAGGAAGAGGTGATGATCGGCAATACCTTGTTATGCTTGATTATGATCAATTATTGTTATGTAGAGGAATGGTAGGCTGATTTTACGTTTGCTAATGGGTAGTGATACTAAATCTGGTTATTAAAAGTGGCATTTAATATACAAGACTTTGATTGTTGATAGCTTACTGGTATAATACTGGAGCGCACTGGTAGGGTTAACTTCCAGTACCATCGTTACCGAAACCCGATCGAACGATGGTGACAGGAGATCAGTTAATGATCAAAATTGAAAATCTTAAGCTAATTGCTAAAAATTATGGCCGCTGAAATTATTTGTGTAGGAACGGAATTATTATTAGGGGATATAGTTAATACTAACGCCCAATATTTAGCTCTAGAATTGGCAAAATTAGGCATTCCCCATTATTATCAAACGGTGGTGGGGGATAATGTAGAAAGACTGAAAAAAGCGATCGCTATTGCCCGAGAACGTTCCTCAATTTTAATTTTTACCGGGGGACTGGGACCTACTCCCGACGATTTAACCACAGAAACAATCGCCGATTTTTTCCAAACGCCCCTTAGAGAAGATAAAGAGATTTTAGCAGAAATCGAGGCTAAATTTACGAGTTTAGGGCGAGAAATGCCTCCTAGTAACAGTAAACAGGCTTTAATACCCGTGGGAGCCGATTTTTTGCCAAATCCAACCGGAACCGCCCCCGGCATGATCTGGCAACCAGAGACTAACGTAACTATTCTCACTTTCCCCGGAGTACCCTCAGAAATGAAGAGAATGTGGGTAGAAACGGCTATTCCTTACCTAGAAAGTCAAGGATGGGGCAAAGAGAGGATTTATAGTCGTTCTCTGAAATTTCGCGGTATCGGTGAGTCAGCTTTAGCGGAAAAAGTTGTCCATTTATTTGATCTGACTAACCCCACCGTTGCCCCCTATGCTGGTTTAGGCGAAGTGCGTTTGCGAATTGCGACGAAAGCCCCTTCTTTAGAGGCTGCTTTGCAGGTAATTGAACCGGTAGCGACGGAAATTAAGGAAATCGCCGGATTAGATTATTTTGGGGCCGATGATGATACTTTACCCTCGGTAGTGGGGGAACTGTTGCGGCGACAAAAACAAACTTTGAGTGTGGCAGAATCCTGTACCGGAGGAGGATTAGGGGAAATTATCACCCAAATCGCCGGCAGTTCCGATTATTTTTGGGGTGGGGTTATTTCCTACGATAATCGGGTAAAAGTTGCCCTCTTAGACGTAAATGAGCGGGATTTAAATAATGTCGGGGCTGTCAGTGCCATTGTTGCCCAACAGATGGCACTAGGGGTGCGAAAACGCCTCGCTACGGATTGGGGGATCAGTATCACGGGTATTGCCGGACCGGGAGGTGGCAGCGAGACAAAACCCGTGGGCCTAGTTTATATCGGTTTAGCCGATCCTCGGCGAAATGTCACCGTATCAGAGCATCGTTTCGGAGAAAATCGAGATCGCTCGACCATTCGCCAGATTAGTGCTTATACCGCCCTCGATCGCCTACGACGGAACTTATTAACAATATCTTAAAAAAGAATTGCCAAGAATATATACTCAGACTAAAAAGTTATGTTAAGCTTAATATAAATACAAGATATAGATTCCCCCGCTCGTCAGATTTAACAGCCAAACGATGAAAATCAGTTAAAATTCTCTAGAATCAAGCTGTTGCGGGGATCAATCGACGAAAACTCATAGCTAGTATCTCAAAGGAGCCATTTGGTCAATGGACTATTTAGATGAAGTGATAGACAAGTTGAGAGAATGGGCGCGCAAACTGATCGAGAGTGTTTTTGGTCCGGAACCCGAACCCGAACCCGAATTAATCCCGATCCCCGTGCGCGATCACAGTCGATAAGGCCACCGGTAAAACAGAATATTGCGATAATATCAGTGCAAACTTACTATGAGTCTGCACTTGATTTTTGCCTGAAGCCAAGCCTAGCTTAATTTGGTGACAATTTGATTATTTAGTAACAATTCTTGACTGAGTAAATCTTCCACATTAATCCGCAGGAAACACTGATCATCAATCCAGAACTGCACTTTAATGCGATCTTTGCCGGGGAAACCTAAAGGATCGAGTTTAGCGATCGAACAGGCCCCCTCGCGATCATTTAAGGGTTGAACGCTAGTTTCTCCACTACCCAGGGAACGAGTAATTAATTTATCACCATCAAAATAGACCTCCATTGCCCCCCTTTCTGGGCCTAATTCGCCGATAATTAACTCAATGCTGGGTTGATTGTCCACGGAAGCACCTAGGACTAATTCCACGGGTTTTTCCATGGGATAGGGTTGTCCAGAGTTAATAATCGGATGCCAAGCGTGGGCATTTTTGCGACGATTCCAGTAACGAATGCCGTAGCTATGATAAAGAAAATCTTTGACTTGATAACCTTGGGCTAATTGTAACGCTCCCAAAGCGATCGCTTCAAAGGGTCGATCCTCTTTAATTTTACTACTATCAAAATACTGTCGCACCCAATCTTTTACCGCCGGAATTTGTACGGTTCCCCCAACTAATAACACCGCATCGATATCGCTAACTTCAATTCCATTGCGTCTTCCCTGTTGCAAAACTCCCGTCATTAAATCATCTAATTGATTAAAAAAGTTTTGTTGTTGGAGAATATCGGTCAATTGTTCTCGATCTAAGCTTAACTCGTAACTCTCGAAATTTTCCTCATCAAAATATACTTCCTCGGCGGTTAATTGGGAAGAAAGTTTAATTTTTAATCTTTCTGCTAGACGAGTAGTTAGGGAAGTTTTCGCTAAAGATTGCTTTTGGGCAAAATAATCGACAATCCAATCGTCTATATCTGACCCACCTAAATTTGTCCCCGCCTTGGCTAAAACTCTCGCTATTTTAGTTTTTTGGGCGGAATTATTGCCTAAAAGTTTTTCTCCCCACTTGAGAATAAAACCTTGATTTTTTTGAGGATTATCTAAATCTAATTGTACCAAAGAAAGATCGAGGGTGCCACCGCCAAAATCTACCACTAAAATCACCTGATCACCCGTGGTTCCATAACCCAAAGCGGCGGCCGTGGGTTCATCAATTAGTCGAATTTGTTCGATTTCCCATCCCTGACAAACATTGCTTAACCAATTGCGGTAACTTTCAAAACTATCGACGGGGACGGTTAAAACTAGCGATTGGGGGGTTTCCAGGGCGGTGTTTTTTAAGTGGTCGATGATGCTATCGAGAAACCATTGGCCAACCCCCTCGAAACTGAGGACAGTTTCCTCTAATTCTGGTAAAAATCCTTGAATTTTTGCGCCGATACCTCGTTTAAAGCGACGAAAAAAACGCGGATCTCGATCGATATCTAAACCCTGATCGCGCACTGCTTGACCAGCAATTACTTGCAGGGGATTGGCTGATTTAATATAGAGTAAACTGGGAATTAGGGGCGGATTGTCGGCTATTTGTTGGGATAACTCCGATAATTTCACGGTTTCGGCCCTATTTGTCGCCCCATTCCAACGAGTAATGACGGTATTACTGGTTCCGAAATCAATAGCGTAGAACACGATCGATGGTTTTTAGATAAATTTAGTTAATTATTCGCTATTGTAACCTGTTATTTACTGAACCCGCCCGATCGAGGTGGAAGTTTCCCCAAAAAATCGGGAATTTGTTCAGCGCAAGCTCAAGAATTCTGTGCAGAAACTTGACAAATAATCTTTAATAGTATATATGAGTTCCACCTGATCAAAGGATTATGTTAGCAGTTACTACCTCACCCGAAACCCTCTCCTTAGAAATTCCTAGCGCGATCGCTCTCTCTATCACCCTTGAACAGTTTGAAGCCCTTGCGGAGGTCAACCGGGACTTAAAATTAGAACGTACAGCCCAAGGAGAATTAATCGTGAATCCCCCGACAGGTGGCGAATCAGGACAGCGTAATTTTCGTATAACAGGACAATTGTTTTGCTGGTGCGAAGAAAATGAAGCTTTAGGAGTCGGGTTTGACTCTTCCACTGGATTTATACTACCAAATGGGGCGATTCGTTCTCCCGATCTATCTTGGGTGAGTCGAGAACGCTGGGAATCTTTAACCCCTAAGCAGAAAAAAGGATTTATTCCCCTCTGCCCCGATTTTGTGGTGGAATTGCGCTCTGAATCCGATAGTCTTGACAAATTACAGAAAAAACTGCTTGAGTATAGGGAAAATGGCGCAAGGTTAGGCTGGTTAATCGATCCCCAGAATCGGCAAGTTGAAATTTATCGTCAAGGAAAGGAGGTAGAAATATTAGAAAATCCCACTGATTTATCGGGTGAAGATGTTTTACCTAATTTTAGCTTAAATTTAAAGCTCTGATGTTTTCGGGAGTAATCCTGCGATATTCTGCCAATGTTTTTGAGATCGGGGAGTCGCTTTAAAATTATCTAAGAATTCTTTTTTCTAGGTCATCATCAAATGAGCATCGAAAAGTCGTTAGTCTCGTCAGGTAAAAGTCTTTATCAAGAAGATTTCTACCGATGGTTACAAGAAACCGCTAATTTACTCAAAGAACATCGTTTTGAAAAATTAGACTTAGAAAATTTGATCGAAGAAATTGAAACGATGGGAAGGAGTGAAAAACGAGAACTAGAAAGTCGCTTAACCGTCATTGCCGAACATCTGCTTAAATTGACTTACTGGCTAACTGAAAAGGAAGCAAATGCTCAAGGGTGGCGCAGCACAATTGTTGAACAACGCAGACAAGTTCAACGCTTATTAAAAGAGAGTCCAAGTCTGAGAAGATTGATTCCTGAAATCTGGATAGATTGTTACCTAGCAGCCAGAGAAGATACTTTCAGAAAGTATCAACTTGCTGCTGATTTATTCCCGATTGAATCACCCTTCACCCTTGCAGAAATCCTTGATTATGACTATCTTCCTTAAAAATGAATTCGGTATTTTATCGATGAATACAATGCCTAACAAAGCCAAGCTTTAAACGGCAATCACTACCTCTGATTTACCAAATCAAAGTAAGATTTAAACTAAATTCTGGCAGCATATTTTCCCCCGATAAACTCTCTGGATCGGTTAAAATTTCTACTGCCTGTTCTTGACGATAAATTTCTACTTCTCTAGTTTTTCTATTGATTAACCAACCCAAACGAGTCCCATTATCTAAATGTTCCTGCATTTTTTTCCTAGTAGTTTCTATGTTGTCATTAGGAGACATTAATTCAATGACAAAATCGGGAGATAGAGGTAAAAACCTTTCCTTTTGTTGTGGGGTTAAAGCTTGCCATTTATCTAAAGGTATCCAACCAGCATCGGGAGAGCGATCGGCTCCATTGGGTAGTTTAAATCCTGTGGAGAAATCAAAAGCGATACCCTTACCATTGTTATCTGACCAATTAAATAATTGTTGGGTGATTCTACCGTTACTATTGCCCGTTTTTCCTCCCGTCGGTGGCATAATAATTAAATCTCCTTTTGGGTTGCGTTCCAAACGTAAATCTCGGTTATCCTGACAAAGTTGAAAAAACTGTTCATCGCTCAGTTGCCAAGATTCAAATTTAATTTCTACTACTGTCATCATAGATTCTCTTTTATAGGATTATAGAATTACCAAATACTATCAAGTTCTAAGACAAATTGAGATAAAATACTTTCCCCCGATAAACTCTCTGGATTAGTTAAAATTTCTACTGCCTGTCCTTGACGATAAATTTCTACTTCTCTAGTTTTTCTATTGATTAACCAACCTAAACGACTCCCATTATCTAAATATTCCTGCATTTTTTTCCTAGCAGTTTCTATGTTGTCACTAGGAGACATTAATTCAATGACAAAATCGGGAGATAGAGGTAAAAATCTTTCCTTTTGTTGTGGGGTTAAAGCTTGCCATTTTTCTAAAGGTATCCAAGCAGCATCGGGAGAGCGATCGGCTCCATTCGGTAGTTTAAATCCCGTGGAGGAATCAAAAACTACACCTAATTTATTTAGGTTATTCCATAACCATAATTGGGCAGTGATTCCAGCGTTAGAATTGCTGGTTTTTCCCCCCGTTGGTGGCATAATAATTAAATCTCCTTTTGCGCTGCGTTCCAAGCGCAAATCTCGGTTATCCTGACAAAGTTGAAAGAACTGTTCATCGCTGAGTTGCCAAGATTCAAATTTAACTTCTACTGTCATTATTATCCCCAGCCTACTCTCGCCTAACATTTATGGTAACACCCTAGGGCAAGAGATGTTCCTGGATGAAATTAGTGTAAACATCTCCAGCTAAAAAGGCGGGAGTTTCCAATATTTTACGATGGAAATCAATAGTCGTCGGTACTCCCGTGATCGCACATTCCCGCAGGGCCCGTTTCATGCGTTTAATCGCAGTTTCGCGATTTTCTCCCCAGACAATTAATTTCCCAATTAGGGAATCGTAATAGGGGGGGATTTCGTAATCGGTGTAAACGTGGGAATCCATGCGGACACCAGGACCGCCGGGAGGCAGATAAGCGCTAATTTTGCCGGGGTGAGGGCGAAAATTGTGATCGGGATCCTCGGCATTAATGCGACACTCGATCGAATGTCCTCTAAATATCACCTGATCTTGCTTAATTTGCAGTTTTTCGCCCTGTGCCACCAGAATTTGTTCTCGGATCAGGTCTATCCCCGTGATCATCTCCGTGACGGGGTGTTCCACCTGAATACGGGTGTTCATTTCCATGAAGTAAAAATTACCGTGTTTATCCACTAAAAATTCCACGGTTCCCACCCCGACGTAATTAATCGATTTAGCGGCTTTAACGGCGGCATTACCCATTTTTGAGCGTAAATGCGGCGTTAAAAAAGGACTGGGGGCCTCTTCTAGCAGTTTTTGGTGTCGTCGCTGAATCGAACAGTCTCTTTCTCCTAAATGGATCACGTTACCGTGACTATCGGCCAAAATCTGAAACTCGATATGTCGGGGACATTCGATAAATTTTTCTAGATATACTCCCGAATTGCCAAAAGCCGCTTCTGCTTCCCCTTGGGCGGCTTTTAACATATTACCTAGTTCATCTGCACTCTTGACAAGACGCATCCCACGCCCTCCACCGCCGGCGGTGGCTTTAATCAGGACAGGATAACCGATGTCATCAGCGATACGTTTTGCTTCCGCTTCTGAGGTAATTAAACCACCACTGCCGGGGATAGTGGGAACTCCCGCTTTTTGCATGGTTTTTTTAGCGGTAGATTTATCCCCCATAGCCAGAATAGCACTGGGAGACGGACCGATAAAAGTTAACTGATGGTCGGCACAAATTTCGGCAAAGCGGGCGTTTTCTGCCAAAAAACCGTAACCGGGATGGATGGCCGTGGCGTTGCGTGTTAGGGCAGCCGAGATGATATTAGGGATATTTAGGTAACTTTTGCTGCTCGGAGGCGGACCAATACAAACACTCTCATCGGCCAATTGAACATGAAGGGCATGGCGATCGATGGTAGAGTGGACGGCAACGGTTCTAATACCCAATTCTTCGCAACTATGAAGGATTCTTAAGGCGATTTCCCCGCGATTGGCGATTAATATCTTGGCAAACTGCATTGGACGACCACGAGATCAGGCTGGTGTGATAGGCGACTATTTAGTAGAATATCTGGTTTTGTTACCTTGGGGAAATCGGGAAGTGGGTAATTATAAATTATGAATTATGAATTATGAATTATGAATTGGGGTGTGGGGTGTGGGGAGAATAAATAAAATAATCTGCTATCTCCTATCTCCTGACTCCTGACTCCCGACTCCTATCTCCTGACTCCTGACTCCTACCTACCGACGGCTAAATTAACCGACTTCGTCTCCCTCCCCGGCCAAGATTGAAAGCGATAAGCTAGAGTGTGAGGAGTGAAAACTTTTTAATCTCGTTTCGCCCCTAGAGGATAATAGCTCGATGTTGCGAATTATCACAGAGCCATGGTCAGCCAGAACGGAACTGAGACGAATTCGGGAACGGTTCGACGATCCGGAAATTCGGGAAAAAGAATCGCTTGTCCGAGAGATTGTCGATCAGGTGCGACTTACTGGCGATCGCTCGTTGGTGGATTACACAGAAAAATTCTACCAACAGTCCCTTAATCTACAACAACTTAAGGTGAGTGGCTCGGAACTGGATGCCGCTTATCAACAGGTGTCCCAGGATTTATTAAATGCGATCGCTGTTGCCTGTGCAAAAATGGAGGCTTTTCACCGTCAGCGTCTCCCCAAAGCTTGGGTACAGTTTCCTGAGGATGGTACGGTTCGGGGGAAACGTTATCAACCGATTAACAGTGTGGGAATTGTTGTTCCCGATGGTAAACGGGCCTATCTCAGTTTATTGCTCCAACAGGCGATTCCTGCCAAAATAGCGGGGGTTAAACGCATTGTCATGGTATCTCCCGCCGATGAGGATTTACGCATCCATCCGGCGATTTTAGTGGCGGCCCAATCGGTGGGTATTAGTGAGATTTATCGGGTGGCTGGACCACAGGCGATCGCCGCTTTAGCCTACGGCACAAAAACGATCGCCCCCGTGGAGATGATTGCAGGAATAGGTGATTTTTACACTAATTTGGCTAAAAAACTGGTTTCTGACCATGTAAAAATCGATTATCTCTCTATTACTTCTGATTTGGTTATTATTGCCGATAGTCAAGCTAATCCCAGACAGTTGGCCCTAGACCTATTAGCGCAAGCGGAACAGTATTCCCTAGCGGCTGCGATTTTATTGACGACGGATAAGGCTTTAGCCCTAATAGTACAGGAAGAAGTGCAAAAACAGTTACAGGTACATCCCCAGAGATTGTTGACGGAAAAAGCGATCGCTCATTATGGTTTAATCGTGGTGGTGGAGTCATTGGAGAAAGCGATCGAATTATCGAATCTTTTTGCTCCTACCCATTTATCTTTGATGATCGATGAGCCTTGGCAAAAGCTATCTTCTTTGAGACAATCGGGAACTATTCTCCTCGGTTCTACTACCCCAAAAGCGGTGGCTGATTATTTGGGTTGTCCCGTGGGAGTGGAAACTTTTCTCGATTCCGCCACTTTGATCGAATATCCCGCCGATTCTTTCGCCTCCATAGCCCATAATCTGCAAATATTAGCGCAAGCGGAGGGATTTACGGCAACGGATGCTGGTATAGAATACCGAGGTCAGGACAAGACCTAGAAAAACTATAATCTTCTCAAAGCAACGATTGGATCCAATTTAGCGGCACGATGAGCGGGAACAACACCGAAAATTAGACCGATGGCACTGGAAACTCCTAAAGCGAGAATTATGGCAGGGATTGAGATACTGGTGGTTAGAGCGGCAAAAATTCCCGCTAGATACATTCCTTGAATGCCGACAAAAATCCCGATAATTCCGCCCGTGGTGGCTAAAATAACCGATTCAATCAGAAATTGACCTTTTATATCCCCTTCTTTCGCTCCTAAAGCCTTTCTTAACCCGATTTCTTGGGTTCTTTCCGTGACTGACACGAGCATAATATTCATGACACCGATTCCCCCGACAAAAAGGGATATACTGGCGATCGAGGCTAACATTCTAGTTAAACTCTCGTTAGTCTCTTTGGTCATTTCTAAGACTGCGGTTTGGGGGAAAATCTGCACATAATTCTCGTCACTGACCTGATGACGCATTTGCAGCAGGTTGCTAATCTGAAACTGGGCGGCTTTAATTTGGGCGGAGTTTTTAGCCAAGACAGAAATATGAGTCAGGGGAATGCCAAAGATAGAATTGCGCCCTTGAACCTGATTAGACATGGTAGTTAGGGGAATTAAGGCTCGATCGTCCTGATTAGCCTCAAATAAGGAGCCTTTCGCCTGTAAAACTCCAATAACTTGAAAACTAAGATCGCCGATGCGAAGATTTTCGCCGACGGGATTGCGATTACCAAAGAGATTTTTAGCTAATTCCGCTCCCAAGACAATCACCCGATTATCCCGTTTCAGGTCAGATTCCATAATAAATCTACCTTTAGATAGTTGACGGTTACGCACGTTTAGGTACTCGGCTCCCACCCCAATCAGGGGGCTATTACTGGTTCTATTACCGAAGGATAAGATTTTTTTACCGCTCAATTCGGGAGAAATGGCGGCAATGGCGGGAACTTGAGATGCGATCGCTTGAGCATCTTCGTAGGTGAGGGGCCGGGGATTAGGAATTGTCCGCCGGACATTGCGCGAGGAGGTGGAAACAAATAAAACATTCGGACCGAGAGCTTCAAACTGCTCGAGGGCGACTTTTTGCGCTCCTTCACCCACTCCCACTAGGGCAATGACGGAGGCGTTACCGATAGCAATTCCTAGCATAGTCAGACCACTACGCAGTTTATTGCCCATCAAAGCGGAAAAAGCCATTTTCAGGTTTTCGAGCATTTCCATGGTTAGTTACATTCAGTGATCAGTAAACAGTAAACAGTGATCAGTAAACAGTAAACAGTGAAAAGTAAACAGTAAACAGGGATAAAGATGAAGATAAATAAATAACTAAATAACTAATTAACTTAAAACTTAAAACTTACATCTGATAACTGATAACTGATAACTGATAACTGATAACTGATAACTGATAACTGATAACTGATAACTGATAACTGATAACTGATAACTGATAACTGATAAC
>NZ_CAIP01000236.1 GCF_000297435.1 Microcystis sp. T1-4 | reverse complement strand
AATTATGAATTATGAATTATGAAGTGGGGAGGTGGGGGAGTGGGGGAATTATGACTGATAACTGATAACTGATAACTGATAACTGACTCCTGACGGTGACCGTCTAATTAACTGGATAAAGTGCGGCGTTTCATGACCATTTCGTAGGCTTCGATAATGTCGCCTTCTTTCCAGTCATTGAATTTAGAAACACCGACACCGCACTCGAAACCGGTGGCCACTTCCCGGGCATCTTCCTTCATCCGTTTGAGGGAATCAAGAACCCCCTGATAAACAATTTCCTTGCCGCGACGCACGCGCAGGAAGCGGTTCCGCACCAGTTTACCGGATTGGACATAACAGCCCGCCACGGCCCCACGACCGACGGTGAAGACGGCCCGCACTTCGGCGAAACCGAGGTGTTCTTCCACTTCTTCGGGGTCGAGAAGACCTTCCATCGCCCCTTGAATATCATCGAGGAGCTTGTAGATGATATTGTAATCGCGGATATCGACCCCTTCCCGATCGGCGGCAGCCCTGGCCCCACTGGCCAGGGTGGTATTAAAGCCCACCACCACCGCACCACTAGCGGCGGCCAGATCCACATCGGTTTCGGTGATTTCCCCCGGAGAGGCGAGGAGAACGCGAATCTGCACTTCGTTTTGGGGTAACTGTTTAAGCGCACCGAGGATGGCCTCGACGGAACCTTGCACATCTGCCTTAAGGATGAGATTAAGTTCCTTGAGTTGTCCTTCTTGAGCTTGGATAGAGAGGGTGCTAAGGCTAACGCGACGGGAGGAGAGGGCCTGTTGTAAACGGGTGTTGCGTCGTTCGATCGCCCGTTGATCAGCGATCGCCCGGGCCTCTTTTTCACTTTCATAGACATCGAATTCATCGCCAGCGGCCGGGACATCACTAAGACCGAGGATTTCCACGGCGAAGGAGGGGGTGGCCGCTTCGACTTTTTGACCGCGATCATCGATCATCGCCCGAATTTTGCCGAAAACGGAACCAGCGACGATGCTATCGCCCACCCGGAGAGTGCCATTCTGGACGAGCAGGGTAGCCACGGGCCCTTTGGTGCGATCGAGGTTAGCTTCGATGACGGTTCCCTTAGCCAAGCGATCGGGGTTAGCGACCAATTCTTCTACTTCTGCCACCAAGAGGATCATTTCCAGCAGATTATCGAGATTTTCACCCCGCAGGGCGCTAACGGGAACCATGATCGTCTCACCGCCCCAATCTTCAGCCACCAGTCCCTGTTCGGTCAATTCCTGTTTAATCCGGTCGGGGTTAGCCGAGGGTTTATCGACTTTGTTAATGGCCACCACGATGGGGACTTCGGCGGCCCTAGCGTGACTAATTGCCTCTTTCGTTTGCGGTTGTACGCCATCATCGGCGGCTACCACCAGCACCGCTATATCGGTGACTCTCGCCCCGCGGGCGCGCATGGCGGTAAAAGCTTCGTGGCCGGGGGTATCCAAAAAGACAATCTGTTCTGGTTTGCCGTTATGTTCCACATCGACGTGGTAAGCACCGATATGCTGGGTGATGCCGCCGGCTTCTCCTTGGGCGACTTTGGTTTTGCGGATCGAGTCGAGGAGGGTGGTTTTACCGTGGTCAACGTGACCCATAATGGTGACGACGGGAGGACGACGCTGGAGACTTTCCCAGTCGGAGACATCGATCATTTCCGTGGTTTTGATTGCCGCCGACTGGGTGCTGGGGGTTTCCACGGCCATCTCGAAGTCCCTGGCGATCATTTCGATGGTGTCCACGTCGAGAGTTTGGGTGATATTAACCGCCATCCCTTTAAAAAATAGGGTTCTGATGATCTCGGTTTCGGGGACTTTCATCAATTCCGAGAGGTCGCGCACAGTGAGACTGCCGGTGATGATGATGCTTTCCGGGCGTTTTTCCTCTTGGGGTTCTTGGCGCTCGCTTTTCGGACTGCTGGTATGGGCGCCTGGTTTACTAGGCCGCTTAACTTTGACTGCTGTTGGAGTGCCGGGGGTGGTTGCTTTCGCGCTGGGCGGTTTGGGGGGACGAGCGGTGGAAAGGGTAAAACTGGGGGTGTTGATTAACCCGGATAGTTCCGATTCTAGATCATCGTCATCTTCAAAGAGAGCCTGGGTGCGGCGTTTGTTTTTGCCGGCAGTTTTGGCGGTTTTGGCCGCTTTTTTCTCTTCTTCTTCTTCTTCTTCCCAGCTAGATTTTTTGGCCATGCGAGGGGGCATGGTGGGTCGTTTGAGTTTTTTCAGCCCGTCTGCTCCCAGCAATCCGGTATCTGTATCGATTTCTGTGCCATCAACACCAGATTTCTTGGTGGTATCGGTTTCTTCCTCGCCGGTAGCCGAGATTTTGGCGGGCAAACCGGGGCGAACTGGGCGCTTCAATTCCACCGTCTCCCGCACTTCTCTGGCTGGTTCCCCCAGTTTCGGGCTTTTTCCGTCGGTTTTGCGGTTGAGGGTCGGTTTTTCGGGTTTAGCCAAGCCAGCCCTGCGCTCAGGACTAGGGGCGTTTTCGCTCTCGCCGCGCTCGCGTTTTTCTCCCCGGGGCCTGTCGTTACTGCCGGGGGCATTTTTGGCTCGGGGTTCTGGCCGGCTCGAGGCGGTTTCAGGGCGTGGTTTCTGGGTGAGGGAGGGTCGATTGGGTGGGGCGATCAAGGTGGGGGCTGCTTCTGGGACTAGCGGGGTTTCGGTCGGGGTTTCTTTAACACTGGGGGTTTGAGACAGCATCTCTGCTGCAGTGGCGGTGGCTGCATTCTTCTCCTCCGTAGGGGGAGTTTTTTCGGCCGCCTCGTCGCTCCCCCAGGGAGCGACGAGGGGTTTCACCGGGGGACGGGGGGGACTGATTAAAGTCGGTTTGGCCGAGGAACTGCCGGAACCGGGATAGTTTAGCCCCTCTTCGCCGGTTTCGGGGCGGTTGTGTTTATGCAGGGCTAAAATCTTTTGTTTTTTTTCTTCGGCAGGACTAGCCGATTCTCGCTGACCCATGCTAGTTTTCCCGGTACTCGAGGCCACTCCCTTGGCCGCAATCGCTTTGATGCGTTGGGCATCCTCTTCGCTGATCGTGCTACTGTGGCTCTTGTACTCGATGTTTAACTGGTCACAGATGTCCAAAATGTCTTTGTTGTCTAGATTCAATTCTTTTGATAAATCGTAAATTCTGACTTTCGCGTTACTCATCCATTATCCCCCGGCTAAATTGTTAGTGATCCTATAAGTTGGCTGATTTTTTGATCCTGTCAGGAGCCCCATTTCTATGCTAACGATTTTGTGGCTATGATCGTCAATTTTAATCCTGATTTGCTCGACCTTGCTCGCCAGGCCCGAGTCGCTCTTGCAAGGAGTCATAGAGCGTTTCGGGAATATTGGCTTTTAGGGCGCGTCCGAGACGATTTTTTTGCCTGGCTAGTTGCAGGCAGTGGGACTGCGGACAGATATAGGCGGCTCTTCCCATGCCTTGATCTAATTGTATCTGTCCGGACGGGTGTAGTCGGACAATTCGCCAAAAGGATTCTTTCGGGGCGAAGAGACGACAGCTAATACAGCGTCGATAATTGACGAAGGGATTCATTCTTCTTCTAAATCCTGCAATTCTAGGTCTTTTTCAGCGTTTTTTAGCTCTTGTTCGCCTTTATAGAGGGCGATATCCTTAATATCGATTTTCCAGCCCGTCAGACGGGCGGCTAAACGCACGTTCTGCCCTTCTTTGCCAATCGCTAAACTTAATTGATCCTGGGCGACCAGTACCAATGCTTGTCTTTCTTCGGCATTAGTGAACAAAACTTGGTCGATACGGGCGGGACTAAGGGCATTGGCGATGTAGGTGGCCGGATCCGGAGACCAACGAATCACGTCGATTTTTTCCCCCCGCAATTCGTTAACCACGGCTTGAATCCGCGAACCTCTGGCCCCAATACAGGCCCCAACCGGATCCACGTCTCTTTCTAGGGTATCGACGGCGATTTTTGTCCGCGAACCAACGTGACGGGAGGGGGGATTGGCTTCCCGGGCGACGGCGACAATACGCACGATTTCCTCCTCGATTTCGGGAACTTCGTTGGCGAACAGATATACTACTAAACCCGCCGCCGCTCTGGAAACGATTAATTGCGGGCCCCGGTGAGAACCTTCTAGGACTTTTTTGAGCAGCACTTTAAAGGTGGCGTTGGCCCGATAGTTATCGTTGGGCAGCTGTTCCCGTTTGGGTAGTTCTGCTTCCACTTCCGGTTGACCGTAGGTGCTTTGTACCATGACAATAGCGGCCTGTCTTTCAAAACGGACGACCCGGGCCTGTAAAACCGTTCCTTCTAGATCTTGGAACTCCTCTTGAATCAGTTTGCGTTGGTTATCCCGCAGTTTTTGCAGTAAAACCTGTTTAGTTTGAATCGCCGCCATGCGACCAAATTCTCTTTGGTCGGGGGTGACATCCAGAACTACTTCATCCCCTAATTGGGCCTCATCGGCCACTTCTTGCACTTCTTTGAGACCGATGTGATGGTCGGGATTAGTCACTTCTTCGACAATAGTTTTAGTAGAAAGGATGCGAAAGCCTTCTTCTTCTACGTCTAATTCCACATCAAAGTTATTGAAATAATCTTCATGAAATTGAGCTGCTTTTTCTAAACTTTGGGCGCGGCGATAACGTTCGTACCCCTTGATAAGGGCTTCACGCAAGGCTTCCTGTACGGCATTTTTGGGCAGATTATGTCGTTGGCTAATTTCTTCGATCATCATTTTTAACCCAGGCAAATTAACAGTGGCCATAATTATTTTTTCTCCTTACTTTTGAGTTATTAGTTTTTTATCCGTCAGCCTTGTATCAGTTATCAGTTATCAGTTATCAGATGTAAGTTATCAGATGTAAGTTTTAAGTTAATCAGTTAGTGAGTTATTTATCTTCATCCTTATCCCTGATCACTGTTTACTGATTACTGTTTACTGATCACTGATTATTGCGCTGCTCATCTAAACGGACGCTGATGACGGTAGTGCGATCGATGGTCAGGGAGCGACCTTTTTGGTTAAGATAAATAGATTGCTCATCTCTACCTTGCAGTTTTCCGCGCCATTCTTGTGGTTTTCCCTGGCCATCCTGGCCGGTAACGATGACGGGAAAACCTTTAAAAGACTGAAATTCGCGCTCGCTGCTCAGTTGTCGAGAAATGCCGGGGCTAGATATTTCTAAAACGTAGGTCCCGGGTAAGACTTCTTGACTGTCGAGGGCGGTTTCTAGGGCCCGACTCATCTGCTCACAGTCCTCTAAACCAGTATCTCCCGTAAGATTGCGAATATCGACGCGCAGGACGGGAGGCCTTTTATTGGTTTGGAAAACGATATCGACCACTTCTAGCCCCAAGTTTTCAGCGATAGGGGTGGCTAGGTGCAGCAGGTCGGGAATGAGCGGATGGGTCATGATTTGGACAATAAAAAAAGCGGGCGAAACCCACTTCCCTAAACTGTTAGTGATTGGGATAGGCAGTGGTTAGACCACCTAGCTAAATATAGTATAGCAAAAAACCGTCATCACTATTTCCCCTCAGGGTCGTGCCTGGGGGAAAACAGAACAGTGGTCACGATCGAGTCGATCTGTCACAATGAATACAGGGTAACTAGATATAGAGTCAATTATGGATCAAAAATCTCCGCTCACCGTAGTTAGAGCCAACTCAGCTAAGAATCGTGGTAATCGGCAAGTATGGAAAGGGATTGTCAGCACTTGGATGATTCTGCAAACCTTTGGCCATGTCACTCCTGCTTGGAGTCAAAAAAACCCAAATACCCTCACCTACGGTGAATTGTTAGAGAAGATTGACCAAGGCAAGGTAAAAAAGGTGGAAATCAATCCTTCTTTGCAGCAGGCAGCAGTTACCCTCGTCGGTCAAACGGATAAGGATCCCCCGAAAGAAGTCAATTTATTTGACCAAAATCCCGAATTAATCAAGAAACTCGATGCTGAAAAAATTGAGTACGGCATTCTCCCCAGCACTGACAATTCGGCCTTGATCAATGTTCTCACTAACCTGTTAGTTATTATTCTCGTCTTGGGATTATTGGTGTTTATTATCCGTCGTTCTGCCAATGCTTCCGGCCAAGCGATGAACTTCGGTAAATCAAGGGCGCGGTTTCAGATGGAGGCGAAAACCGGCATAGAATTTAATGATGTGGCGGGGGTGGATGAGGCCAAGGAAGATTTACAGGAAGTGGTGACATTCCTCAAACAACCGGAAAAATTTACGGCTATTGGCGCAAAAATCCCGAAAGGAGTCCTGTTAATCGGGCCACCTGGGACGGGGAAAACTTTACTGGCTAAAGCGATCGCAGGAGAGGCGGGAGTGCCTTTTTTCAGCATCTCCGGGTCGGAATTCGTGGAGATGTTCGTCGGGGTTGGTGCGTCGCGAGTGCGAGATCTGTTCCGAAAAGCCCAGGAAAATGCCCCTTGTTTGGTGTTTATCGATGAAATTGATGCCGTTGGTCGTCAAAGGGGGATCGGTTATGGGGGAGGTAATGATGAACGGGAACAAACCCTGAACCAATTATTGACGGAAATGGACGGTTTTGAGGGAAATACTGGCATTATCGTCATTGCCGCCACCAACAGGCCTGATGTTTTGGATTCGGCCTTGCTGCGTCCGGGTCGTTTTGACCGACAGGTGGTGGTGGATTATCCAGATTCTAAGGGACGTTTGGCCATTTTAGAGGTCCATTCTCGCGATAAAAAGGTGGCTGCCGATGTGGCGTTGGCGGCGATCGCCCGTCGCACCCCCGGTTTTACCGGGGCAGATTTGGCTAATATGCTCAACGAAGCGGCGATTTTTACCGCTAGAAGGCGCAAAGAGGCCATTACCATGGAGGAAGTCAACGATGCCATCGACCGGATTGTGGCCGGTATGGAAGGGCGCGCTTTAGTCGATAGTAAAGCCAAGCGTTTGATCGCCTATCACGAAGTCGGCCATGCGATTGTCGCTAGTCTCTGTCCCGGCCACGATCAGGTGGAAAAAGTCACCCTGATTCCCCGGGGTCAAGCGCAGGGGTTAACTTGGTTCACTCCCGATGAAGAACAGGGTTTAACCAGTCGTTCCCAGTTATTAGCCCGAATTGCGGGATTATTAGGGGGAAGAGTGGCGGAGGAATGTATCTTCGGTGAGGATGAAGTGACCACCGGTGCCAGTAGTGATATTGAAAAAATTACCTATCTGGCCCGACAGATGGTAACGCGTCTGGGAATGTCGGAATTGGGATTAATTGCCCTAGAGGAGGAGGGCAATTCCTATCTCGGTGCTGCTGGTGCCGGTTATCATGCCGACCATTCTTTTGCGATGATGGCGAAAATTGATGCACAAGTAAGGGAAATTGTCAAGCAATGCCACGATTTAGCAACAAAAATTATCCTTGACAATCGTGGGGCGATTGATCGCTTGGTGGATATACTGATTGAACAGGAAACCATTGACGGCGACGAATTTCGGCGTTTATTGACGGAATTTCAGCGACAAGCGGATCGGTCAATGGTGACTACGGTTTAACTGGCCCTTCGTCTCCTCGCTTCGATTCAGTGGTTAGGAGACGATTTCCGCCAAAAATCTGCTCATTGGTCGGACAAAGCCAAAATTAACGACTAACATTGTGAGCGGGAATTTTACTCATGGAATGACCGTTATGATTGCCTTTGGTGGGGGCAATAATATTAGCTTCTAAAGCTGAATTGATCTCGGCCAACATTTCTAGATTGAAACGATAGCCGACGTTGCGGACGGTTTGAATTAAATTAGGTTGTCTGGGATCAGTTTCGATTTTTTTCCGCAAAGACAGAACATGAGTATCAATTGTCCGGGGATTATCGATTTCCTCGGGCCAGGCGCGACGCAGTAAATCAGCTCTTGATAGGGGTGTTCCCTCCGCTTGGGCTAAAACGTAGAGTAGGCTAAACTCTTGGGGCGTTAATTCGATATACTCCCCGCGAAATTGTACCCGTCGTTGGGCTAAATCTATTTTTAATTCCCCATAATCCAAGTGTAGGGGAGCTGCCCCACCGCGTAAACGACGGGTTAACACTTCCACCCTAGCCATAAATTCTTGCATTCCAAAGGGCTTTCTCAGGTAGTCGTCGGCCCCGGCTTTTAAACCATTGACCACATCTTTTTCGCTATTACGGGCCGAGAGAATCAGGATTAAAGACTGTTTTTGTTGATCAAGCCAACGGCAGAGTTCGATTCCATCCCCATCTGGCAAGTCGGAATCGATAATTGCTAAGGTTGGTTGACGATGAAGGAAAGCTTGACGCGCACTTTGCAGGGTTGCCGATTGGTTAACAAAATAACCGGCCTGTTGCAGATGCCAAGCTAATAGTGATCGCAAGTGCGGGTTGCCCTCAACAATAGAAATATAGATCGATACCACCTGAGTTTCTGCCCCATTACTGCACAGATTGACACATTGTCAGGGTATCAGAATTAATGTCAAGATGTTGTAACAATCGTAACATTCGTTAGCCGTCAGACTTCGGCGTGAGCTTTTGTCGAACGCTTTTTTCTCCCTGCTCCCATCTCCCGTCTCCCCTTCTCCGCTTCTCCCCTTCTCCCCTTCTCCCCACTTCATCATTCATTCATCATTCATAAGTAAGTAGGTGGGTGGAATTAAATATAAAATGAACGTAGGTTGGGTTGAAGCATGAAACCCAACACCCGCATGGGTTACGCTACCGCTAACCCATCCTACAAATAATTGTGCCTACCTACTTAGCTGGTTATAATTAAATTAAAAATGGATTTGAGGTTCGATACCCCCTTGATCCTAGGGCTGTTTCATTCTCCCATCAGAATATCAAAAGTAAAAGCGATCACTATCTTTGTAAAATGAGAAGTGACCGCCAACCTTTCAAA
>NZ_CAIP01000237.1 GCF_000297435.1 Microcystis sp. T1-4 | reverse complement strand
GATAAATTTACAAATATTATCAAACATTGCGAGCGTTCTGCCTTTGTAATTACTACCATCCACATCAATAAATTCAAGATTACTTGCTATCAATTCCTAAACAATTAAGCTAAATAAACCCCCGATCATTAGTAAAAGTCTTTGATTTCATGGTAATCTTTGACCCAAGCTTACGAAATATTATATCACCGATTAAGATAGATCATGATTTAATCTTGTTTTAAGTTCACAAACATAATTAACGGTAGCATAATCTGTCTTAATAATTAACTTTACTTCAGCCAGTAATTGACCAGATATATAGGGTTTATCTTCAATATTTTCCTGAAAATTAGGTAAGGATTCCAGACAGTTCAAATATTTATGAAATAGGGAATATTTGGGATACATAAGCAATAAAAATTTACCTTTTTTCTAAGATTAGTAAATATTCAGATTTCATGCCATCAGGATTTTTATTCTTGCGAGATTTGAATAATTGTCTGGTTTTAATTCTATCCTCAAAGACGGTATCAAAAATAAAGCCATTTTCCTGAAAATATTCCCCTAATATTCGCCAAGTTTCTACTTCCACCCCATCCACTTTCGGATTACCCACAAAAATGCAAGCTTTCCCAGCTTGTTTTAATTTTCTGGTGGCATTTTCTAAAGCGTTGATGGTGTGACAAAAATAGGAATCGAGTATTTTATGTAAATTCTCTTTCTCTAAACTTGATCTCACTTGATTTAAGGTTTCGGTTTCGATTAATCTGGTAGCCTGTCGGTAGGGAATTTCTAGCTTAGAGATTTTTTGCACTTCTTTTTCTGTATATCCTAACCAATATAAATCTAGTTTTGCTGTTCTGATATATTCCTGTGCTTGCAGATAGGGGGGGGAACTAATTAAACAATCTAACTCTAGATTTTGCTCAATCTCAAAAGTGGCACTATCTACTCCTCCATAAAAAAGCACCTGATTATAATTGCGCCAAGTTACGGTAATATATTGATTGACGCTGGTTAAAGTTTCAAAACTCATCTCTTTAATCGTTCGTTTTAATTCCTCTTGCCAATCTCTTTGTAATAGTTCTTGTATATCTGATTTTTTGTATTTCGATTGAAATAATTTAGGTTTGGTATGTTCTGCATAGGAAAACTGTTTACTAACTTTCACTAAAACCGCTTGAATGATCTGGGAATACAAATCAAGTTTTAGACTTTTTTGACCTGCCCAAAGTTTCTGTAAAACTGCTAAAATCTCCTCTGGATACCAATAGTTTAAATTTGACCACTGAGGGATAAATTTATCCTTGCTGGCAAAAACTTCTAAGATTTTTTTATCTAACTCCGAGTAACTCAATGGTTCTTGGTGTTCTGTAATCTTAATCGGTATAATATGGTTTAAAAGATAATTCAGGTCAGTTAAAACCGCATTTCTTTGACAAAGTTTAGCCTCTAAACCCACCGTACCCGAACCAGCAAAAGGATCGATAATCCAATCATCCTTTTTGGTGTAATTATCAAGACAGAATCTCACCACTTGGGGAATAAATTTGGCAGGATAATAATAGATGCTGTGGGTTAGATAACTGGTGCTGGTGATTTCTGGTACTAAATCTCGAAAGGAAACTAATCGCGGTGTCCCCCGATTAAATTCTTCTAAATTATTAAAATCGAAAAGTTCTAACTGCATGATTCGGCTATCAATTCTTCTTAGGGTAGGTCAGCCAATTAAAATAAAGATTAAAACCGTAGCTGATCAATATTCTAACTTATCCTCCCTTAACCTAACCGAGAACTCAACTTTTTTACTTTTTACTTTTTACTTTTTACTTAACGTGATATACTGCCAGAGGAAAAAATGACGTTTTAATTAGTCTGCGTGAATAGCCAATCCTCGACGATCATAGAACAGGTTAGAGTCCTTGACCCCCTGACACAAACCGATCGCATTGCCGATGTCTGGATTGAGGAGGGGGTAATTAAAGCGATCGAATCTCAGCTTCCCCCAAGAGAAAACAGTAACTATATTTCCGGTCAAAACTGTATTTTTGCTCCAGGATTAGTCGATCTCTACAGTCATTCCGGGGAACCCGGCCACGAGGATCGAGAAACCCTCGCATCTTTGCTCAAAGCGGCCACGGCCGGAGGCTGCACCCGGGTGGCAATTCTCCCCAATACTCTCCCTCCCCTCGATCACCCCGCACTGATTAGCACATTACAACAAAAAAGTCAAGGGTTTTTTGACTCAAAATCGACCCGTCTGCATTTTTGGGCAAGTCTCACCCTAGGCAGGCAAGGGCAAAAAATGACGGAATTGGCTGATTTAATGCCTGTAGCGGTGGGTTTTACCGATAATCGCAGTCTGGAAGATTTGGGACTGTTGCGGCGCTTATTGGAATACCTAAAACCCCTCGGTAAAAATATCGCCCTTTCCCCCGTAAATCAGCAATTAAAGGGTAATGGAGTCATGCGTGAGGGGGAAACCTCGATTCGCTTCGGTTTACCCGGGGATCCTGCTATTTCCGAAACCACTGCTTTAGCCACAATTTTAGAAATCGTCGGCGAAATTAATACACCTGTTCACCTAATGCGAATTTCCACCCGTCGAGGAGTGGAATTAATTCGCGAGGCAAAAATGCGGGGATTGCCGATAACCGCTAGTGTGACGTGGTTGCATCTCCTCTTAAATACAGGATCGATCGCCACCTATCATCCTAGTTTACACCTCGCTCCCCCCTTGGGCAACGAAAGCGATCGCAAGGCGTTAATTGCGGCAATTAAGGAGGGAATTATCGATGCAATCGCGATCGATCATCGTCCCTATACCTACGAAGAAAAAACCGTCTCTTTTGCAGAAGCACCCCCCGGCGCAATCGGGTTAGAATTAGCTTTACCGCTGCTCTGGGAAAAATTAGTAATAACCGGGCAATTATCAGCTTTACAATTATGGCAAGCGCTTAGTCTCAATCCCTGTCATTGTTTACAACAAAAACCGGCATCTCTCAACCCCGGTAATCCCGCAGAAGCAATTCTTTTTCATCCCCAAGCAAGCTGGAAAGTAACAGCAAATAATCTTCACTCCCTCAGTCATAATACTTTCTGGTTAAATCAAACAGTTACGGGAAAAGTGTTAGCAATGTGGAATTTTTAAAAGGTGGCCAATTTCTATCTTGAGACTCTCCTAGTTTTTTGGATAATGATCAGCTAGAATTATAGAGAGAACTAGAGTAATGTCATGGAAAAAGAACTGGTATCGGACAAGCGCGGTTATCTGCTTCGCACGGTGGCAGAAGCTAAAGAAATTGTCCTTAATTGGTTGCGAGAAATAAATTTAGTTAATGCGATTAAATTAGGTTTACCAGAAGTGGATGACAGGCATCATATTTGGCGAATTCCTTTATGTAATGACCAGAAAAAAACCGTTGGGGAAGTGGTGATCGATGCCTACACTACCGAGATTTTGTTAGATAAAACAACTCGGACTGAAATTATTATCGCTCGTCTGTTAAAACAGGATGAATCTAAATTAGAAACCCGCAAGAAAACCAAAAAAGAATACAAGCTTTCTTCTCTGAGAAATACGATCGGATTTGGTGATTGTGGCGAACTTTTGGAGGAAATGCCCGCAGAAAGTGTTGATTTAATCTTTACCTCACCACCCTATTTTAATGCTCGCCCGGAATATTCGGAATTTGAAGAATACGAAACCTATCTATTGAAGCTGCGACAGGTGATCAGAAAATGCCATCGAGTTTTGAGTGAAGGACGTTTTTTTGTCATTAATATTTCTCCCGTGCTGTTGCGTCGTGCTTCCCGTAATGAAGCTTCTAAACGTATTGCTGTCCCCTTTGATTTGCATCGAATTTTTATTGAGGAAGGTTACGACTTTATTGATGATATTATTTGGCTAAAACCAGAGGGAGCAGGGTGGGCAACTGGTAGAGGACGCAGATTTGCCGCTGATAGAAATCCTCTCCAATACAAAACTGTGCCGGTGACTGAATACGTTTTAGTCTATCGTAAACACACGGATTTACTCATCGATTGGCATATTCGCAATCATCCCGATCAAGAAGTAGTAAAAGCCTCAAAAATTGCCGATGGTTATGAACGCACTAATGTCTGGAAAATTAACCCAGTCACTAACTCAAAACATCCCGCCGCTTTTCCCGTAGAATTGGCAGAAAAAGTGATTAATTATTACTCTTTTAAAGGTGATGTGGTTTTAGATCCTTTTGCTGGTTCAGGAACCGTGGGACTAGCGGCCGCTTCTTTATATAGACGTTTTGTTTTATTCGAGAGTAATTTTAATTATATTGAACTGATACGAAAGCTAATTACTGAAGGCAATAAGACTGATTTAGACTCAGTTATTTTGCTTAATTGTCCGTTAGAAAACTAACAATGAGCGAGGTAAACACCATGACAGCCGGTAAAAGTCACGCTTATTTTACTCCAAAAGACTATCTGGAAATAGAGAAAATTAGTCCCATTAAACATGAATATATGCAAGGGCAAATCTTGGCGATGGCTGGGGCCAGTAAAGCCCATGTTATCATCACAGGTAATCTTTCGGCTCAATTAATTAATCATTTACGGGGTAGTGGTTGTCTTGCTTACGCTACCGATATGAAAGTGCGTCTCCCTAGCTTAAATATCTTCTATTATCCCGATTTTGCCATTACTTGTGACCAACGGGATCGAGTTTCCCAGGAAGATTTTATCCTGCATCCGCGAGTGATTATCGAAGTTTTATCCGACTCCACGGCAGCCTTTGATAGAGGCGATAAATTTGCCGATTATCAAACTATCCCCGAATTAGAGGAATATCTACTTATCGAGCAAAAACAAGTCCTAATTGAACAATATCAACGTCAATCTAATAACCTCTGGATTCCCCATATTTATCAAGCGGGAGATTTAATCACTATTAACTGTATTAACTTTTCTTGTCCGATAGAAACTCTTTATCAAAACCTAGAAATTCTTAGCTAGAATCTTCACCGTAAAAATAAATAGTAAAATGGGGTCAGGTATTAGGATAAATTTCCCCTATTTCCTAACCCCCCAACAACTTAGATAATTAACCCCGTTGTCGAGTATTGATCACCTCACCGGCTGCATTAACTAACTCTAGCTGTAGCGGCATTTGTCCCATAGCGTGAGTGGAACAACTTAAACAGGGATCATAGCAACGAATACCCGCTTCCACCCGGTTTAACATCGCTTCGGGAATTTCGCCACCATGGATATAATGTTGGGCGATTTGTTTCACCGTTTGATTCATGGCCAAATTATTATTACCCGTGGCAATAATCAAATTCACCGTTTCAATCAAACCATTTTCATCCACTTTATAATCATGGAATAAAGTACCCCGGGGCGCTTCACTAACTCCCACCCCTTGCAGATTATTAATTCCCGCTTCGGCCCGGCAGCGTGGAGAAACTATATCGGGATCGTCGATTAAAAGTTCGATACGCTCCAAACAGCCTAAAATCTCCACTAAACGAGCATAATGATAGTAAAAAGAAGAGGTTGCTACACCACCGACCCGATGGCGATATTCCCGTAACTCCATATCCGCTCCCTCCGTGCCAAAATGGGAACAAACATTTAACCGTGCCAACGGACCCACTCGATAGATACCATTGGGATAACCGAGGGGTTTATAGTAGGGAAACTTTAAATAAGACCATTTTTCTACTGATTCGCCGATATAATCGCGATAATTGTCTTCGCTGAGGTTATCGGCCACGATATTGCCTTGACTATCGGTAAAACGAATATGACCACCGTAGTGTTCCCACTCGTCCCGTTTACCGACCAATCCCATAAACAGGGAAGGGAAATTACCAAAAGCGGCGATTTCTGTGGTTAAATTGTCCAGAACTCCTTTAAACAGGTTTAAAGCCGTGTAAAGAGTCGCTTTAGACTCCGGCAGTCGTTCTTTAATCCATTGTCGCCCTTCTTCGCTCAAAGGGGAACGCACACCCCCCGGGACAGACCAAGCGGGGTGAATTTTTTTTGCTCCCAAAAGTTCAATAACTTTCTGTCCAAATTGACGTAAACGGATGCCTGCTCGCGCTAGGTCGGGATCGGCGGCGATTAAACCGAAAATATTCCGTTTGGCGGGGTCACTTTCCCAACCAAGCAGAAAATCGGGACTGCTAAGATGAAAAAAGCTTAAAGCATGGGATTGGGTTAATTGTCCTAAATTCATCAAGCGCCGCAGTTTTTCCCCCGCAGGGGGGATTTGCACCGCTAGAATTTTATCGCCAGTTTTGGCGGCACAAAGTAGGTGACTAACGGGACAAATCCCGCAAATTCGGGCAGTAATTCCCGCCATCTCCCACATCGGCCGTCCTTCGCAGAATTTCTCGAAACCGCGATACTCGACCACATGAAAACGCACGTCATCCACTTCCCCCCCATCGTCAAGGAAAATCGAGATCTTGGCATGGCCTTCGATCCGGGTGACGGGATCGATAACGACGGTTTTAGTCATAGTAAGTCCTCATTGTTCAGGAGTTCCACAGAACGGTATTGTGGAGAGTGCGATCGAGCTTGGTTTAAACGATAATTTATCCCGATCCCCGCCCTGCTGTCTCTATGATAGTTATTACCCCCCTGGCAATCCTAATTTTTATAACAATTTTTCCCGATTCTCTATCGGGGCTAATTTAGCATTTTGTAGCAAATACTACAGAAAATAGTTCGGAAATCCGCAATGATTACATCTCCCTTTGCTGGTGTTGATCGGTCATTATATATATAGAAGTCGGTTCTCGGCTGTCAGTTTTCAGCTTGGTTCTGCTTGGCTCTCAAGGCTGAGGGCGAAAGAGTCGGAAGTCGGCCGGATTGTTGACGACTAATCGGGAAAATCACCTTTTGGTCTTGTAGTCTTACCTAACAGTATCAGCAGCACTGCCGAGGATTCAGGAAAAAGCGACCCAAAAACAAGCGATTGTAGTTGATAGTCCTAAACTATAATACTGTTGTTCTGGATGTTGAGAAAAAAGGATAAACCTAACATCATACCAAAGAATGAATTAACTCTGAACCTTTAGGGGATTGTCTGCGTCTAAAAGCGCAGGATACAATCAGGGAAATTCCAACGAACTCATACCGACTTCAGATAAGCCAGACTCACCCGCGAGTCGGAATAGTAACAGACTTTTTCTGTGTCAAGGAGTCACCACCAAACCAATGCCCACCGCAAAAACCAACCAAACTCAACCACTGCCCACCCTTAATGCCGATATGGTGCGTACCTATCTGCACGAAATTGGGCGAGTTCCCCTCCTAACTCACGAACAAGAAATTATTTACGGCAAACAAGTCCAACGGATGATGAGCCTGTTAGAAGCGAAAGAAGCACTATCGAAGCAATTAGGACGGGAACCAGATCGCTTGGATTGGGCGGATTCGGTGAATTTAAGCGAAAATGAACTGGATCGGGCCTTGAAAACCGGCGATCGAGCTAAACGGAAAATGATTGAAGCTAACCTCCGCTTGGTAGTTGCGATCGCAAAGAAATATCAAAAGCGGAACATGGAATTCCTAGATTTAATTCAAGAGGGTAGTCTGGGATTAGAAAGGGGTGTAGAGAAATTTGATCCCACCAAAGGTTATAAATTTTCTACCTATGCCTACTGGTGGATTCGACAAGCGATTACCCGTGCGATCGCTCAACAGGCCCGCACCATTCGTTTACCGATCCATATCACCGAAAAACTGAACAAAATCAAAAGAACCCAGCGCGAACTCGCCCAAAAACTGGGCAGAAGTGCCACTCCTGCCGAGATTGCCCTGGAATTAGAGCTAGAACCCGCTCAAATCCGCGAATATCTCAGTATGGCTCGTCAACCCATCTCCCTTGATGTGCGTGTCGGCGATAACCAGGATACGGAATTGTCGGAATTATTAGAAGATAGCGGAGTTTCTCCCGATACCTTCATCACCCAAGAGTTATTACGGCAAGACTTAGCCAATCTCCTGGCCGAATTAACTCCCCAACAACGGGAAGTAATTACTCTCCGTTTCGGTTTAACCGATGGCAAAGAGTTATCCCTAGCCAAAATCGGTCAGAGAATGAACATCAGTCGGGAACGAGTGCGACAATTAGAACACCAGGCCCTGGCCCATTTACGCCGTCGCCGGGCCAACGTCAAGGAATATATTGTCGCTAGTTAGTAAAATTAGCAAATAACCAAGAAGGAGAGCTGGCGCTCTCCTTTTTTTTCGGTTTATTTTTGCTAAAGATTTGTAACTAATCTCAACAAAAAAAAGGTGGGAATTCTTCAAGTTTCGTTAACTGCAAGATCGATAAAATGTTAATTTTTATGTCCATTTGAACCTGTCTTAACAAAATTTTTAAAAATATGTCCAACTTTGTAGAAAAAATCTGAGTAGCTTTGTTAACTTTTGTCCATTTTGTTTCATAAAATATCTCTAAAAAAAGATTTATATTTAAGCCAAAATAGATGAATATGCTTGACTTTCAAAATTCAATTATCTATACTTAAGGTAAGTCGAGTGAAAAATATTTAAGGAATAAATTGAGTCCTTAAATCTCTTTATTTCAACGGTCAAATAAAGGGATGACTGGCGTATAAACCAGACTCAACTCTTTGCAGGTTTCGACATCTTCTCCGTAAGCGATTTCGCTTTAATTGGACACAAAAATCATTAGGGAGATAGTTATGATAAATGAAAAATATGACTCTTCGGGGCGAGTGAGTCACTCAATCAAGATCGCTCTAGGTTTTGCTCTAGCGGGTGCCGTTGCTTTCCCGGCAGCAACGCAAGCGGCAACTAATACCCAAAAACAAGCGGCGATCGATTCTGGCTTGGCCTGGCTGGCAACCCAACAGCAAGCTAATGGGAAGTGGATTTACGACAACGTGAACAGTGCAGATGTTGCCGCAACTGGTGCTGCCCTGCTGGCATTTATCGAGGAGGGAAACACCCCGACATCGGGAACCTATAGCACGAATGTGACTAACGGACTGAATTACCTCTTCAGCAACGCCCAAAGTGCGGGTGTTGGGCTGAGGTTCGGTCCCAACGATTACAATCAGGTTTACAACACGGGGTTAGTCCTGCCTGCCATTATCAAGGCTGCTCCCCTGAGTACGGTGATTAGCTCGACAAACTCCCTCGTCAACGGCAAAACCTATGGCCAGGTGGTTCAGTCGGCGATCGATTACCTGGCTGATGCACAGAATGACACTGGCACTGGGGGTTACGCTGGCGGCTGGCGCTATACCCCCAACTTTGGCAGTTCCGATAACTCGGTCTCCCAATGGCCGGCCCTCGCGGGATTGTATGCTCAAGGGGCAGGTATTACCTGGCCTACCAGTGTGAAGAATCTGCAACTGAACTGGATCGACTACAGCCAGAATGACACGACGGGCGGCTTGGGCTATACTGATCCTAACAGTACAACTCCCCTGCGGACTGGATCGGGACTGGTACAGATGTCCGCTGCTGGCCTAGCTACTAGCAGTTCCCGCGTCCAGAATGCCCTAACCTATATCAACAATAATTGGCAAACCTCTGGAGCTAGTGGTACTTTTGGCGACTACTACGGTATGTGGGCAGTCTATAAGGGTTTAGAAAGCACTATCGGCCTGGACGATACGACCACAATTACTAACCTCTACGGTCAGGGAACGAATCCCCTCGATCCGGGGAGTACCTGGAACTGGTGGGAGGAATTTTCCCAGTATCTTGTTGACCACCAAAACGGTTCTGATTATTGGTCTGGCGGCTCCTATGGCACTGCGCCTATGCAAACAGCCTGGGCAATTAATATGCTGCAAGCAACCCAGATTCCAGGACCGGAAAAGGTTCCTGAACCTACTTCAGTCTTAGGCTTACTTGCCATCGGTGCTTTGGGTGCAGGTTCGGCTTTGACGCGCAAATTATTAAAGTAGGAATCTGACTCAGAAAATCACTACTTATACCATTTTTCATAAGTAATGGCAGAGATGGTTAATCGCCCTCACCCCTAACCCCCCACCCCCCGACGTCGGGGGGGGCAAGGGGGGGTAAGATACCTGCCAAGAATAAAGAAAAATGGTATTAAAGATCGATAACTAAAAGCGATCGCGCTGGATTGATTAAGTGCGATCTTTTTGAACGTCATTCCTCAGCCTTGAGAGACTTTGTACCTCACCGATATGAGAATTGCTACAATATAGAATCCCGATTAGTTTTCACCTGTGGCAGTTCCGTCATGACTAGATCGACAGAAACAGCGACCCCAACACTATACGAAGAAGATTTTTATCTCTGGCTAAAAACCACGGCAGAACAATTAAAAAAAGGCCAGTTTGCCGAGGTGGATTTAGACAACTTAATTGAGGAGATTGAATCGATAGGGAGAAGTGAAAGACACGCGCTCAAAAGTCTTTTAACTCGTCTCCTAGAACATTTAGTCAAATTAACTTAAGTAGTCGTGCAAAATTAATTTCCTAGTGAAGATAGGCAAGAGGCAAGAGACAAGAAGCAAGAGGTGGTTAGATATGTGTAATTAATTTTGCTTAGGTACTTACTGGCAATCGGAAAGAGACCGGAATGGCAATCATGGTCATGGAGAAATCAATAATTTTCGGGCAGAAATTCAAGATTTACTGAAGGATAGTCCTAGTTTAAAGCCCTATCTTCGGGAGATTTTTGAGCCATCCTACCATACAGCTTTAGAGGCCGTCCGAAAAAAAATGGGTTTATCCCCCGGCGGTTTACCGAGTCAGATAATTTTTAATCTCGAACAGGTTTTAGATCACCAATGGCTGCCGATCGATTGGGAATAAACTATTGACTATCTAATACTAAATCTGGTTATTAAAGACTGATTATTTATTCCCCCTTTTGCCTCTTGCCTCTTGCCCTTTGCCTGTCCTGATAAGTAGCCTATATTCAACGGATTTAGTATCATCTATCTGAGAAAGTCCGTAATTTAACCTTGTAACAAATCTTAACTAAAAACAGTTGACGAAAACTAGATAATCCTCTAGTATCGGGGAGTATGATTGCCACGCGCAATTAGCATTATTCAGCCAGCAAACATATTAGCAGACTGCCTTTTGCCTTGGGCGTAGCACTTATACGAGCTTTGGAAGCCGAATAAAAAAATATCTTAGGAGGCAAAAATGCGTTCACAATTTACTGACATACTTGGTTCACATAAAAACTGGTTAATATCAGGAATCGCAACTTCCTTAATGTTGGCAACTGTTCCGGTGCAAGCGGCAATAATTAAAGCAGAAGTTGATTGGAAGCTTGCGGGAATTACGCGACCAGGTTCTCCCGATATTGACGGACCAGCAACCAGTGGTTATGTAGATGTCTTGGCTGGGGACAATGATGTCCCTGGTAACGGTGTCTTTTATCACACCTACGGTGATGTCACTGGCAATTTTGGGTCACGGGTTTCCGGTGATGGCAACTATGACATTACTGGATTGTTTACTTATAAAGATACCTTTGTCAACCCAAATCCTTTCCCTTCTCCGGCTACTTTTACCTTTACGATCATTCCGGGAGAACTGAGCGCTTATATTTCTCCCAGCTATACACCCACAAGCGGACAGGGGTTATTCGCTCGCTACGAAATTGACATTCGACTCAATGGGACATCCATCTGGGACAGTAGTGCCGAGCTTCAATACAACGGTGGGACTAATACATTTTCTTTTGCCGATACAGGTACTCACTCTTTAGGGGGTACTCTTAGTCCTCTTACTCCTACTACTTCCTACTCCTACTTTTTTGGCCCTGTCACCACGACTATTTCTCTAGGTACTTTTGCGCCGGGGGAAACAAAACTGTTCGAGTACGATCTAAAAACCATCGCAACGGGCAATTTACCTACTACTTGTACAGGTAGTCCTAATGGTGGAAATCATCCTAACGAGCCTAATGGACAAGTCGGTAATTTTGCCACCGGTCCGAATAATGGAACCGGACAACAGGAAGCACCGTGTGGTGGCTCTATTGCTCGTAGTGGTGATCCTTTTCATCCTAACTTCCCTAGTGGCAGCCCCCCTGGAACGATTACAGTTACAGGAGTACAGTCAACAGCGATACCAGAACCCAGCAATCTTTTATCACTTTTGGTATTAGGAGGGGGAATTGGCGGAAGTTCAATCCGGCGTTGGTATCGCCGCAAAAATAGCAATTCTTAGAAGAATATTTGGGGCTGGCACGGGGGGCAAATCGGTGTCAACTCAAGAAAAAATGATGATTTTTTCTTGAGTTGCGAGGGGGGAAACTCTTGATAAATCTTGTAACCCACATTCCGCACCCTCAATGAGAAGCTGATCACTGATCTGGTTTTACTCAACCAACTTCTTCAGCAGGGCATCCACTTCCTCCAGGCCAGATTGATTATTTTTCAGCACATAAACCGCTCGCGCTTGCTTAAAAGCTTCCTCCGCCTCTGTTTTTCGTCCCCGGCCCGCGTAGGCCCGACCGAGATTAAGATAGACATCGGCGTTATTGGGGGCGATTTCGGCCAAATCTTGATAGGCGATAATTGCTGCAAGATAATCTTTTCTGGCCAGATGGATGCGACCGATTCCCGCTTGTGCTTCCAACGATTGGGGCTGCAGGAAAACAGCGCGACGATAAAAGGGGAGAGCCTCGTCAAAACGCTCTTGTTTTTCGAGTAAAATACCTATTTTTAGCTGAATTAAAAAATTTCCTGCATTGTGTCGTTCTATTTCTTTTAAAATCTGGGTTCCGCCATTTAAATCGCCCTGTTTGAGCAAAAGGCTGGCCAGTTGCAATCTTAATTCACTATTGTTAGGGAATCTTTGTAGGGATTTTTGGAGAAAATCGAGGGCTTCGGTGCTTTTATTCTGTTCGATCAAAGCTTTACCCATGATTTCATGGGCTTGCTGATTATTGGGGTCGAGAGCTAAAACCCATTGGTAAACTTCGCCCGCTTTTGCATAGTTTTTTTGCCGTAATAATACCACCCCTAAACCGAGGTAGTGTTGGACGTTTTTCGGTTCTATTTGAATAGCGTAGTAGTAAGCGGTGGCTGCATTGTCATAATCACCGATATTAGCCAAACTATAACCGAGAGCATGGAAAAAGTCGGGATTACTCGGATCGAGACTTAAAGCTTTTTGGTATGCTTGGGCGGCGGCGTTATAATCCCCTTGCCGCGTTTGTAAAAAGCCGATCCCAGAGAAAATTTTGGCATTATTGCCATCAAGGGCGGCAGCCCGCTCGTAAACGGCTATAGCTTCCCCATAATTGCCATTTCTGACCAATTGCCGCGCTTGACGCAGTAGTTCGTTAACCTGTGAATTCCTGCTCACGATTGCCCCCCCCGGATTATCGGCGATCGCAATTGAGGGAAAGAAACAGCCCCCCGCGAGGAGACTGACGAGCAAGATTAAACGGGTAAATTGTTTCATCGCTTTACCTTTGTTAACGATTCTTAATTAAAGTTTATTGTAAATGGTATTGACAAAAATCAACTATTCTGTATCACCCTTGAACAAGATTATTGCGGGCCTCTTGGGCGACTTGGGCGCTTTTGTCGCTAGTTAACTGGGTCAAAACAGCGATCGCATCTTCCCCCCCTAAACGACCTAAAGCTTGAGCGAGACGATAGCGCAGTTGCCAATCATCATCACTAGCCAAGGGAACAAGTAAAGAGACGGCGCGAGGGTCGCCTAGTTCCCCAAAAGCGCTAACGGCGGCCGTTTTTACCAATTCATTATCGGAGTTTAGGGCGATTTCCAGCAGTTCAAAGCCCCGGGGTTCCCCCAATTCGCCCAAAGCTGCCACAATGCTAAATTGAATTAACCAGTCGGAGGATTGTTGATAGACGGCCACCAGATCATCGTAGGCTGCCGTTAATTTTAACCCCCCGATCGCATCGGCCGCGGCTGCTTTCACGTCTGCTTCGGGATCATTTAACAAACGATCGCGTAGAATAGTTAAGGCCAGATCAGGATTCTGACGACCGAGGATATCTAGCTGACTTACCGCCGAATAACGCACCCTAGCGTTACTATCGTTAATTACAGGCTGTAACATCTCGAAGGCGATTTCTGGGGCTAAATAACGCAGTTGATTAACTCCCGATAAGCGATCGCCATAATCATCGGAATCGAGCAGTCGTTGCACGGATTCAGGGGAATAATTCATAATTTGATGACACCCTTAACAATTGGACTGGTATTAATTGTCCCATGAATAGTTATCGACTCCTGACTATCTCGATCATCTTTAGTTCCCCGGTTTTTTGGGGCTGTAGTCCTCCCTCTCCCCTGACAAAAGAACCGACAGCCGAGATGCTCGTTTCTCCTTCTCCCAGTCCGATTATTTCGCCATCGGACATTAAATCGGCTAATCGTTATCGTCAATTGGGATTACAGTATCGTCAACAGGGAGATTTTATCAAAAGTATTGAGGCTTTAAAAAAATCGCTACAGTTAAACCCCAATCATCTAGACGGGAGAGTAATTTTAGGTTGGACACAACATCTAGCTAAACAACCTTTAGCGGCACGAACAACCCTCGAAGAAACGATAAAAATTGCCCCCGATCATCTGGCTGCCTATAATGCTTTGGGAATTGTTTATCTAGTGGCTGGTGATCTTGAAAAAGCCGTAGTCACTCATACTAAAGCCGCTAATTTAAAACCCGATAATGAAATCGCCTACTATAATTTATCCCTTGCCTATCATCGTTTAAAAGATTTTAATTCCGCTATTACTAACGCAGAAAAAGCAGTTAAATTAGAGCCAAATAATCCCCATCCTCTTGTAGCTTTGGCAATAATTTATTTAGATCAAGGTGATAGTAAAAAGGCGCAAGATACCTACAAAAAGGCTAGGGATTTAGACGGTCGTTATCGAGAAAAATGGTTTCTGGCACACCTGAAAGAAGCGGGTTTTAGTCAGGAGCAAATTAAATTAGTCGAAAAGTTACTATCCGAGATTTAAAAGTTAATATTTCCCCTTAGGATGCCTGTCGATGTCCCAGTTTTAGGAAAATAGTTTCTAAATCTTCGCGGCAAGTATAAAACTCGCTTAAGGTCAGGCCAGAAACCACTAAAGATTTCAACAATTCGGCACTATCTTCTAGGGTTCCCGTAAATCTAACCCGGAGAGTATTAGTATTAATAATTCTTTGCCAACTTTCCACAAAAACACATTGTTTAAGAGCAGTTTCTAAGGTTTCTAAATTACCTAGAGTCGTAATCTGCAAGTATTGGCTGGCTAGACGTTGATTTAATTCCTCTAAAGAGGTACTTTCCACTAGATAACCTAATTCCATGATGCCCACAGAACTACAAAGTTCCGCTAAATCACTAAGGACATGGGAGGAAATTAAAATAGTCATACCTGCCGATTGTAAGACTTTAATAATCTCACGAAATTGTAGGCGAGCGATCGGGTCTAATCCAGAAACTGGTTCATCGAGAAGTAAAATTAAAGGTTCATGGATAATCGTTCGAGCTAAACTTAAACGTTGTTTCATTCCCCGGGACAAAGTAGCGATCAAATTATGGCTTTTATTGGTTAATTGTACCAGTTCTAGAACCTCATAAATGCGGCGATGACGTTGGGAGCGAGGGATATGATAAAGACGGGCAAAATAATCCAGATAATTCCAGACATTTAGGTCATCGTAGAGGGGAAAATTATCGGGTAGATAACCTAAATTTCTTTTCAGACGGGGATTACTCTCATCTCTGAAAAGACGTTCTCCGTGCAGATATATTTCTCCGGTTGTCGGTTCTTCCGCTGCCGCTAACATCCTAATTAAAGTGGTTTTTCCTGCTCCATTTGGACCGATTAACCCATAAACTTCCCCCGCTTCAATCTGCAAATCCACTTGATTAACGGCCCCATGGCGGTCAAATTGTTTGGTTAAACCAAAGGTAGCAATGGCTAATTCTGGTGCGTTCATAAAGTTTTATTAGTGGGATTGCTGACAAACTGGCCACCACATTCTTAACATTAATGTTTGGGGTTCCCATTATCAATAGAACCATTCTTGATGGTATGGTGAGAACCACCACTAGGACAAGGCAATACAGGCGAAGAGGTGATTTTGTTCTGTG
>NZ_CAIP01000238.1 GCF_000297435.1 Microcystis sp. T1-4 | reverse complement strand
GCCTTCCTCTAAAATATCTTGATAGATGACGGATTCTCTCATAGTGTCACTCCGAAGGATTTTTTTAATCGTCTCTCGATTTAATACTAACCCGGCGAGAATACTGGTAGCGGCAGCGAGATTGCTTTGTACCTGTTTTTCGGGGATAGTTTCTAAAGAACGGGACACCTGACTTAACACCTGTTCGGGATCATCGGTATTGCTGAGGACGGCAAAGGGTAATAAACCGGGATGATGGAAAAATTGTGGTGTATTTTCTTCCCAAAGACGGATGACTTGAAAGGAATGAAAGGTTTCCCCCAGACGGAAGGTATTTTCTTGCACTAGGGGAGAATCGCTGCGTCGCAGATAAATTACCACTTGACGCATTTGTTTTTGGGGATGACGACGATAGACGCGAATGCGATAATCGAGCATTCGGAAGGGAATCTTGGAGTCGGGGTCGGTTTGAAACTCGGTATGGAGAATCAATTCCTCTGACTGCAAAAAAATCAGGGAATCGGCACGAATGGGGTCTAATTGTAATTCCGTCGGGTCGAGGACGGTTAAGGGGAGGGGAGAACCCAATAACCAAGTGGCTAGATCATCGGAGAAGTTTTCGGCAATAAATTTACAAATATTATCAAACATCGTCAGGGATTACTTTCCGTTTCTCCTAGGATACCCTCGGTCGCCGGTGTTGACATCCTGTATTGGCCGTAACTGTTGCCGAAGAGAATCGTAGCGCGGAATAAATTATAGGCAAAATTCAATTCTAACCATAGACTTATCCCATAGATATTGGCAAATTTGTCACATCTTCCCAGAAATTTCTTGACAATTGCGAGAGGAAAGGGTATATTAGGGGCAGATATTCTGAAGTTTTATGTCCCTATCTAAAGTTATCAATCATGGGGGGCGGGAGAAGCGTAGCTTATCAAAGGCTCTGCTGAAATCTTTTTCCCTAGTCACGGCCACTGCGATCGGATGTATTAGTATCGCCACCAGTGCCACTGCGGCCGATTTTAAATTCGCTTTCGGTAGCTCCGGTGCGGGGGACGGTCAGTTCAATAACCCCTACAGTATCGCCGTCGGTAGCGGTGGTAAGATCTATGTAGCCGATACTGCCAACAACCGCATACAGGTGTTCGACTCCAATGGAGGCTTCCTGTCCACTTTCGGTAGCCCCGGTACGGGGAACGGTGAGTTCAGTTCACCCGTTGGTGTCGCTGTCGATGGCGTTGGTAATATCTATGTGGCCGATACGTTCAACGAGCGGGTACAGATATTCAACTCCAGTGGAGTCTTCCAGTCCACTGTCGGGGTCGGTTATTTGGGTTTCCCCTACGGTATCGCCGTCGGTAGCGGTGGTAATATCTATGTAGCCGATACGTTCAACGATCGCGTACAGGTGTTCGACTCCAATGGAGGCTTCCTGTCCACTTTCGGGGTCGGTAATTTGAGTTTACCCCAAGGTATCGCCGTCGGTAGCAGTGGTAAGATCTATGTAGCCGATACTGACAACAATCTCGTACAGGTGTTCGACTCTAGTGGTACCTTGCTGTCCACTTTCGGTAGCTCCGGTTCGGGGAACGGTGAGTTCTTTTCACCTGGTGGTGTCGCTGTCGATGGCGTTGGTAATATCTATGTGGCCGATACGAACAACAACCGCGTACAGGTGTTTAACTCCGGTGGTGTCTTCCAGTACGCTTTCGGTAGCTCCGGTACGGGGAACGGTCAGTTCAATACACCCTACGGTATCGCTGTCGGTGGCGGTGGTAACATCTATGTGGCCGATACGTTCAACAATCGCATACAGGTATTCAAAACGCCCGAACCTTCTGGTATTATCGGATTAGGCATACTAGGGGGCGGTTTAGTGGTGCGTCGCCTCGCTAAACGTGGTTAATTGCGCTTGGGGTGGGGAGATGAGCCAAAATTTTGCCAATTCGCCACCCTTTGCGGTTAAAAGCTTTAATTGTGCTGCTGTCTTTGTAATTGCTTGATCGCATCGGGGGATAAATCAGTAAACTGGGCGATTTCTGGGATAGGAAAGCCAGCAGATAGCATTTTTAGGGCAATTTGTCGAGCTTTTTCTTCTTTACCCTCCTCTTTGCCTTCCTCTCTGCCTTCCTCTCTGCCTTCCTCTCTGCCTTCCTCTCT
>NZ_CAIP01000239.1 GCF_000297435.1 Microcystis sp. T1-4 | reverse complement strand
AATTGTCTCAATTAATTCTAGAATGTCCTCTCTTTTTAAAGACTCTTGGAATTGTTGTCTAACCTGTTGAATCAGTTCTTTGCCTTGAGCTAAGGTGTTGGCTTCCGATTCTACAATTAATTGTAACACTTTTACCCCCAGAGAATCTCCCTCATCTAACTGATTCAGATAATAACAGTTAACCCGACCTGACTCAAAGAATTCTTGATAACGAGATTTGGGACTATTTTCAATTTCCCGATGGGGATAAATGATCACCCCTTGCCAATTGTTACTAATCTCACTTTGATGAAAATAGAGAAATATTTCACTAAAAAAGCGCGAGTAAAACCGTTCATCTTTTTGAAATTGTACCTCGACAAAGTAAATCGGATCATTCAGGTTATCGGGAATAAAAACCCCATCTAAACGAAAAGCGAGTTGTTTAACTTCTAGGGAGGAAAATTGATAATGATTGACGGTTTCTGGGGGAAGATTGAGCAAATCAAAGAAACTTTCGGGAAAAGTCTCAAAGAGACGATAGAAAATACTGTCCGTTTTCACTCAATTTTGTCCCTCATTGACTTCTGGTACTTGTTCAATTTCTAAGTCTAAAGCTTGAGCAATTTGTTCTA
>NZ_CAIP01000240.1 GCF_000297435.1 Microcystis sp. T1-4 | reverse complement strand
TCGTAATTTTATCACAGGGATAATAGGCGAAGGTTATTAGTTTATTGCCCGGGGTAGGGGCGAAGCATTCGGATAAGAAATTTATGGTTTCAGCGATATGTTATGCCCAAATGCTTCGCCCGTACAGGGATTTAATGGGGAGATTATCAGAATTGTATCACAGGGATGATAGGCTAAGGTTATTGTCTGGGGTAGGGGCGAAGCATTCGGATAAGAAATTTATGGTTTCAGCGATATGTTATGCCCAAATGCTTCGCCCCTACAGGTTATTCGTCCCCGCAGGTTATTTGTCCCCACAGGTTATTTGCCCCTACATTGGTTTGAATTTATTCAGATTGTTCTCGTCTTGTTCCCAATTTTGCGGATTATCAAGAATGTATTGCCGGATTTTTTGATAAGAATTTTCATTGCGAATGATATGTTCATAATAATTGCGCTGCCAAATTTTCAGGCGATCGCCACATAAAAAATTGATTTTACGAGTAGAAATTGATTTAAAATTCTGCACAATAGCCCCCAAAGATTCCGGCATTGTACCGTGAGTATATTGAGAATCGTATTCGGTCTTTTCCAGATCATAATTTTGTATTACTATAATTCCATGAATATGATTGGGCATGACAATAAAAGCATCTAGTTCAATAAATTTAAAATTTAGAGGTAGTCTATACCATACCGCTTCAATAGTATCACCAAGTAAATTCTGCTCCATATTTCCTTCAACAATTTCACCAAATAAATACTGCTTTTGATAAGAACAAATTGTTATATAATAAGCTCCATTAAGTCTATAATCATAGCCTTTTAAGCGAATAGATTGTCGATGTTTTTTGGGTTCATTCATAGCGTGGCGGATGGTGGCGGTTAATTCAGTTATCTTTAGCGATAGGTTATTGTTCGGGGGTAGGGGCGAAGCATTCGGGCAATAACTTATCGCTGAAACCCTAGATTTTCTATCCGAATGCTTCGCCCCTACAGGGATTTAATGGGGAGATTATCAAAATTGTATCACAGGGATAATAACCGAAAAAATCCTAGTCAATCAAACAATCAAAAAAATCATAATTTAGACAGAATTAGGTGCGTTGTTCGTTCATAGGTTGAGATTGTTTTATAAAAGTTTTTTAAATTCTTCAATAGTTAATCCAGAACCTTTAGTAATTGTTCCCATTGTATAGGCATTAATTGGATTAGCCTTGGAATAGTGAGAATATTTTCTCCATCAGTCATGGTAATATGTTTCCCCTGTATAACAATCTGAAATCCTGCTTTTTCAAAGGCTTTAATTGCTCGTTGATGATTAATTACAGCAAGACTAGGCATGATTTAATTCAACTTCTACATAATAAGATTCGATCCCTTGATTCAACTCCGCAGCAACTTCTAAATAAGACTGAATTGCATCTTGAATATTATTGAGTGCTTCTTCTTTAGTTATCCCTTGAGAAGCACAGCCAGGTAAACTAGGACACCAAACAGCATATCCCTCTTCTGATTGCTTGAGATTGACTTGATATTGCATATTTTTAAGATCATCCCGTCCTTAATAAAAATTTGGGCAAAACTATTATTGTAATGCTTCAATGCGATCTGCTTCGGCGGCTTCGGCTATAATTTCTGCTTCTATTGTTTCTTTGTTAGTATGATAGTAAGTTAGAGCGGCATAAACTTGTGCCAAAGAAAGATGAGGGATTTCATCGGCAATTTCTTCAGGACTATATCCTAACTTATACCAGATCACTATTCTTCGCACAGTAACAGCAGTTCCCGCGATAATAGGACAACCTCCATGAATTTTGGGATCGCTTTTTATGAAAGTGCCAATATTGATCTCTGTTAACATAACTTTCTTCGATTCAGTTTCAACTAATTAAACTACATAGGATTCTATGCTTTTATCACCATTCTAGCATAGCCCAAGCATTGGTCGGGGTAGGGGATTGAATGGGGAGATTATCAGAATTCTATCACAGGGACGATAGCCGAAAAAAATCCTAGTCAATCAAACAATCAAAAAAAATCATAGTTTAGACGGTATTGGGTGCGTTGTTCATTCATAGCGTGGTAAATTCAGTTATAAGCGATTCATCGGCAATCATCAAGAGTTGGGGATTGGTGGTAAGATTGTCAGAAAAGCGATCGCACTGTATAATCTTGATTAATATATAAGCTAATTCTACTCACTTGAACTAAATCATCATGAATCAAAAACCGTACCAAGTAGAAGCATTTTGGGATCGAGAGGCGCAAGTTTGGGTAGCAGAGAGTGAAGATATTCCTGGATTAGTCACCGAAGCTGATACCATCGAAGCTTTAACAGCTAAATTACGACAGATGATTCCAGAATTATTACAACTCAATCATCTAATTACTCTTGAACCTCAAGCACCGATAACTTTTGAACTAATTAGTCATCGTCAAGAATCAATTGAGTGCGCTGTTTAGATGGCTACTTCTTTAACACCTGCATTAAAAAAACTGCTCTCAGCAGCTGGATGTTATTTTGAACGTCAAGGTAAAGGAGATCATGAAATTTGGTATAGTCCTCTGACAGAAAGAAGATTTGTAGTTGATAATACTATTAAATCACGCCATACTGCCAATGCAGTTTTGAAACAAGCCGGATTATCTAAATCATTTTGAACGCTGTAGAATCCTCATCCATATATAAGCCAATTCTACTCATAAGAAGAAGAATAATGTAATGCTTCAATGCGATCTGCTTCGGCGGCTTCGGCTATAATTTCTGCTTCTATTGTTTCTTTGTTAGTATGATAGTAGGTCAAAGCATCATAAACCTGTGCCAAAGAAAGATGAGGGATTTCATCGGCAATTTCTTCAGGACTATATCCTAACTTATACCAGATCACTATTCTTCGTACAGTAACAGCAGTTCCCGCAATAATAGGACAACCCCCATGAATTTTGGGATCGCTTTTTATAAAAGTCCCAATATTGATCTCTGTTAACATAACTTTCTCTGATTAGAAAATCTAGGATTTCAGCGATAGGTTATTGTTCAGGGGTAGGGGCGAAGCATTCGGATAAAAAATCTAGGGTTTCAGCGATAGGTGATGCCCAAATAGATAGTCAACAGTTTAGTTGAAACCCGATTAAATTTTCGATCGCTTTGAGCAAATCTTGATTAGTCCAATTCTGGTACAGATAAGCGGCGATCGCACATCCCCCCGCACCGACTCCTTCCTTGACGAAACCTTGTTCATAAGCCTGCAAAACCGGGTATTTAGAGGCGGAAAAGTTTAATTGTGTGGCTAATAAAGGCACTTTTCCGATCATTCGGGCTAATCCCACCGTATCCCCCGTTTTATCTTCCGCTACCCAGCGAGTTGTGCCGACGATGATATTTTCCCAGTTAACGGGATAGGCATATTTAGCCACTAGAGCTTTAATTAGGGCAGAAACGGCTAACATTTGGGTTCCTCCGGCGAGGAGTACCCCACCCTGCCCACTGGCGGCGATGGCCATGCCAGCGACGAAAATCTGCTGAGGATCGCCTAGGGCGGCGATTACCTCAAAAGGATCAAAAATTTCTTTTCGGGCTAATCCCTGCTCAACTATTGCCTGTTTCTGAGCATGATTGCACTGGGGATGGCTACTGTTAACTTTACCGTTGGCTCGATAACCCAATCCAGTTAGGATGGCGAGGGCGGTGGTGGTGCCACCGACCACACACTCGCCGATAATTAGATAACTAGACTCCCGGGCTAATTTTTCTCCCCAGGTTAGTCCTTGGGCGAACAGGTGTTTTACTATGTCGAAATCTAGGGCGCGGCCGGTGGAGAGACAACGGGCCGGTTGTCCCCCCAGTTCGATATAATCGACGGCCGGGGGCAAGGGTAAACCGGCGTTAAAAACCCGGACGGGAATGGCTAATTTTTCCACCACGGCGCGGGTAATATAGGCAGGGGAGGCTCCCACCGTTAGGGGGGGTAAGGGATAACGGGGATGGGGTGAAACTCCTTTAACGATAAATTCGGCATCGGCGATCGCAGTGTATTTTCTATCTTCCGGGGTAGCACCGGCGGTGGAGATTCCGGGGATTAATCCCGTCTCGGTAAACCCCAAAACTAGGGCAAATATCGGAGAAGATTTTTGATGGCGCTCTAACCAATTTTGCCCCCCTTCGATTTCCGTGTAAATTTTAATCATCTGTTGATTTTGTCCTCTTACTTATCACTATTTCCCTCTCTCCATGAGATGATCTTTGATTTCAACATATTTAGAAAATAAGTTATCAATACTAGCCAGTTTTGCCCCGTATGCTAGGGCTGTAGCCATAATAATACGGTCAAAAGGATCTTTGTGAATGGGAGATAAATTAACGGCTCTAATGGCAATTTCGGGGGTAATTGAAAATATATCTATTTTAGCTACTGTTAAAGCTTGTTGAATCCACTCTTGAAGGGGATAACTTAATTCTAATCTCCCCCGTTGGTTAGCAAGGGCTATTTCATAGCAAGAAATGGGGGAAACTCCGAGAGATTCTGCTAACTCAAATTTTTCTAGCCAATGCTCGGGAAATCTGTCAAAATTGCCATTTATTAACCACAACCAAATATGAGTATCAAGCACAATTACTTCAGACATTCCCAATCTTCTTCATCTACAATAGGACTGACCATATCACCTAGTATTTTAGCTTTACCCACCATATTCTCAACTGGAAAATGACGTTTGAATAAGGATGGTTTTTCTTCTAATAAGTTGTTTTTGCTGGCGGTGAAATTTTTAATTAATTGATAAAGTTCATCTAGTTGTTCTTCAGGTAAATTATCAATTGCTGTTTGAATAAGTTCTTTAACAGTCATAGTTTTACTCTCTATTTTCTGAACTTGAGTTATACTATAACACAACGGTTCCTTCAATAAAGGGACTCATCTTGAGATTTTACCTAAAATACAGCAGACTAAAAAGACTCATTTAAACCGTTTATTCTTAGATTAGCGGAATCTCCCCTAATGCAAGAGTGCCTCGTCTCAAAAAGTAATTTAAACACTTAACAGCTTATGTCTCCCCTGTCTTCTGCAATTATCGATACTTGGCGACGTTTTTACCGAGATCCCCTGGCAGTAATAGGAGCGATCGCATTAATTATAATTATTCTTGCCGTCCTATTCGGTCCGATTTTTTATCGGGTCCCCATCGATACCATTGATTTTAGTCAAACCACTGCTCCCCCTAGTTTAAAACATCTTTTCGGCACTAACGATCTGGGCCAGGATCAATTGGCGAGGATTTTGGTGGGGGGTCGAATTTCCCTAGCGGTGGGGATTGCTGCTATGATAGTTGCGATTATTCTAGGGACAGCGATCGGGGCTATTTCCGGGTTTTACGGGGGCGCAATCGATGGCTTATTGATGCGATTAACGGATTTATTCCTATCTTTGCCCCAATTGCCCCTACTTTTACTGATTGTCTATCTATTTCGCGATAGCATCAAAAAAATCGCCGGACCGGAAACGGGTATTTTTATCCTCGTGGTTTTAGTAATCGGGGGTTTAAATTGGATGTCGGTGGCCCGATTGGTGCGGGGAAATTTTTTAAAATTACGAGAGATGGAGTTTGTCTCGGCTGCGATTGCTTTGGGGGCCACTCCTTTCCGTTTAATCTGGGTGCATTTATTGCCTAATGTTTTGGGAATGATCATCGTGGCGGCTACTTTAGCGGTGGGTAATGCGATTATTACCGAGTCAACCCTGAGTTTTTTGGGTTTGGGTTTCCCCCCCGATGTGCCGACTTGGGGACAAATGTTATTTAAAGCTAAAGATTACTTGACAACTGCCCCCCACTTGGTCATTTTTCCGGCTCTGGCTATCGTGATCACAGTGTTAAGTATTAATTTTATCGGTGATGGTTTACGCGATGTCTTCGATCCTCATGTTTAAGGAATTGTGGAAGTGGATAATTGCCGAAAATTACCCAGAACCCCTATGATGATCAGTAACGATGGTGAGGAAATAAATACTGTGAGTAGCGTAACTGTCATTAGCGATCAGAAGTTTGACCAAGAGGTTTTTGAGGTCGAAAAACCCGTTTTAGTCTATTTTTGGGCGAGTTGGTGCGGTCCGTGTCGTTTGGTATCCCCCTCGATCGATTGGGTGGCCAACACCTACGGCGAACGGCTAAAAGTAGTTAAACTAGAGGTGGACCCTAACCCCAACTCGGTGGCTAAATGTGATGTGAAAGGTGTTCCTGCTTTACGCATCTTTAAAGATAACGAAATTATTGCCACTCATGAAGGGGCGATCGGCAAACAACAATTACAATCTTTTATCGATACCTATGTCAGCTAATTAGGTATCTGTGGTTATGAATAACTTAACCCTAGCACACCGCTTACAGGCACTCCAATCCAACGTTTTTGCCGATATGGATCGGGCAAAAGCTGCCAGTAGAGAAGCGGGTAATATCATTATCGATCTTTCGCTCGGTTCCTCCGATCTTGGGGCTGCTCCCCATGTTATCGATGCTATAGAGCGATCTCTCCACGATCCTCACACCCACGGCTATTTACTCCATAATGGGACCAGAGACTTCCGAATAACTGCCGCTAACTGGTATAGCGATCGCTTTGGTGTTCCCATCGATCCAGAAACGGAGGTTTTACCCCTAATTGGTTCTCAGGAAGGCACGGCCCATCTACCTTTGGCCCTTCTCAACCCCGGGGATTTTGCCCTGCTCCTCGATCCGGGTTATCCCTCCCATTTGGGCGGTGTTGCCCTTGCTGGCGGTCAAATCTACGGAATGCCAATTTTGGCAAAAAATGACTTTCTGCCGGTTTTAGAGGACATTCCTGAGGCAGTGCTGGCACAATCGAAGCTGATGGTCTTGAGTTATCCCCATAATCCCACTACAGCGATCGCACCTTTGGCATTTTTCCAAAAAGCGGTTGATTTTTGCCGTCAGCATAATTTAGTTTTAATCCACGATTTTCCCTATCTAGACATCTTTTTTGCGGGAACATCGCCCCCCCCGTCAATTTTACAGGCCGATCGAGCTAAAACTAATTCGATCGAGTTTTTTACCTTTTCCAAGTCGTATAATATGGGCGGTTTTCGCATCGGTTTCGCCATTGGCAACCCGCAGTTAATTATGGCTTTGCGACAGATTAAAGCCATGGTTGATTTTAATCAGTATTTGGGCATACTCAACGGTGCAATTGCCGCTTTAACTGGTAATCAAGATTCGGTCAAGGAAACCGTCGCTATCTTCCAAAAACGCCGGGATGTGTTTATTAATGCCCTAAATCGCATCGGTTGGCCAGTTGCCACTCCGGCCGCCACTATGTACGTTTGGGCGAAAATTCCCCCCAGTTGGCCGGGTAATTCCGTTGATTTTTGTCGGCAATTGGTGGCCCAAACCGGTGTCGCTGTTTCCCCCGGTTCCGGTTTTGGTAAGGGTGGTGAGGGTTATGTGCGTTTTGCCTTAGTTCACGATCCCGATATTCTAGAGGCTGCCGTGGAGAAAATTGGGGCTTTTTTGGGATAAAACCGATATTCTCAGCAGTGGTTATGCTGCAATCGATAACTTTCGCCTTGTTGCTGCTGATATTCCGGGTGATATTGGTAATGTGTCCACTCCCAAACTTTCTAGTATTATCGGACTAGGCATACTAGGGAGCGGTTTAGTGGTGTGTCGCCTCGCTAAACGTCGTTAACCGCGCTTGGGGTGGGGGGATGAGCCAAAATTTTGCCAATTCGCCACCCTTTGCGGTTAAAAGCTTTAATTGTGCTGCTGTCTTTGTAATTCCTCGATCACGTCGGGGGATAAATCGGTAAATCGGGCGATTTCTGAGATAGGAACCCCAGCAGATAGCATTTTTAGGGCAATTTGTCGAGCTTTTTCCTCTTTACCCGCTTGCAAGCCTTTTTTTAGTCCTTTTTCCTCGCCTTCCTCTAAAATATCTTGATAGATGACAGATTCTCTCATAATGTCACTCCGAAGGATTTTTTTAATCGTCTCTCGATTTAATACTAACCCGGCGAGAATACTGGTAGCGGCAGCGAGATTGCTTTGCACCTGTTTTTCGGGGATAGTTTCTAGAGAACGGGACACCAGACTTAACACCTGTTCGGGATCATCGGTATTGCTGAGGATGGCAAAGGGTAATAAACCGGGATGATGGAAAAATTGTGGTGTATTTTCTTCCCAAAGACGGATGACTTGGAAGGAATGAAAGGTTTCCCCCAGACGGAAAGTATTTTCTTGCACTAGGGGGGAATCACTGCGTCGCAGATAAATTACCACTTGACGCATTTGTTTTTGGGGATGACGACGATAGACGCGAATGCGATAATCGAGCATTCGGAAGGGAATTTTGGAGTCGGGGTCGGTTTGAAACTCGGTATGAAGAATTAATTCCTCTGACTGCAAAAAAATCAGGGAATCGGCACGAATGGGGTCTAATTGTAATTCCGTCGGGTCGAGGACGGTTAAGGGGAGGGGAGAACCCAATAACCAAGTGGCTAGATCATCGGAGAAGTTTTCGGC
>NZ_CAIP01000241.1 GCF_000297435.1 Microcystis sp. T1-4 | reverse complement strand
GGAAAGATAGAAAACTAATTGGTTTTTATAATCGTCTAGGAAGAGGGAGAAAACCTAAATTGATAGAAGCACAAGGTCAACAAGTTGAAGAACCGAAAAGCTTAAAAAAAATCCAGATAAAAATTGTAGAAGAATGGAAATTAACCGTAAGCAAAGACACGATAAAAAGACTCATAAAAAAATCAACATGAGGTGGAAAAGGGTGAGAAAAGGGGTCGCCAAAACGTCTGATGAGTGGGAGATTGAGGTCAAACTACCTATTTTAGAAGAACTCAAAAAACAGGAAAAAAGAGGAGAGATTGAGATAGGATATTTGGATGAAATGGGATGGGATTCAAAGCCTTGTATTCCTTACGCTTGGCAAGAAGAAAAAACCACGATTAAGTTGCCACCAATTGAAGGTAAAAGACTAAATATTTTAGGAATAATGAAACGAGATAATCAATTATTTTATGAGATACAGGTCGGAACGGTTACTAGCGAAATTTAATTGAAATATTATGGAGATTTTTAAAATATGAATGGATTGAATTTAGCACCTATAAAGACCGAAAGAGCCTCCTCGCTTACGTTAAAAAAGTGCTGGACAATTTTGGAGGCGAGTATGTAATTAATTTTGCCTAGGTACTTACTTACTTTTTTAAAAGGTTGTTTTCAGTTTTTGCGGCGAGTCTCACTCTCATACTAAATCCTGTTTAAAAAGTATAGGAAAGTGGGAAGTGGGGAGTGGATTTTTAAAGTTCGATTGGGAGTTAATCACACTATTAAGCTGTTCGTAATTTAAATTGCCTGTTGAGATGAGGCAAGAGGCAAGAGGCAACAGTAAAGGGATTTGGGGAGATTCGGCTAATCTAAGAATAAGCGATTTAAATACGTCTTAGCCTAAAAACCGATTTAGTATCAGCTTGTGCTATACCTTTGTAGATAGCATCCGCAGGAACTCTGATTCCTTCTTAATACTTGCTCAGGTGGTGCTTTGATGACATAGGATCAAGACGGCTATTTGTCGTTGAGATAAATTTTCCTCTTGACTAAGTTGGTAGAGCAACTTTCTTGGTTCTAAGTAGGTGGGTGGAATTAAATATAAAATAAACGTAGGTTGGGTTGAAGCATGAAACCCAACGCCCGCATGGGTTACGCTACCGCTAACCCATCCTACAAATAATTGTGCCTACCTACTTATGTTAAGATATTGAGGGCTTCGTTTTTGGGTCTGATTTGTTGTTGTATTGATCAGACTATACCTGATGAGCCTTTCCTAGTAAAGCCTCTAGGGTGATGCTTTTCCTTTTTGAATTGGCGTTTTTGTTGGTAACGAAGCTGATAAGCGGTAGGGTGAATAAAAAATGACAGAACAAGCTTGGTGGGTACAAAAATGGTTAGAACTCCTCGATTCCTATCGCTTTAAAAAACGCTTGGAACGAGCCAGACTGTACGCAAGAGAAGGCAATGTTTTAAGTATTGACTTTGAAGACTCGCAAGTTATTGCCAGAGTACAAGGCAGTGAACCAGCGCCTTATATAGTGGATTTATCCCTAGCGGCCTTTAGTGATGAAGAATGGGACTATATTATTAAGCTTCTCTCCAAAAAAGCCATTTATTCTGCTCAATTACTCACCGGACAAATGCCCGATCATATCGAGCGTATTTTTATCGACAGTGGGGTGAATTTATTTCCCTTTTCCCTGGCCGATATTCGCTCCCGTTGCACCTGTCCCGATCAAGCCAACCCCTGCAAACATATAGGAGCAGTATATTATCAATTGGGCGATCGTTTTAGCGTCGATCCCTTCCTGCTGTTGCAACTGCGCGGCCGAACCAAAAGCCAAATTCTGGAAGCTTTACGGGAAAAACGCTCCTATTCCTCTGATAATCAACCTTTAGCAGTCAGTCAACCCTCCGCAGTAGTCGAAAAAACTGCCCCCGAAAGTGCTATCGATCGCTTTTGGCAGTACGATGAAGAGCTAGATCCCTCCCTAGTCGTAATTACGCCGGGGAATGAAAATCAAACCATTCTCGACATTTTAGGCAATTTTCCCCTGGCTGCTCCCGAATCCGATGCCATAGAACAATTTTTAAAACCAATTTACCGGCAAATTCCCCAAGAAGCGATGGCGATTGCTTTACAGTAGGGGAATTTGAGGTATAAGTAGCTGGTTATAATTAAATTAAAAATGGATTTTACGTTCGATCCCCCCTGCCCCACTTGATAAGGTAGGGTTGATTCATGAATCAACCCTACCCTTGATAAGGGTGGTGTCTGATAATTTTTAACGCCTACCTACTTAGGATCAGCCTAGTCAAAGTGGTGCAGAGGACAAAAAAGCCAACCGGATTTGTCGCCGCGTCGGGGTGAGGAATTAACCATGGAGAAAATTGCCTCACCACTAACTGCTAAACCTTCTTACTTTTGCTGGTTTTACTACCCGGAGAAGTAGTTTTTTTGGTGGTGCTAGAAGTAGTTTTCTTGGTGGTGGTTTTCTTGGCAGTAGTTGCCTTGGCCGCTAGGGCCGACAAAGCTTGTTCTAGGGTGAGGGTTTCGGCGGTTTCGCCTTCGGGAATTTTGGCGTTGGTCTTAGCGTGTTTGATATAAACTCCGTAGGGACCCTCGTACAATGCCACCAATTCCCCGTCGTCGGGATGTTTGCCCAATTCTTTTAGGGGTGGTTTGCCCGAACCGCGGGTGCTGCGAGCTTTTTTCGGTTCGGCTAATAGGGCCAAGGCGCGATCGAGGGTGATGGTTAGGATATCATCGCCGGCTTTGAGGGAACGATATTCTTTTTCTTTGCCTTCTTCGCGAACTATATAGGGACCGAAGCGTCCTAAACTGGCTTTGATTTTGCCTCCGGTGAGGGGATCGGTTCCCAGCAGTCGCGGCAGTGCTAATAAACCCACCGCTTGTTCGAGGGTGATATCGTCGGGTTTGACTCCTTTGGGTAGGGAGGCGCGTTTGGGTTTGGGATTGTCGTCGCTGACATCTCCTAACTGGACGTAGGGACCATAACTACCGACGAGCAGATAAATGGGTTCTCCGGTGTCGGGATCAAGACCGATTTTATCGGGACCTGCGGTTTTTTGTCGCAGCAGGGTTTCTACCTGTTCGGGGTTGAGGTCGGCGGGGGTTAAATCGGCGGGGATGGAAGCGGTGAGGATTTGATCGTCTCGGGAGACTTCCAGATAGGGACCGTATTTGCCGATCTTGATAGTTGCCTGTAAATCCTCTAAAATCACCGATTTGGCGGTGCTAGAGTTAATTTGACTCTCGCGCTCTTTTACTTGGCTTTCTAGCCCCTTTTCGCCGCGATAGAAGCGATCGAGATAGGGCAACCATTGAGCGGAACCGGTGGCGATATCGTCGAGGGTTTCTTCCATTTTTGAGGTAAATTTGGGATCTACCAGGTCGGGGAAATGATTTTCTAACAAACTAACCACGGCAAAAGCGGTGAAGGTGGGAATGAGGGTTTTATTCCGCATTTGGGCATAACCGCGATCGATAATTGTGCCGAGAATGGTGGCGTAGGTGCTGGGTCGCCCGATTCCTTCACTTTCGAGGGTTTTTACGAGTGAGGCTTCGCTATAACGGGCGGGGGGTTGGGTATCGTGGCTAATGGCTTCTAGTTTGCGACAATTGGGGGTATCACCGACGCTGAGGGGGGGTAGGATGATTTCTTGGTCGTCGATGGCGGCTTCGGGATCGTCGGAACCTTCCACATAGGCGCGGAAAAAGCCGGGGAAGTCGATTCTTTTGCCGGAGGAGCGAAATCCGGCATCTTCCACCTGAATATTGACGGCGATCTGGGTAATACGGGCATCGGCCATCTGTGAGGCGACGGTGCGTTTCCAGATTAGGTCATAGAGGGCGAATTCTAGTCCGCTCAGACCAGTTTCCCGGGGTAGGCGAAAGCTACTGCCGGCGGGCCGGATGGCTTCGTGGGCCTCCTGCGCTCCTTTGCTTTTGGTGGTGTATTGCCGGGGTTGGGGACTGAGATAGTTTTTGCCGTACATTTGTTCTACACAATTGCGGGCGGCGGTGATGGCCTGATCGGAAAGATGGACGGAATCAGTCCGCATATAGGTGATGTAGCCCTGTTCGTAGAGATTTTGGGCGATTCGCATGGTGTCCCTGGCGGATATGCCTAGTTTCCGGTTAGCTTCTTGCTGTAGGGTGGAAGTGGTGAAGGGGGGGGATGGTTTGCGAGTGGTGGGTTTTTCTTCGGTGTGGCTAACGCGCCAGATTTTGTCTTGGATGCGTTCTTTTAAGGCCGCCGCCGTCGCTTGATCTAAGAGTGTCACCTGGCGACCGGGGAGCAGTCTGCCGGTGTCGGCATCGAAATCGCTCCCATTTGCCACTTTTTGACCGTTTAAGGTGACTAATTTCGAGTCGAATTGATTTTTGTCCTTTTCTAAAGTCGCTTTCAGGTCCCAATAATTGGCGGTTTTAAAGGCCCGTCGTTCCCGTTCCCGTTGCACGAGCAGACGCACGGCTACGGATTGCACCCGGCCGGCGGATAACCCTTTAGAGATTTTTTTCCAGAGTAGGGGGGAGAGGGTATAACCGTAGAGGCGATCGAGTATGCGGCGGGTTTCTTGGGCGTGAACTAAATTTTCGTCGATGGAGCGACAATTTTTCAGGGCGGTTTGGATCGCTTCTTTGGTGATTTCGTGAAATACCATCCTTTTGGTGGGTATTTTCGGGTTGAGTACCTGCAAGAGATGCCAACTGATGCTTTCCCCTTCCCGATCTTCGTCGGTGGCAAGGATCAGTTCGCTGGCCCCTTTGAGGGCTTCTTTTAATTCTTTGACGATTTTACTTTTGGTTTTGGGGACGACGTAGAGAGGATCGAAATCGTTCTCCACATCCACGCCTAAGTTAGCCCAGGATTTGTCTTTCTGGGCGGGGGGAATTTCTTCGGCGGAGGCGGGCAGATCGCGGATGTGGCCCATGGAGGCTTGGACTCGATAGCCGCTAGGCAGATAATTACTGATCGTCCGAGCTTTGGTGGGGGATTCGACAATAACCAGGGTTGACATAGGAATTGATCACGAGGGCATGGCCACAGCGACTGTTTTAGTTAGACTGACCATCTTTGTTTGATGATGGGCAAAAGTTACTATTTATCTTGACCGGCTTGATTCCAGTCAAAAGCCACTTACTACGATAATAGAGATTAAAGCTGGTGTTTTGTCACTAACTTCTTAATAAAACTTAATATTTTTCCAGAGCAGCGATCGGACTCAAGGCACTGCCAAGGGTAATATAATCTGTTTGAGGAGTGGTAATTATGAATTATGAATTGAAGAGAAGGGAGAAGGGAGAAAAAAGCTGATCACTGATCTAGGTTACGCTTCATCTTTAGGAGAAACGCTGTAGTTATACTAAATCCTGTTATTAAAAACTGATTATTTATTCCCCCTTTTGCCTCTCCTCATAACTAGCCTGTACTCAAAGGATTTAGTATTATGTCTGATTTACGTCAATACGCTCCAGCAACAGAACGCAATCGTCAGCCGATTTTGGAAGTTCTCAGCCAATTTTTACCGAAGACTGGGAATATCCTAGAAATATCTAGCGGCACGGGTGAACACGCTGTTTTTTTTGCCCCTCGTCTTGCTCCTTGTCGTTGGATTCCCTCGGATTGTAACCCTCTGGCTCTAGATAGTATTCGCAGTTGGTGCGATTATTGTCCTAGTTCTAATCTCGATCGCCCCCTATTTATCGATGTTCATCAGTCAGTTTGGGCGGTAGAGAAGGAAAATATTGTTATTAATGCCATTGTTAATATTAATATGATTCATATCGCCCCTTGGTCCGCTTGTTTAGCTTTAATGGCAGGAGCGAGTCGCATTCTCAGTCCAGGGGAAATTCTCTATCTTTATGGTCCCTATAAACGACAGGGAAAACATACTTCTCCTAGTAATGAAAGCTTTGATCTTTCTCTCCGTTCTCAAAACTCTGCTTGGGGAGTTAGGAATTTAGAAGATGTGGTGCAAGCAGCGAGCGATCGAGGTTTACAATTGTTAGAAGTAATTCCTATGCCCGCTAATAATCTCTCGGTTTTATTTGCCTTAACATAGCAATTATCAGTGAACAGTAATCGGTAATTAGCTTCTAAAGGCAAAAGGCAAAAGGCAAAAAAAAGAATCTGGCAATTCTCCTACCTAAAAAGAAGGTTATAAACTAAGTACATCCAAGCTTTTAGCTTAACCAATTAAGTAGGGAGGCACAATTATTTGTAGGATGGGTTAGCGGTAGCGTAACATAATCGGGCGTTGGGTTTCATGCTTCAACCCAACCTACGTTCTGATCACTGAAAAAAGCTCCCCACTTCCCACTTCCCACTGATAACTGATAACTGATAACTGATAACTGATAACTGATAACTTACTTCCAACCAGCGCGATTCATTACCTGTACTGCTTTGGCTAAATTAGGACCATAATTAGCCACACTAACGGTATCTTCTTTCCCGCGTCCGAGTTTTGCCAGAACAGGATCTAAAGCAACGCCTCGAACGACGGGATATTCTTGATTACCCTTAGCAAAAAAGTTCTGTGCTTCATTGCTAGAAAGATACTCTAAAAATTTAATTGCCGATTCTCGATTGGGGGCAGTTTTAATTAAACCACCACCGCTAATATTAACGTGAGCGCCGCGCCCTGTTTGGTCGGGGAAAATTACGCCTACTTGGTCATAAATTGCCCGTTTAGCGGGGTCTTTTTCTTCGGCATACCCAGCTAAGTAATAGGTGTTAGCTAGGGCTAAATCGGCAATTCCTGCGGCTACAGCTTCGATTTGTGCCTTATCATTTCCCTGGGGTGAACGAGCAAAATTAGCCACTAATCCTCGACACCATTTTTCTGCGGCCGCTTCCCCTTGGATGTCGATTAACCAAGCGGTAAAAGATTGACTATAGATGTTACTAGATGACCGGGTGACGACTTTTCCTTTCCATTTGGGATTGGTTAAATCTGCATAGGAATCGATTTCTCTGGGGTTAACTCTGTCTTTGTTGTACATAATTACCCGCAAGCGTTTACTAAACCCGAACCAGTGACCTTTGGGGTGACGCAAATTAGCGGGAATTCTTTGGGTGAGAATGCGGGAATTGACCGGGGCAAAAATTCCCTGTTGGTCGGCCCGCCATAATCTCCCCGCATCTACCGTCAGGAGTATATCAGCAGGACTATTGCGGCCTTCGCTTTTGATTCGTTCGATTAATGGGTCCGCTTCCCCTTCCACGAGGTTAATTTTTATTCCCGTTTGTCGGGTGAAGTTGTCATACAATCGTCGGTCGGTGTTGTAGTGACGGGAGGAATAGAGGTTTAATTGGTTAGTTTGGGCAGAAACCTCGTTTATTTTCCCTAATTGACCCACCGCTAGGGCTAAGGTGGCTGTTCCTGCGCCTAGAAAGACTCTACGAGTTATTTTATCGTTCATTGCTCGATTCTTGGTAAAGTTGTCTTTTCCTATTGTACAGCTATTGAGAATAATTCTTATCTGTGCGAAAAATTATTTGTTGGGCTAGGGCGGTAGATCGGGTAAAATCTAGCTAAAATCAGGGTTTTTGGTTTTGATGGGGCTAATAAATCCTCGAATCTATCGCTAGTTAAGTTCAATAAGCCCAAAATGTTACCCTAAGCTCGATCGAGGGTATTGTGGAATGAGAGCATCTCAAAAGCTATTGACAATTAGCCAATTTTGTGATCAGTTTATTTCTGGGTAAGCAACCCACATAAAGTTCATTTTGTCAAAGATTGTTAAGATGCTCTTAACATGGATCAGAGAAGAGAAATTGACCACTTAACACTGTCTATCAAAAACTATCGATAGATAGCAAAATAGAAACTATACAATTAGTATTGTCTGTAAATAAGAATAACCTATGGATATTGAATCAACTAAAGTTACTCCTGAAGAAATTGCCCAGTTTCGCGCTGAATTGGCAGAGGATTCTAACGCATTAGGAGATATTGACTTAATTGAGCGGTGTGATGGCGATTTGGAGTATGCTGCTATGAGATTAGCAAGGCGTTCAAATATTGATACAGTGAGAGCAGATGAAGATAATTTTTGGCAACAAGCTATCACCCAAGCACGTCAATTAATATGTCATGACCGAGTTAAAGATGATTTAGCACCTAATATATTAGGTGGATTAGTTGGTTTACTTGCTACTTCTGGTAATCCAGTTTTGGTAGTGGTAGCAACTCCTCTCGCTATTCACGTTTTTAGGGAAACATTAGACAATTTTTGTGATTAGTTTAGATACCTGATGCGGTAAAAGCAGCCCAATAAAAAGGGTTATTGAACAGCTTATAATTAAGTTCAAACCCTTTTATTCTAATTTGTTCATCTTCAATCATATCCATCAATCGATTAAATTCTTTTGATGTTAATTTTTGTTGCATTGACTTGACAATTTTTAGGCAACTATCCAACTGATTAAAGTATTCTTGTACGGTTAAATTCTGTAACCAGTTTTGAGCTTGTTTTAGGGCAACTGGTACAGAAACTTGCTGATTCTCATCAAATAAAATCTCATATAATTTAATCATCAAGAAGGAGGTTGATAAGTCATTAACTGTCCATAAACTACTGACAACACTGGGACTTCCTGCAAACAGAAAACCACTGGGTAAACCGATATATTCATCGCTGATAGAGTTTAAATCAATTAAGCCAGTTTCGCAAGCGGAAAGGGTGATAAGGCGACATTTATTCAAGCGCAGTTCAAAGATTTCGCCTAATGTTAGGGGTTCTTTATTGGCTAAAAATAAGGCGGATTCAAGAGGGTTAGCTTGGTTAAAGCTTCCATGACAGGAGAAATGATAACAGTGGTTATCTGAGGATTTGAGATGGGGAAGAACAGCGTTTTTAGTGGCGTTATCTTGGGCGATAACTTGAGGTTCAGTAAAGAAAGTTGAGAGGATATTAACTTCTAAGTCAGTGTAAGATAAGTCTTTAGTGGGGTTTTGAATAGCGAACAGTTTATTAAACTCGGAATGGTGAAAAGTTTGGGAGATTTTTTGCAAGATTTGACAACTAGGGGCATATTGTACGCCTTTGGGAAATAAATCTTGTAATTCTGATCCCCCCGTTGCCGACTCCCCCCTTTTTAAGGAGAGTTGTGGGGGATCAACAGGTAAGGCGTGTAAGGGTAAGATATGCAGAAACCAATGGGGGATAATAATTAAGCGTTGACAAGTATCGGGAATGAGGGCAAGAATATCATTAATATGCAGAGTATAAGCAAAAGTATGTAAGAGGTTAGACAGTTGATTTCTCCATTCTTGCTTGCCATTTTTGGAGTAGTAAAGCTGTAGATAATTTTTGATTGTATCAAATAATTGCTTTACATCATCCTCGGAAGATTGCCAAACTTTAACCTCTCCCTCAGCAGACACGACAAAAGCGAGTATTTTCTCTACTGTAATGTACCATTGCAGCAGACAAGTTTCGGCATCAGTTAAAGCCTGAATCTCTGTAAATGGGATCGGCTCAACTTTTTGAGTGAGGCTAAAGAGAGGATCTTTAATTTCTCTTGCAATAAAATTATCTAAGTCTTGTTGATATTCTTTCAGATAACTGTGATCTGGAACGTAAGGAGTTAAGTTATCACTACGCATTAAATTCTGATTAATGCTTTGATGTTGTAAGCGAATTTGTTCATTAACAACTCTTTGCTTTAATTCATTTAATTGGGCGACAATTTCTTGACTAGCGCCTTGGGGGTGTAGGTTTTTCTGGGTGATTAATTCCACCAGATTACGCCCTTTACTGCGTTCGATATATTCTAATGCCTTCTCAGGCTGATTGAGGTTAAGATGCGCCTGTACAATGCGATGGAAAATATCAATAGCGTTAGATAAAACCTCTTGGCGACTTTGGGGGTTTAATGCTTCTAAGCGGGCATTTTCTACCGCTTCAATAGCAATACTATAACCCTCAATTGCAGTTTCCCAATCTTCAATAAGTCTGGCGGTATCTCCAAGATTTTGTCCTGTATTTGCACACTTTAAGGGAAAATCTGTCGGAGTAGCAACTTTTAAACATAAGCGAAAAGCCTCTATAGCTTGAGAAATTTGATTAAGATTTATGTAAATTAACCCTAGATTATTTTGTGTGGCAGCCCACCTTTCAGGAAACGCATTAAACGTAAAAACTTTTAGAGTTTCCTTGGAGTGATAGATTGCTTTTTTCAGATTATTTTCTCTATTTCCGTATTTTCTTTCAGAATACAATTGAGCTAAATTTCCCTGAATCATGGCCCATTCAACACGGTGATTGTCATAAGTATAAACTTGTAGTGCTTCAATTAATAGGCTTTTAGCCATTTCTTGGTTTTCGCTTAATTCTCCTTCAGTTCTATATAAATAAACCAATGCTAAACCATTTTTTATGTATGCCCAATCATAAGGAAAAAAATTAATTGTAAAAACTTGAAGAGATTCAGTATAATGCTTTATTGATTCTTTTATATTATCGCTTTTATTTCCTTGTATTCTGTATTGGTAGGCATCACCTAAAATCATTTTTGTAAATGCCCAAGCATAAGGATAGGCTGTTAAAGTTATCACTTTAAGAGATTCATTGCAAAAGTTAATAGCCATTTCAATATTATCAGCTTTGTTCCCTTTGATTCTATCTATGTAAATGTTCCCTAAAGCATTTTGATTCATTGCCCATTCATAAGGGTAAGCATTTAATGTTCTTACTTTCAGAGATTCAGTGTAACACTTGATTGCTTCTTCTATATTATTAGCTTTATTACCTTTAATTCTATGAAAATAAGCATGGCCTAAATTATATAGAGTTGTTGCCCAATAAAATGGAGAACTCTTAAAGGTATAAACTTTTAGAGATTCATTAAAAAATCCTATCGCTTCTTCGATATTATCTGCTATATCACCTTTTATTCTACTAACATAAGCATTTCCTAAATTATTTTTTGATATTGCCCAGTCATAAGGAAAATCATCAAAATTAAATACCGTAAGGGAAATTTTATGAAAAGTAATGGCAATCTCTTGATTAATAGAAATATTACCCAGAGGAAATTCTTGAAATTTATTGCCAAGATTTACTAGAAGCATTGCACTATATTGAATTGTCTCTTTCTCAAAAGTTGAAAATTTGTTTATTCCCCAATCATTTATTACTTCTATTAAAGAATTGTCTAATTTATCTAAGTGTTTTTTAAGAAAACAATTAAAAGATGCAGAAGGTGCGGAACTTAGCTCTAATAATTTTATAAACAAGTCAAAATAACTTTGAGGTTGAGTTGCTGAATTGATAATTTTAACCTCGTATAAATCAAATAATTTTGGTAATCCTTGTTGAGCTAGAGTAGTAATTACTCGTGATATTTCTTTTTGTTCTTCGTTTTCAAGCTGCTGTGCAACACTCATCATTGTTTCAAGTAATTCTTCACCTAACAATTCTAAATTTTCTTCTAATACATGAATTAATAATTGAGCAGTTTTTTCGTCATCTTCCGAAGCTGTAGACATTATTTTCTCAATTAGCTCTAAATACTCTATTTTTAATGAAGATTTTGAGTCATTAAGTTCTGATGTTGCTTGATTAAAAATTACACCTTCTCTGGGAGGATTTCGATTTTCTCCTTCTGGCACTAAATCCCAATCATAACCCTGCTGCTGACAAAATCCCAAAATATCCTCATATTCTACAGCTTCAACACTCGGTACAGGAAAATTCTGCTCCCCTAATTGTTGTACGAAAGTAGCCGCATCTTCTTGAGACTCAAACAGTAATATTTTGTGATTATCATCTACACTTATAGTATGAATACCCTCATTATCTGTTCCCACATTGTAAAGCAGCACATAAACACTATTAGGTACTTTTGTATCTGGAGTTATTTCCTGAGATAATTGATCTACAGCTGTAATGTCTTGAATTGTCTGATGTGTGGATTTATCTGAAGAACGAGAACGGGAAGATGAGTTTAAAGATTCTATTTTCCGTCTAAGTGGTGGAAAGATTAGCATTAAAATTCCCAAAGGAATACCAATAAAGATAATCGACAAGAGAATTATAAAACTTCTCAAAAGTCTGCCTAAGAGTCGTAAAATCATTGAGAGTAATCGCATTTACTTATCTCCTATCTTTATTGATATTAAATCACAGGGATGATAGCCGAGAGAAATCCTAGTCAGTCAAATAATCAAAAAAATCATAATTTAGACAGGATTGGGTGCGTTGTTCATTCATAGCGTGGCAGATGGGGAATTGATGGGTAGGGGCGAAGCATTCGGATATAAAATCTAGGGTTTCAGTGATAGATTATGCACGAATGCTTCGCCCGTACAGGGATTGAATGGGGAGATTATCGTAATTC
>NZ_CAIP01000242.1 GCF_000297435.1 Microcystis sp. T1-4 | reverse complement strand
TTTCTTTGGTCTTATTTAGGGGCGGTTAATTCTCTAGGTCGTTCGGGTAATGTTAAGGCTGTGGCCGTAGGTTCTTCAGCTTTTAGGGTGGGGATAAGGTCACGACGAGCTAAAATAATTGCTCCGACCATGGCCATTAATAATAGCACGGAAGCTAATTCAAAGGGTAGCAGGAAATCACTAAAGAAATGCTTACCGATTTCTACTAAAGTATTAGTCACAACGGCGGGAGAAGTGGTAGAAATTGACCAAGGTGTGATTAAAACCATGGTCGATAACAGTACAAATAAACCCACACAAACTAAAGCAGTAGATGCCTGACGGATCCAACGTTTAGGAATATCAGAAAAGTCCTCTTGCTTGTTAACAAGCATAATAGCAAAGAGAATTAAAACGTTAATCGCACCCACATAAATTAGAATTTGTGCCGCCGCTACAAAATCAGCATTTAGTAAGAGATATAAACCGGAAATGCTGATAAAAACACCGCCCAATAAAAAGGCGGAATAAACGATATTAGATAATAGTACCACGCCTAAAGCTGTCCCGATTACTAGGGCTGCTAAAATGCCAAAAGATACTATTTGAACGCCCTCGGCTAAATTCACAGTAGTTTCATCTCCTTTTATGTTTGAGAGTTATTAATTATTAGTTATCAGCTTCTGAAGGCAAGAGGCAACAGGCAAGAGGCAAAAGACAGAATCTGGCAATTCTCCTACCTAAAAACCGTGACGGCTGATAGCTAACTGCTAATTAATCGGTAATTTCTTCCGGACGTTTACCGGCGCGTTGACTACCGGCGGGTAAATCGTGGGGTTCGATGACACCTTTAGGCAGATAACCTAATTCCCTCAGAGGTGTTACCATCGGGTCTTGGGTGACTTTGTAGGGTAAACGGCCTAGGGCGACGTTATCATAGTTTAATTCATGACGATCATAGGTCGCTAGTTCGTATTCTTCGGTCATCGATAGGCAATTAGTCGGACAGTACTCTACACAATTGCCGCAGAAAATACAGACCCCAAAATCGATACTGTAGTGTTTGAGTTCTTTCTTTTTAATTTCCTTGTTAAAAGTCCAATCCACTACTGGTAAATTAATCGGACAAACTCGCACACAAACTTCACAGGCGATACATTTATCGAACTCAAAGTGAATTCTACCCCGATAACGTTCCGAGGGAATTAACTTTTCGTAGGGATACTGAACGGTAATCGGACGACGACGCATATGGTCGAAGGTAACGGATAAACCTTCGCCGATGTATTTCGCCGCTTGAATGCTACCTTTGGCGTAATCGCTGACTTGTTTGAGGATGTTAAACATGATGGTCAGAGGTATAGTAGGTTAACAGGGCAAAAAAGGAAATTAACCGCCAAAAGCAAAGGGAAAAGCTAGTTTTAGGGCGGCGGTAAGTAGTAGGTTAACTAAAGATACCGGTAAGAGGAATTTCCAGCCTAAATCGAGTAATTGGTCAATGCGAACCCGGGGTACAGTCCAACGTAAGAGAATGGCGATGAAGATGAGAAAATAGGCTTTTAATACCGTCATCGTAATCCCGAGGGAAGCGGTGATAATTTGTAGCCAGGGATTGGTTTCACTAACTCCCAACCAGCCGGCTAAAGCATTGACGGGGATAGGAAATTCCCAACCACCAAGATAGAGGACGGCGAAAACTAGGGCCGACAGCACCAGGTTAACGTAGGAACCCACATAAAAGAGAGCGAATTTCATCCCCGCGTATTCGGTTTGATAACCGGCGACTAATTCCTCCTCCGCTTCTGGTAAATCGAAAGGCAGACGTTCACACTCAGCTAAAGCGGCAATCCAGAAAATCAGAAAACCCACCGGTTGGCGCCAGATATTCCAGCCTAAAATGCCATAACCGGATTGTTGTTCGACAATATCAATGGTACTGAGACTATTAGACATCATCACAATCGCTAATACCGATAAAGCCAAGGGAATTTCATAACTAATCGATTGCGCCGCCGCCCGCAGGCCTCCCAGCAAGGAATACTTATTATTTGAGGCATAACCCGCCATTAATAAGCCAATGGGGGCAATACTGGACAAGGAAATCCATAAAAAGATACCTACGTTTAGGTCAGTAATCAGCAGATTTTGACCGAAGGGGACGATGAGATAGGAGACAAACACCGGCATCACCACCAAAATCGGCCCAAAGAGGAATAACCAGGGGTCAGCCTTAGCGGGGACGACATCTTCTTTAAAGACTAATTTCAGACCGTCGGCGACCGGTTGTAAAACGCCCAAGGGTCCTGCGTATTCCGGCCCGATACGCTGTTGGACGGCGGCGGAAATTTTCCTTTCTAACCAGACGCAGACTAAAACCCCCACTGTGGCGGCTATAATCATCAGGAACATGGGTAAAGGCATCCAAATCGCTTTAGCCAGTCCTCCACTTAATCCCAAGTCTGTTAGGGATTTAATGAAACTTTCTTGTAAATCTATGCCTTGATTCATATTTGGCGATCGCTGTACTGTCGATAGTTCGGCATGGTTTGAAGATTTTTAAGCAAATCTTATAGCCTAGTATACAGTTAGTCGGTCTGAGGGTTATCAGAAAGTGATAAAGGCTTCAATTCTTAGAGCCAAAGAGAGCCAAGGCATCTTGAGTCCCCGTGCGAGAATAGCTATTAGTCAATAGCTAGACTCTGAATCTATCAATGTTACTAGCTGTTTCTTCGGGACGAAAACCTCGGCTAGTTACCAAATTATTCACAGGAAAAAAATCTAGTTAAGTAGCTGGTTATAATTAAATTTAAAATGGATTTTAGGTTCGATCCCCCCTGCCCCCCTTGATAAGGGGGGTTTCTGATAATTTTTAACGCCTACCTACTTAACTTATCGTTTAGGCAATGAAGGCAGCCCGCTTGAATCTGTCTTCCTCTTTGTGTTCTTTGTGCCTTTGTGGTTTATCCCCAGAGCCAATCCGACTGTTAAAACCCAGTTATCGAGCGTTTCTGGCCACTCACCGCTATTGATTATGATAAGCCGCCTGTAGATCCTGAATCGAAAACAAAGCTTGAAACTTTATTCCCTGAGATTGGTAAAATTCCGCCCCTCCTTGCTCTCTATCCACCAAAGCAATGATTAAATCTACTTGATAACCCGCATCCCGTAATCTTTCTACCGCTACCATGGCACTTTTCCCCGTTGTCACCACGTCTTCGAGGACAACCACCGCGGCACCGGGGTTTAAAGTCGGCCCCTCGATATAAGCCATAGTGCCGTGACCTTTTGCCTCTTTGCGGACGATTAAAGCTGGAATCGGGCGATTTTCGTAGGCAGATACCACACTAACGGCGCTGACAATCGGATCCGCCCCTAGGGTTAATCCTGCCACCGCTTGGGTATCTGGAGGCAGTAGAGACAGCAATAAACGCCCCACGGCTAAAGCTCCCTCCGCAGTGAGGGTAACTTGTTTGCCGTTGATATAGTAGCTGCTTTTTTGTCCTGAAGACAGGGTGAAATCCCCCTCTCGATAGGCAAGACGGACAAGAGCATCGAGGAGAAATTGACGCAGGGAAGCAGTGTCGAGATTCGCTACCGAGGAATTAGCCATATTTTCAGGATTGGGAGCCTGACTGACTCCAAAATTTCGGTTACAATTGAGCCAAAAGTCATTATATATTGACTCGATCGCTAGTATTAATTTCTTTCTCATCCCATTGACGCGATTTTTAAATTAACCCTATCCCTGTGAGGAGATTTTTACCCATGCGCGCTAAGTTTTTACTTCCTTCCCTGTTTTGTTTAACCGGTTTAGTCTGGTTGAGTTCGCCTACTGCGATCGCCGAAACTCCACCCGCCACCAATCCCCCACCGGTAAAAACCCAACAATTGCAAATTGTCCCCTCTCCCGATACGGCGGTAGGATTTAATCATATCCCTGGTTTGTTTAACCGCGCTGTTAATAACAATACGGGTCGTTTCTACGACTACACCAGCATTTTAGGACAGTTCAACTCTCTTTTTGGTTGGCGTACTTTTATGCAAGGTTCCTATTTCGATAATATGATTACCCGGGATGCCAAATTAACTGAAACTTTATACTATGATGTCATGCAACAGCAACAGTCTGGCCCCTTAATTCGCACCCAAGATTTGGCCAATCCCTTCGATACTTCCCTACAGGAAAATCCCAGTTATTTAAGTCCAGGCGGCTTTTAATTGGTCAATTTAACTCGGAATTGGCGAACAATGTCATAGGTCGAGAATCTTCTTGGAAGGTTCCCGGCTCTTCTAGGTTCTGTGTGATAAGTTTAACTTACATAGGATCGATCTTTGTGTCCTTTGTGTCTTTGTGGTTCGTTCCACCCCCTCGCTCTTGAGAAATGTATCTTAGAATACATTTTACCCACCAAAGCTGGGAGAGCCCGTACTTAAGCTATAGTTGGTCAGTTTTTGCATTTCTTGATGGGTAAAATTGTCTTGATTGTTCATTTCAGAGACAATTCCTATCGTTTCATCAACGGTTTTGGCATTGTTAGAATGAGTTGCAATCGCTGCTGATGGATGATAGTCTTCCATTCTCATTAATCGCCAAGTAGAATCCTCGGAAAGTTCCAAAACCTTTTGATGATAGTTAAACAAACTTTCTCGATGTCCGACACTAATAAAAGTCTTGCCAGTTTGTTGTAACTGTTTATATAAATGATCTTCATTTTTTAAATCTAAAGCACTGGTGGCTTCATCTAAAATCACAAAATCTGGCTGATTAACGAATAGTCGCACAAAGGCTAGACGCTGTTGTTCTTTTAAAGATAAAATATTTTCCCAATCCACTTCCTCATCAAAATTTTTGATGCGATTAAGAACATCTTGCAGGTTAACTTCTTGTAAGATTTCTTTTAATTGGGATTCACTCATCTCCGTTGTCGTTTGAGGATAAATTAGCTGTTTGCGCAAGTTTCCTAAAATGATATAACCCAC
>NZ_CAIP01000243.1 GCF_000297435.1 Microcystis sp. T1-4 | reverse complement strand
TAACACCGTACAGTGCAAAGTTCATGAGGTAAAAAATTATGATAACCGCCACTTATTTAGATACCTGTATCTTTGATATATTTTTTAAACACAGGAGATAAATTAAATAAGATTTCTGATTCTTCAATTTTAGTTAACAAATATCTTTTTTGTAAAGATTGTAACCCTTTAATCAAGTCATCCGCTGATAAATCTAAACTTAATTTTAATTCATTTCTTGAACAATCTTTTTTTAGGTTGATTAAGGATTGAATAATTTGTTTTTCAATGGGCGATAATCTCTTAATTATTATAGTCAAACTTTCCTTTATTTTTGCTGTAATAACAATATTTTCCTCTTGTAAAAACTCACCGACACAACCATGATAAACATCTTGAATTAAAACAGCAATATCTTTTAAATAAAATAAATTTCTTTCGTATAACTGAACTACTTTTAACCAGCTTTCTTCATCTTCAGAACCTAAATTATTGAGGATTGCCCGATTATTTAAACCTTGTAATTCAAGTAAATCTAATTTTTCATCTGAATAATACATTTCTGAACATCGCTCTTGACTAATTAAAATTAAACTACTTTGATGTTCAATTTCGTTAGTAATTATTGAAAAGAATTCCTGATACTTTTTATGTTTAGTTTGATATTGCCCTGCTAATTCACCCTCGCTAAATAATTCCTGTACATTGTCAAAAATAATTAAACACTTTTTCCGTTGCAATAACTTTAAAAACAGAGTCAATTTATCGTGATCATTTAAGATAAAATCCGTATTAATTTTAGTGAAAATATCAGTAATAATTGTGTCTAAACAATTGAATATTTTTAGATTTTGCCAAATAATTACTTCAAATTTTTCTAAATTTAATTCTACAAAATGTCTAACTAAGGTAGTTTTTCCAATTCCACTCAATCCTGATACGGAAATTAAAGGCCTTTTCTCAATTAATATTCTCTGTGTTAAGATTTCTAATTCTGAAATGCGATCGCAGAAATTACGATTTATCTTTGGAGCTAAACTTAAATCATGATATGATGTTTCTGATGGAGATTTTTCTTTATTTTCAATTGGTTTAGTGGTGTCAGGTTGAGGAGACTTTACACAATAATTAATATTTTTATTTAGTATTGTAAAAAGTTGAGAATTAACTGCTTTTTCGATATTCCAACGAAAATTAGACTTATTAAGCTCTTTTTCTTCTAATCCTAATTGCTTAGATAAAACCTTAAATATTTTATTTCTACTCACATCGCCAATATGTTTCTCATCATAACCATAACTATCTGCAATTTCTTTATAGGTTTTGCCGTTTAATAACTCTTCAATAATGTGTCGCTGAATATCGCTAAGACTTTGCCCATCTTCCTCTATCAATAAATCTTCGATAAAACGCAACAAGTGTAAACTATCCTTCATGGTGTGAAAGTGAATAAATTGTTACCTATATTATAGTTCAGTTATTGTAAAACAAGATCAAGTCATTTCTGGCCTTGTCTTAACATTTCTTTACAAAACATCAGGTGAAATCTGGTGGTGGTTCAAAAAAACCTTTGTTAAGCTGACAGAAGAATACCAAAAACAACTACAAGGTTAAGATTTTGGGATTTAAATAATTGATTAAAAGGGTTGATATGCCTAAATTTGTTCTCGATAAATACGCTTTAGACTCGCAAAAATCGGAGGCTAAGGCAAAAGTGGTAAGTGAGTTAGGTTCAAATGCTTCAGTTTCAGGTGATGTAATAGAAGTCCCTAGTTATAACGCTACTAAAGTAGCTCAAATTTTGAGCCAAGTAGGTATTAAGTATTCGGGGGGTTAAATAAATGTCTTCACTTGAAGGAGAAAAGCATTAAGAAGAACGAGAGAAATGCTTAACCAAGGGGAGCATCCCAATTATGTAATGAGTATATAGCGTTTCTGATTCACAAGAGGTACATTCCCGATCCTGAACAGCTTAATCAGCAAAGGTTTGAGTGTGCCGCACAGATGCGAGAACCGCTATAAATGCTCAGAATGGGAAGAAGGCTTTTGTAGTAACGATTCTGGTTTGAATCACACAATTTAGAGAACCGTTAAAAATCTATGAACTCCCGAAAAGGCTTGCTATCTAAGCATTTCGCATTTAAGTACAATTGTTTATTGCAAAGGTGAGATGATCCCGAAATGCTAGGAAAAAGAATAACTATAATTATTATCTTAGCACTTCAAGCCCTCAGTTGGTCAACAAGTGTGGCAGGAGCAGAAATAATATTACCAGAATTAAATTTAGTAGAGTGGCCGATAACGATTCGCGCATCTTTGCTGCTAGGAACAATTATACAAGGTTTACTTTTATTCCTGTTTTTTTTTGGAAGACAAGAAATTCAATCGTCTTTTTACAGGAGAAATTTACTTATTCTTCTAACGGTTGCTAGTATTTACACTAGCTTTTTTATCATTTATAAATCTTTCCCTGATGTAAATCTTCAGGAGAACTCGGAACAAGTAAAATTTTATAATCATGTGAAAAATTCTGTTCGACAATCGCAAACTTATCAAGATAGTCTTCAGAAATTGGAGAGAAAAAAAAAGATAGAGGTATATATGAATAAACAACTTGAGGAAGTAGGTACAGATAGATTCTATTTAGAATCAAAAAAAGAACTTGACGATTTATTAGCTCAAAACCCTCAACTCACGGCTATTGAGGAGATTAAAGCGTTAGTTGATCAAAATACAGGTAATCTCGATAATGTTAATACTCTTTTGTCATCTCTAACTGAGGACATCAGAAAAGAAGTTTATGAAAGCGTAACAACAAAAAAGGTTGATAAAAATTCTTCAACAAATGACGAATCCTTAAATAAGGAAATATTAGAAAAGTTAAAACAAAATAAAGGATATTCTGAATTTGGCTATTTTTTAATTCCTGTCCAAAAGGTTTTTGAAAGAGACATTAAAGCTATTGTTGCACTATGTATCGCAAGTTTTATTGACATTATTTCTTTAATATTCGGCGTTTCACTGGATAGAAAAGCCACAGATGGAAATATAAAAGCGAAATTAAAAAATCTATCCCGCCTGATCAAGGAATTACTGAAAAATTTCTTACCTAATTTGGTTAAAGAAATAGGACATACTTTATATATTTTTATTGCTTCTATTGGTAGTCTTATAAATGGAATTTTTAAAGGATTTATCCTTCTTCGAGTTAGGGCTTTACAAGTGTTTTATTATACTCCTTACACTATTAGAATCAAAGGAGAGCGACATGAATTTTTACATAATATATGGGAATCTATTGAATTTACTTGGGAGGAAAATACTGAATTTAATTTGCTTAACTATACTAAACTAATGACTCTAGCTCAATACAATCAATCCTATAAAGTAGGTTACAGAAAGATAATTGTTACTATGCGTAATTTGAAATGGTTGACAACTATACCAGAAGGAAATTCACCAGAAGATAAAAAATTAACTATTAAAGAATATAAAAAATTAGACGAATGGTATCACAGTGAATATTCTAAACAATTAGGACCCGAAAAAAACAGTATGTTGGACGCAGACGATTATCACCACATAATTAGACTTCCTGAAGACAAAGGAGAGGGTTTTGGAAGGTTTATGGGATGGATTGGAAAACAATTTAAAAAACTAATATTTGCTATTAGACAAATTTTCACGGGTTAATTTTTCATACTTTTAAGGTTTAACTAAAAAAACTTTTACAGAAAATCAAATTAGAATTTTATGACTATAGAAAGAGAGTATCGAAATCAAGGAGAACGTTTAGGTAGTGGATTTGACTCTTTTAAGGAGATATTACTTCCCAACAGTGCTATAGACTTAGACAATATAAATAGAGATGAATTAATAGATAAAAATTTTTTGCCAAAAGATACATTTGTTTTTCAACAAATAGAAGATGAACAGGCATTAGGTAATATGTTGAATACTTCTATTTCAGTATCTGGAATAACACCTATTTTAGTGGGACATTGCCCTTGTTTATTACAAGGAGAAGCAAAAGCACAATACTTTAAGAAATCAAATATCAATCAAAATAGTATTTATCTTTTTTTAGATTATCAATTTACAGGAGGAAGTTATCCA
>NZ_CAIP01000244.1 GCF_000297435.1 Microcystis sp. T1-4 | reverse complement strand
TACCCTATAGGGAATGAAAAATAATTAAGGTACAACCTCAAAAGGTTGATTTCCATACCGTCGGTAAATATAGAAATCGCTATCGAGAGTGAATATTTGTTTTTGATTAAGAACTTCAGCCATGGCTACTAAAGAAGCATCTGCTAAATCCATAGGAACATCTTGATATTGTATCATTAAGGTTTCCATTCTTTTTAGTTCATCTGAATTATGATGGTGTATTACCAGTATTTCATCTACCACATAACCCCATAATTCTTGTTGTGCGAACCAACCACCATATCGACGCAATAAATACATTGCTTCGGTAAAACAAGCGCAAGTCGTGACAAGGGGGGCCGATAGCGAAGATAAAATGTCAACACAACGCTGATGATTTTTATCAGCTTCATTAATTAAGGCAATAAGTGGAGAAGCGTCGCAAAGAGTCATTGATGTAATGCTGATTAGTCTTGAACATCTAAAATATTTGTAAAAACTTCTTCTACTCGCTCAGATAAATCTGATGGCTGAAAATAAACTCGTCCAACTCTTCCTTTTAATTTTTGGTCTAGGGTTTCTGGAGTGGAAGAATTGGAAGATTGATTAGGTAGAATGGTCAATCTCACTCGCTGACCTGCTAATTTAGCACTATGCTGTAAAATTTCTTCCCAAGTCCCCTCTAAAGTGTTTTGTTCCATAGATATTGATTTGAATTTCGTTCTTTCCTCAGTGTAACAAGCAAAAGATAAAAAAACAAATTTCTAGAATTTTTTTGTCTTATTGTTTTTTACCGGGGGGAATAAAACGGATTTCAATTCTGCGTCTGCTTGCATCTGCGTCACGATTAACCGCAGCTAATTTACCCGATGGGAGGTATAACTGTCCTGCGGAAAAAGCTCGAAATTTGACGTTTTTGAGTTTACCTGTGCTTTCGATTTCTTGCACTACTGCTAAAGCTCGCATTAATCCTAAATCAGTGTTAGAACCGGGTACTAGCATTTTAACAGATTGTTTTCTGCTGGCAACCGATTCGATATTTTTATCGAGATTACTTGTCTTCTGTATTCCTTGTCCGTCGGTGTGTCCAATTACTTGAATGAAGTCGATTTCTCTGTCTTTGGTAATGGTTTCGATAGCGGGAATAATGCGTTGACGAATATGGGTTTTTAAAGCAGGGTTTAATTCAGCACTTCCCGACTGAAATTTAAATTTTCCTGATTTTTCATCGATAACTATCGGGGTTGCTGTTTGCAGTTTTTGAAGTTTTCGATTTGCTTATTCGAGATACCTAATCAGTAGATATCTCCAAGAGTGATAAACCAATCACAGCTTGCTTTTATGCTGTGTACTAACAAAATAGTGCAACGGCTGAAATGTATGTCTTTCATTGCTAATTTAATTTTATAGAAAAACTATGGGGCAAATAAAATAATTTTTATTTAGCCCAACTCCTTTGCTGGAAACATTTTCAGTCTTAAAATAATATTATGGAGGTGTCTAATGGTCAACTGGCTATTTAATCGCTTACAGTTGAATAAATTGTCTAAATCTCTTCCTTAATTCCTTCTTAGAGGCGATAATGAAGATAAATTCGTTATGTCTGCTTGTCCTATTGAATAAATTTAATCACTTATTTTTGGTGTTCTCTCTTATATTTTTGCATAAATGGGATGCTCTCGATGCTCCCGTGTTTTGATTGATTGACAAACCCCTACTTTTTGTGGATAATAAAGCAAAGACGGCCAAGAGCAACATTTGGCTTATTTTCAATAATTCTAAAAGTCGTATCTCCTAGATTATATAAAAAGGGTTGTAAATTGTAAGTTCTATCTCCTGCAAAAATTTCGTTTTCGCCAAAACTCCAATCTTTCCACCAAGACGGGGCTTGATATGGTCTTGATGAGCCAGAAATTTTTTCGGGAAATACATCAAAAATTAAGCGATAAACGCCAATTCCTTGAGGATTATTGTCAAGATTTATTAAAGCATTAAATTCTAATTGACTATTCGTAGATTGCCAATTCGTTAGTTGAAGGGGAATCAGTGAACTTTGGGGATCTAATTTTTTAAATTCTTCTGTGTTGTTATTAAAGTCACTATCACCATTGAGTTGATAACTAGCAGAATTCCCTAGTGGCAAAGTATAGGGCAGAGGATTATAGTTGAGTCTATATTTTAAAGAAGTCTCTTTTGGACTATCATTGCTCGTTTGACTAGGAATAATAAGTCGTTCTACATTTTGAGGATTCTCCACGTTTTTGATCACTATTCTACCATCATTAATTACTTGTACTCGTCTAATTCCTGATTTCTGAGGATTATCTGATGTCGGGGAAGAAGATGAAGGGGTAGGTTGTTCATTGTCATTAATTTGCAGTAAAGCAGGTTTTTCAAAAATTTGAGTGGAGAAAATAACAAAATTTTCAGCAGGAAAATCAAGTCCTGTATTTTGACTTTCCGATTTGATTTTATCGAAATATTGTTTAACCTGAGAATAGCGACCTAACACTAAGATATAAAAGGGATGATTTGTTTTAACACTGGGATAACGAATATTATCTAATCCGACATCATAAATATCCCCCAAAAATTCACTTTTGACTGCGATAATACCGACGGCGTAGCCATCTTTGAGAAGATAACTATCTTTGAGTTGTGCTACTAAGTCTTCCCATTGGGCTTTTTCTTGATATAAATCCGTCACAATAACGTAGAGGGAATTGGGCGGATCAGTCTTTTGGGGTGCGATAATTTTATGAGTGGCCGCATCTCTTAATTCAGGTCTTCCCCCACTATAAAACCAGGCAGTTTCAGCCGATTGATGATTGATCGGCTCCTTGAGTCGCTGAGTCCCAAAAACATAAAAGGTAGGAGATGGCGTGACGGGAAAAGCTGTATTTGTCGCACTTCTTAATAATCTTAGGGTTCTAATGTAGCGACTATTGCGATCGCTGACAAACCCTTTCATAGACGGCGTACCATCAATTTGAATGATGATTTTTTCTGGTTTGTCAGGATTTGATGATATTTTGGCGGTGGCAGTCGGGGTTGATAGCTCAGGGCATGACCAATTTTCAGGCTTAGGACAGCCGACTAGGACTGTTCCAAGTAAAATTAGAAGGACAGGCAAGACAAGTTTCTTCATGAATGTAAAGAATTGTTGCGAAAAAGTAAAAAACTTATTAAGTAAATTTAATTATTGTGGACAAAAAATATTTCCCTTGCTAGGATAACATCAAAGCGGCGGGTTTAGATCATTTTATTTATCCCGATTTTTTCTTAGACTCATTAATCCCAGTTATTACAGTAATGAATGAGCAGAATTCGATTCTACCAGAAATTACAGGTCTTGCGGCTGGCATCATTATCGGTGCGATGATAATGGTAATCGGTCGGCTGCTATTTGGCAATGGCATCATTCCCACCTATACCAGCAATTGGATACAAAGTAATTATGATCCTGCCGTTCTCGTTGTGTGTGCGACTTCTAGTGCGTTTGCTGTTATCTGGTATCTAATATCTCTTAAGTGGTGGCGAACGTTTACCGAGAAAGAATTCAGCCAAGCTCGATTTTTTTGGTTGCTGTTGTTTGTCTTACCCTTTTTGAGTTTCATTATTTCTTTGTTTATCTGGGGAAAGGATGGTAGCAATAATCTAGAAACCATAACTTTGGTTTTTTTTAGCTTGATTTTACTATTAGGAATGTGTTCCAGTTACTGGCTATCTACCGCCCTTAGTACCCCTCCAAATATGCGTCGTGTTGTTCCCCTAGTTGGTTTGTTTCCTCGTTTTCGTTAGAAATTAGTTTAGAGGTTATTAAAACGTTATGTCAGTTTACGTTATTGCCATTGGTGGAACAGGGACAAAAATTGTTGAAGCAGTATGTCATCTAGCAGCAGCGGGTATTTACACTCAAGGTGAGCGTATTCCAAAAATAGAAATTCTCTTTGTTGATCCTGACAAAGGTAATGGCAATCTTAAAGAGGCCGATGGTGCGATTGCGACCTACCAAAATTGTACTAAAAATATCGATCAAGGAATTAATTCCACTCTTAATTGGTGGATGCAGACAAAACTCGAATTTTTAGGGTTGTGGACTCCCTTTCAAAAAGCAGATGAATTTCGTTTAAGAGATGTCTTTAAATACGATAACTACAATGGAAACAGGGAAGTTATTCGTCATTTATTCGATGTTCTTTACACTGAAAAAGAGCGAGATGTCTTGTTAAAAGATGGGTTTCTAGGCCGACCCGCTATTGGTTCAGCGATTATGACTCAACTTCGGCAAAATGTGGCCACTAATGAGAGTTGGAAGGAATTGATCGGCAAGATTGATAGCGATCTTAAAACAGAAGCAAATAACCCTCCGCAAGTTTTTCTTTGTGGCTCAATTTTTGGGGGAACAGGTGCATCGGGATTTCCTACATTGGGTCGTCTAATTGCTAAAGAATTGGATAATCCAGAGACAGGAAATCTCCTCAAAAAAGTAAAATTGGGTGGCTTATTAATGTTGCCTTATTTTCGCTTTCCCTCTAAGGAAGATAAAGAAGCCGTTTTTGCTCGTTCTGAGGAATTTATTCTGAAAACAGAGGCCGCCCTAAGATATTATGGGACACAAGATTTGAAGTTTGATACTATTTATCTGTTGGGAATGCCTACCATGACTAATGTAGAGAAGTTTAGTAAAGGGGGAAGTGACCAGAGAAATGATCCTCACGTTTTGGAATTATATGCAGGTTTAGCCCTAAGAGATTTTATTTTTACCTCAAAACCTAATGAAAGACAGGTTATTTTGCTGAGTCGTAACAAAGATAATGAGATCAGTTGGGAGGATGTACCTGATAAGGATGAAGTTCGTCGAAAGTTAACTAATGCCGTCCGATTTGCCTATATTTGGTTATCGAGAATTGTTCCAGGATTAGAACACGCTAAAACCAAATTAGGTGAGGTTGACTTTGCACTTAAATTTTATGATCGGGAAAGCATTAAAAAATCGGGCGAATGGGATCGAATTAATGCGATTAAAGTCTGGTGTGAAGCTTATCTCAAATGGCTGGGAATTCTTCATGCCAATGGTATCGGTTTAAGATGGTTTAATGTTACAGCTTTTTACAATCAAGGCAATTTGATCATAGACCGTTCCAACTTTCCCGATCTAGTAGAGAAAGGTCTGGATAAAGAAATTAACATTCGTATTAGAGATTTAAGCAAGAAGGACTTACAAGGAATTGACAACGGGACAACGGGACTGGCTAAAGCTCTGTATAAGGTTTTATCGGAAAAAAGTATTTAAAAGCATTAAGAGGAGATGGATTCAATGAGTAGCTCTTTTTTACCCCCCTTGAAATCACAAGCGCGTGTCAAACCAGGAGAAGCGGGAAAATGGCAACCCCAAGCAGGAATCGCTTATACAGAGGTTGCAGATAGTTTAACCCGCCCCGAGATTGGGACTAATACTCAAAGTATTAGTTCAATTCCCGATATGTGGGCAAGACCGTTACTTGTGGATATGGTGTTACGGGATCAAGAATATCCGCTTCATAGTGCCATTAAAGCCCAATGGAAGGGGATGTTAGCGGCGATCGCCCTAGCAGAGGTGAAACGGCTTAAACTACAAGCCCAACTACTAGATTTAGATACGCTCCAAGCCGATGCTTTGATCAAAGCATTAATCGCTCTATCACCTTCCAGTCAAAGAACGGTTTATCAGTCAACGGAAAGAATTAGGGGGGAAAATCGTAATCCTTGGCACAAAATCTATGTTTTTCTGCTGAATGGACAGTCTGTGGGCATGACTTCTCCCGCAACCTTAGTCTGTCCTGCCGAAGAGGGGAACTGGGAAGGTATTCCTTGGTATGCAGATGGACGCTTACATTCTCCCTTGGACTCCAGTGAATATTTAACAGAAGATGACAAAATTCAATTATGGTTGTGGTTAGATAACTTAAAAACTCAGCTTGACAGTCAAAGGGGGGTAGATTCTGCCAAACTTAAAGAACTTTTGAAAGAATATAAAAATGAACTGGCACAGGAGCTAACGATTGATCCTAGAGGGCAAACTTTTAGACCTAGTAGAAATGTTGCCTATTTTGGAGTACCGCTTACTTTAGGGGATTTAGATGCTCTCAATATTCCAATTCAAGCGAAAAGAAATCCTTCCAGTGTGAGTATTTTAGCTTTAGGGAAGTCAATGAATGAAGAGGTTATTTTCATTCCAGACCTTGAGCAATTGAAAAAACAATGGCCAACCAAACAATCTGTTGATATTTGGATCTATGATACGGTCAGTGCCGCTATTTTTGATAAAGCCGAGTTTACCAAACAATATAAAGGAAAAGTCAAGTTTCTCACAGAAGATGACATCTTTACAAAAACCTTTTTCTATTTGGAAGGAGAGGGAAACTTACCAGGGGCATTACTCCCTGAAGACACAAGGGAGATCACTTATACGGTTGATGAACAAGAACGTCATTTAACCCCTTTATTACCGCTAGAATCTGAAGTGCTTAATTATTTTAGCTCAGAAGAACTCATTAAGCGTCTTGCTTTTAATCCGACGACCATTGGCAACCAATCAGCCGTCAGAGTATCTTTAACTTTACCCTTATCTGGGGGAGACTTTACCATTCACAGAGAGTATCCTATTGAAGTTAACAATGCAATTACAGCGAAACCATTCTTAGAAATTTGGCCGAATTTTAAAGCCCCGAACTGGAAAGCGTATTATGCGCTATATTTCGACAACCGCACCGAAGCGACTAAACAAAATAAAATCTTTCGAGCCGTTTTTCCTGAAGCAAGAGAAATTCATCCCCTTGATCTTAAAGACTGCCAAATTACTCGTTTAGATAGTTTTCCCGATTATATTCTTTGTCAGGATGAAACAGGGATTTCTCAAGGGTTAATTTTGTTGAAAACACCTCCTAAAGTGGGGGATCAAAATCCCAATAAAACATGGACAGTGGGCGTTGATTTTGGTACATCTTTCACCAATGTCTATTATCACATTAATAATGTGCGCGAAGGTGTCACCTTAACGCCGCTGCATCTTCAAATCACTCAAGCTACTCAGATTGAGCGTTTCAGCATTTTGTATGACTACTTCATGTCGGGTGAAGCTGAAAAATTTCCCCTTTCATCCGTTCTGACCACTAAAGGGAGTAAAGAAGAGGAAAGACCTGTACTAGATGGACGGTTCTATATTCTGGAAGATGTCAGAGCGTTTGACCCCACTCAAGATGATATTAAAACCGATCTTAAATGGCACCCTCAGAATATTGCCTATACTCGCACCTTTCTAAAGCATTTAGCTCTTTTAATTACGGCTGAAGCGGCGAAAAATCATGTCAAAAAGATCAACTGGTCTATTTCCTATCCCTCGGCCTTTTCTCGCAGTGACAAAAATCTCTATAAAGTGACGTGGCAACGAATTATCGAGGATTTAGGCAAAACGACGGGAATTGACCATAAATGGTTAGACAGAGGCAACCCCTATCGTGCAGAAAGTTTAGCATTAGCCCATTATTTTGCCGATGAAGAAGGAAAAGACCTCCTTTATACCACCTGCATTGATATGGGAGGGGGAACGTCCGATATTTCTATCTGGGTTGGTAATCGTTTGATTCATCAATGTTCGGTACAGATAGCAGGAAGACTCCTCTTTTCCCAATTTTGGAAAAACCGACCTGATTTTCTTAATCAGCAATTTAATACAGATTTAAGTGATTTAAGCAGTAGTTTGCGGGATGAACCCTTTTTCGTGAAACTTGATGGCTTATTGGCGGCCGAAGGAAGCAAGTGGTTAGAACGCAATCGAACGCTGATGGACGACGATACTGATCTGCAAACGATTGTACAACTTTCTACACTAGGGATTTCAGGTTTGTATTACTATATCGGTCTTGTATTGCGTGCTTTAGACATTGAGGAAAAATACACTCGTAAGCTGAATACGCCAGTCTATATTGGGGGAAATGGCTCTCGGATTCTTAATTGGTTGGATTTAAGTGGAAGATTTAGTCCAGATTGTGAAACTTCTCTTCTTTTTAGCCGATTGCTCAGTAAAGCATCAGGATTTGAGAACAAAAAAGAACCCACTGTCCTCAGTTCTAAACCGAAAGCAGAAGTCGCTTGTGGCTTAGTTTTAGATCAAAATGTGACTCGTTTAACGGGATTACAAGATGATGATGAAGTGATTTTCGCAGGAGAAGATTGTGAGGTGAATGGGGTGGCTTTTGGCTGGCAAGATCGCCTTGATTTAACTCAATTTCAAAAAATTGAAAGCTTTAAGCTGGTTGGATCAGATGATGAGGAGGTAGGATTAGCCAATCTTCAGAAATTTCTAGAGGATTTTCAACAAGCTTTTAAGGAGTTAAAAATCACCAGTATTAAACCGCTCAGACAGTATGACGATGAGCAATGGCGCAATAGTCTCTGGACAAAGGTTAAGCGTTCGGTAGAATCCAATTTAACGAATTTAGAAGGTCGTAACTCAGAGGATGTCAGGGTTGAACCTCCCTTTATCTTAGGGTTAAAAGCCTTATTAAAAGAATTAAATAGCAGACTATAGGAGGAAAGGAACGATGAGGGTTAGAAAAACATTTCTGATACTTTATTTAGCAACGGGATTATCTGCGGGGTTGTTAAGTGGTTGTAATCTTTCTGGGCATCAAGCACAACACTCTTCTTCTTCATCAGCGACAGGAAGTTCAATGGGGCAATCAACAACAGTTGCAGACGATCAACAGACTGCCGCTATTAACAATTTAAAGGCACTGCGAGAAAAACGCGAGGCTCTGAATACTTTTGTTGCAAATATTCAAGTTACAGAAAATGAAGCAAAAGTAGAAAATCCTGTAGATTATGCTAAAGCAAAAAAAATTGTTGATGAACTTGCTACTGCTTACAAGACATTTAAAGATAGTTTATCTGATGATATTAAAACGAAAATCAGTTTTAATAATATTGATTCAAAGATTGAACCTATCCTAGAAGGAACTTCTCAACAGCGAAAAATTCTAGAAGATTTAGCAAGTAAACAACATAGACAAGCACAAATAAAATTACAGAATTTAGGATTCTATACGCAAACAGTTGATAGCACTGATCCAGGTCAAGATGGCGACAACCAACGAATTGCGACTAAAGAGCTATTAAAGCAAATTCTAAATGTAACCCAACCTCTCGCAACTTTAAAAATTGATAATTCATCAGAGCAACCTACTTTAACTACAGATGATTTAAAAACTCAATTAGAACAACTTAAGAAGGATATTAATCGTAATAATTGGGTATGGCCATTATTCAATACTCTTGCGTTACTTTCTGTTCCCATTAGTTTTATTTTTTTATGGAGCAGAATGACTGGCGTTCTTATCACTTATAAAACTAAGAAACCGACAGATTCATCTGATGAACAGCAAAAAATTTTAGTAGAATTGCCAAAAATCAAAAGCGTAATTGAAGGTTTGCAAGAAAAAGTTTCTTGGCTACAAATTCTACCATTTAATAAAAAACCACTTAGTAGTTCAGAAGTAAAAGAAATAGAAAAAAGCCTAGAAAACGTTAGGAAACAATTCAATGGACTATATGAGAAAATAATTATATCACAATCGATTCTTGTTGAAAGTGATAACGATAAGCAGGAGGAAGATACAAAAGCAGTTTATTTTCAAAATTGGCTAGTGGAACAACTTCAATCTATTAAAAAAGAGATAATCACTGATGTAAAATCAACTTCCCTAGATGAAACTACGCAAAATACACTGAAAGATTTAAGCGATAAAGTTAGTAATATTCAAGCAATAGTTGGTAGTTTAAGTATAGGTAAAGAGGGTGGGAGTATATCTCAACATAAAGAAAAAAATGAGCAATTAGAGATTAAAATTCAAGAATATGAGGATCAAAAAGAACGTCATTTGACAAGAATTGGAGAGCTAACTGACGAACGTAATCGACTATCGCAGAACTTAGCAAAACAACGTCAGCAAATCGAGCAGTTTAGTTCAGGAGAAGTGGAACATTTGCGTAAGGAAAATCAGAGACTTTCTAGTTCTTATCAAAACCTAGAAACACGATTGTACAATGTAAACATTGAAAAAGCACAACTAGAACAACAAGCTACAACTCTAAATAGCCAGGTAAACCAGTTACAGCAAGATAAAAAAGATTTAGAGTTAAAAGTTCAGACAAATGTCCAAGATATCGAAGCACTTAAAGAAGAGATTGAACGACTAAGAAAGCTGCTTAACAAAGAGGCAATTGAGACAGTAGATATTCCCTGGCAATGGCAAAACATAATCAATTCCTATAATCAGTCTCCAGATGCTATCCTTAATATTCATGGGGTGCAAAGACAGGGAGAAGTGGTCGAGGATGAAGATAAAGGAGCAGAAAGACGGAATAATTCTAGTAAGCCTGTGGTTTTGACATCTAATGTGTCCCCTGATGGATTTTATATCGTATTAGTAGGAAACGATTACTTACTCTTTCCGAAACAGCACGCTATTGCCGTTTCTCAAAAGTTTACAGTATCTGCTTTATTTGATGGCTATAAAAGCGGCAACACCAGTAAATTTACCTTAATTTCACCTGCACAAGTTACCCCGGTTGGTAGCAGTGGGATGTGGCAACTGAAACACAAAGGAAGATTAGAATACAATTAATGTAAGCTAACAAGCTCAAATATTTTAGATAACTTCCCGTATTTATCAATAATAAAGCGACGAATTCTCATTAACACATCTCGACCAGTACGACCTAATCTGAAATCCAAACTACCGACTGGGGTTTAATAGCTTGATTGGCAGTTAAACGACACTGATTTAAGCGTGCCAGTCGAGTATAAACGTGCCATTCTGCTCCCTGAATATCGGTATTTTTAGCACTTTGGCTAGATTGCCAAGGAATCGCCTTTAAAACCGCGTCTATATCTTCCCTTCCGCGAATTAAAATCGGTTCTGTAATCGGTTGGACATTATCAGCAAAGGGGAATAAATAAACGGAATCGTTATTTTTTAAACTATCGCGAATAATTTGACCGAGGCGCGTCCGTCCTTCATCATTAAAGTTAACACTACCGGTAAGATCGATCGCTAGGATAACATCTCGTCCCTGCCAACGAGCCACCAAATCTAATCCGAGTTTTTGCCAATCGGTAAGCGGTTCCCCGGGGGATACCGTTAAACAGTCAGCACTTTTCATCTAACCTCGTCCGAGAGTGAAAAATTGAGCTTATCCCTATTCTTGCCCCATTGTACTAAAAAAGTTAATACTTCTTAAAAGTTTTTTTCGCTTTTATTCTCGATTTGCCCTAGGTTATTGTCAATAGTAACCATAGATTAAAATAAATTTTTCTGACTCGATTGGCAGCATAGATTAATATTATGGGTGCATCTCAGATTTGCAGAAATACCGACAATTATTACATATATATCAGCAGCTGCCTGTAAGCATCTCACCGAAAAACTGATGTGCAGTCGAGTGAGTGGAACGAACCACTCCAGACACAAAGGAGACAAAGATTGATCGCTACTATATAAGTTAAACTTATCACACAAAGCATAAGAGAGCCAATATTATTCAATTAAGTAACTTTGATTACAGATGAACGTAGGTTGGGTTGAAGCATGAAACCCAACGCCAGCATGGGTTACGCTACCGCTAACCCATCCTACAAATAATTGTGCCTCCCTACTTAAATTGCTTGTTGAGATAAGGCAAGAGGCAACAGCAAAGGGGGGAGATTCAGAGGTTAAAATGGGTCCTAGCTTATCATCTAACCACCTAATCCTAATTCTCGTCTGAGCAATTGAATTGATTTATCCCCAATATAATTATCACTACAGATAATTTCTGGCAGACGAATTAAATCCGATCGCACTTCATTAATCATATTTTTAATTAAAGTATAACTCGCTTGATCACTGATAATTGTCTGGGAAGTTCGGGCTAAAACTTTTAACTTATCCGTTTCATGAATTTGGGCAGACATAACTAATAAATCATCGCCCCGTAAACTATGAATTAAAACTTCGGCCACCTTAATAATACCGGTGCTAATACTGACAATCCCCAAGCGGCTATCGGTGGGTAATTTTTTGATTAATGCCAATTCCTTGCTGTAATCGTAGATATCGATGGGAATGACTCGTAATTGAAAAGGAGCGGCAATTTCCTCCGCTACACTGATAAAATAGCGACTGGTGACAACAGTGGCAGATTTAGTATTGGCTAAAACTTGGGCTAAATCCTCCATTGCCACTAATTGGACGGGAATTTTGAGGGATTGCTCTAATTCTCTTAACATTAGTTCCCCTGCTCCCAAATCATGACGGGGAATGGTGACAAGAACTTGAGAACTACACTGCGATCGCCAATCGATTTCCGCCAGTAATAACTCGCGAATTTGCTCTAAAGTTAAACCTTGAGCGAGAAAACTGGCTAAACTCTGGCTAATTAGTCGGCCTATTTCTGGATTTTGTTCCAATAGGGGCGAACCCAATAAATTATCGTTTTCATGCCCGCGAGCCTTGACATAAATCCCCGAACCTGCTATGGATTCCACTAACCCATCGTCTTCCAGTTGTTGATAAATTTTACTTATCGTATTACGGTGTAATCCCGTGATCATAGCTAGTTGACGGGTACTAGGTAAACGATGGCCCGGGGGATACTGACGAGAGGCGATAGCGAAGCGAATTTGGTCAAATAATTGCTTAGAGGCGGGTATTTCACTGTCTGGCTGGATTTGGAACTGCATCGGATCACTTCACTCACAAACTACTTTCGCTGATGCCCATTCTATCATTAGACCTCCGGCAACAATCGGATATCTTCCCCGATCTGAGGGGTCTTCGAGGCAGTATTCAGGAGCCAGAAGCAGCAAAAACCAAGATATTATTTATTTAAACCAGAAAAGCCACTTTTTTGTTTAAAAATAGTTAAAACAATCATTTTAATCCGTCCCCGAAATCCCACTCATGGGGTAGATAGTCATACCAAATCCGTTTTTAATAGTGTGATTAACTCTCAAGTTATGAATTGTTTCTCCCCACACCCCACTTCCCTATCACCCCATTTCCCCCCGCAACGCGCACGCAGTGACCCCCCCACTATCCTATACTTTTTGAACAGGATTTAGTATCAACAGCTGATTAAGGTGATTGATCCTCGTGGAGAAGTTTTAAGCGATCGCTCAAGGTTTTGGTTAAGCGGACAGTTTCCCGTTTTAGCGAATTTTGTTGATAATCAAGCACATTAATCCCTTGACCGATATTTACTGTTGCTTCGCTTCCCCATCCGGGGTAAGGCTGATTATAACTAATACTTACCGGCAAAATCTTGATATCTGCATCGGGTTTGATAGTCTTAACTTCCAACGCAATCCGCGCTACCCCCGGTTTAAGGGGATGAACCACTCGATCGCGAGAGATACCCCCTTCTGGAAAAATCGCCACCATTTCCCCCGCGGCCAAAAGTTCGACACTATGGACTAGACTACCCATACCGGGGTGATCGGTGTTGACGGGAAAACCCCCCAAACGTCGGATAAACCAACCTTGCACCCCTTTGATCTCATTAGCGGAAACCATAAAGCGCAAATCCCGTCCACTAACTAAGCGTCCCACCGCATAGGGTAAAATCAGCGCATCCCAACGGGACCGATGGGTAGGTGCCAAGATGACACCTCCCGTTAGGGGAATATTTTCCTGGCCTGTCACCGTTATTTTGCTGAAAAAAGCTGGTAAAACCAGATAATTTCCCAGAAAATAACAAAAGCGAATTAAACAGGGATTAATTCGGGAATTGACAGCAGGACTTTTTCTAATGGTGGGGGACTCGTCAATGATAGTGCTTTGAGACATCCGAGTGTTAGGAAAGATCGAGACTTTCTGACCACTTCTACTTTAGAGTAGTTGTCTGGGGGTCGCCATCTTGTCCTGACCAGTTCGGTAATTGTCTTGTCAGATTAATAAACCTCTTGCATAATTAGGGTTTGCGGCAAAAAGTTCTTCCTGGTGGCAGGGTGTGGGGTGTGGGGTGTAGGGTGTAGGGAAGGAAACCTCTTTCATCTGTGGGGGTGAAAATTTTTTCATCGGGACTGACTACTGGCTACTGACTCCTAACCCTAACAACAATTTTTGATTTTTACAAGAGGTCTAATGGTTAGGATTGCGGTTCTACTCCCGATCCTACCGGTGCGATCGAGTTTAATTGCAAAGAGGGATGATCTTCTTTGACTTGCTGTAAATTCCACTCATTTTTGAATAATAAGACGGGACGACCCCAGTAATCTTTGACAGTTAGAGTATTAAAGAGTTTACCTGCTTTTTCTAAAGCGGCCCAACCCCCGGCGACCCAACGGGCTAAACTATAGGCTAGGGGTTCGAGGGTAGTTTCGACTCCGTACTCGCTTAAAAGACGGAATTGCACCACTTCAAACTGTAATTGACCGACGGCGGCTAAAATCGGGTCGCGTTTAAATTCATCGATCGAGGATAATATCTGTACGGCCCCTTCTTCCTGTAATTCCGAGACTCCTTTTTGAAACTGTTTGAACTTGGAAGGGTTAGGATTTCTGAGATAGGCGAATAATTCTGGAGAAAAACAGGGAATACCTTCGTATTCGAGCTTTTTACCCATATAAATGGTATCACCGATCGCAAAGACCCCGGGGTTATTCAATCCGATCACATCTCCGGGATAAGCTTCTTCAATAACTGCCCGATCTTGGGCAAAAAGCTTCTGAGGACGGGATAAACGGATAGTTTTACCGGTTCTAGCGTGGTTTACTACCATATCCTTCTCGAATTTCCCCGTACATACCCGCACAAAGGCCACCCGGTCGCGATGTTTGGGATCCATGTTTGCTTGCAGTTTGAAGACAAAACCGGTGAAATCGGGATAGGTGGGATCAAGGACTCCGAGGGAGGAATTGCGTCCTCTGGGTGGCAATCCATAGTCGAGGAAGGATTCTAGGAATAATTTCACCCCAAAATTGGTCATGGCGCTACCAAAAAAGATCGGGGTCATTTCTCCTGCGTGGACTGCTGGCAAATCCAATTCCGCACCCAATTCCGAGAGTAGTTCTATATCCTCTTTTAACTGGTAATACAGGTCTTTTTCGAGATAATCCTCAATTTTGGGGTCGCCAAGCTCGATCACGGTTTCCTGCGCCTCCTGAGAGCCGTGGGAGCGACGTTCAAACAGGTGTATGGTCTGGGTGGCTCGATCGAAGACTCCCCGAAAGCGATCGCCAATTCCGATCGGCCAATTGACGGGATAGGTCTGTAATCCTAATTCTCGCTCGATTTCGTCCAATAAATCCAGAGGTTCGCGGCCGGGGCGATCCATTTTGTTAACAAAGGTAAAGATGGGTAACTGCCGCAGTTTGCACACTTCAAAGAGTTTTCTCGTTTGGGGTTCCAAACCTTTGGCCGCGTCGATTAACATCACTGCATTATCGGCAGCGGCCAGGGTACGATAGGTATCTTCGCTAAAATCTTGGTGGCCGGGAGTATCGAGGAGATTAATCTGAAAATCACGATAATCGAACTGTAAAACCGTGGAAGTAATCGAAATTCCCCGTTGTTTTTCCATTTCCATCCAGTCGGAGGTGGCTTTGCGTTGGTCGCGTCTTGCTTTGACTGCACCCGCTTGATGGATTGCACCCCCGTATAGTAACAGTTTTTCGGTCAGGGTGGTCTTTCCCGCGTCAGGGTGGGAGATAATGGCAAAATTTCGCCGTTTTTCCAAGACAGCTTCGCTGGTTTCTAGTTCTTTTTCAATTTCGGTCGTCATTCTAATTTCGATCGCTTTCCTATCTTTCTATTCTAGTTTAGCTGGGGAGTCAGATATCTTTATGGCTCTGATTCTAGGTTAAACTCAATCCGGCTCTGTAAAACCATTTCTGCAATTACCGCTCCTCCTTTACCTTGAGCTAAAACCCGCTCAAAACGGTTGATTAATTCGGGAATATTGATCACTTCCTCTACAGATTCTAGATATCTTTCGACAATTGCCCTGATCTTGTATCTTATCTTAGCTTGCTCCGCAACTTTTTCTAAAATTTCCTCGCAAGTCTGCTCAGTTTTAACCACAAAAGTAATGGGATATTTTTGCACTTTATCAATATCTAAAAAATATTTATCAGCAGCTATCGTTTCCGTAACTTGAAAAAATCGACCTAGGGGTTTCATGACAAAATCTATCCCCCCGTCATTGGCATTTGTTCGACCAGTTTTATATAAAAGTAAGTATTCAGAGTTTAAGCGATCAGGCGACCATCCCCAATATATTTTCTGTTCCCCATAATACTCTTTAAGAATTGCATAACTGACAATCTCAAAAACTCTAGCATCAATGTTTGGTCTGAGTAAACTCCGAATAAATTCAATGGCTTTCTGGGGATCTTGCTGTTGAATATCAATCATCTGTTGACAATAGCTGATAAATTGATTAAATGCTTTTTGTCTTGTTTGCACATAGGCATCAATTATATCTATAATCACTGGCGCAATATTAACTTGATTACCCTCTAGAGAAACCTTAATTAGATTCTCATTAATCCAGTATCTATTGGTTTTAACATCTCTAATTATCGGCAGATAAGATAAAGTAGGAAAATACTTGTTAAATTCCTGATTTAATCGATGATTGAGAGCATGATTTTGTAATTTATTGCCAAAAGGAAGCTCCCTTTGCCTGCGAAAAAGTGTCATATACTGAGCGCCTTTATACTCGTCGTATCCATCCTTAAGATGAAACTCATTATTAATATAGTCTTCCACTAAAACATAAATGGCATAATGATTAGCCAATCCTGATCGGGATTTAGAACCTCGATTAGCGGCTCTAGTTTTAATGTTCAAATATTGCAATAACTCACTAGCATTTAAAATGCTATTTCCCTGATTGGGAAAGTAATTATCGATAATTTTAATAATTATCTTGGTGAATTCATGCTTTACTATCGACATCGAAAAGACTCTCCTGTACAAAGTTAGATTCTTGTTTATTTTCGCTTTTTCTACTATAGCTTTTTTGAGGAGGGAGTAACTTTTCTCCCTTGTATTCTTGCCATCCGAGAATCCGTCGAAGACCAATTTTTAAATACTCCTCTTGTAATTCTATACTAATAGAAATTCTTCCCAAACGTTTAGCTACAGCTGCAGCTGTAAAAGTTCCTGCAAAGGGATCAAGCACAATTCCACTCTTGTCAGTGCTGGCCAAAATAATTCTTTCTAGCAATGATTCAGGTTTTTGTGAGGGATGATTTTCGTATTCATCCATGCGATATCTTACCCTAGGGAAATACCAGACATTGCCCGGTACTTTCTCTGTATTGTATTGACTCGGAATCGCTTTTCTATAATCAATTAGTTTTCGTTTTGCTCCAGTTTTTGCTTCTATCTTAATATCCTTTGAATTAAAAGTGTAATTATTTTTATCTTTCACACAGTGAAGTATTGGTTCATACATCGAACCAAAGTATTTTGTTGCTTGTACTCCTGAACTATCATAATGCCAGATAATGCGACTAAGAATCGTCATTTTTTGTCTTAAGTAAAGATCAAAGTAAGGCATTGCTTGAGTGCTGGCCATAACATATAATGTTCCCTGGGGTTTCAAGATGCGAAGGCAATGATCAAGAATTTGATTTGCCCAATTTATATAATCATTTTCCGATTCCCATTTGTCGTAAAAATCGGCGAAATGCTTACCTATATTATAGGGAGGATCGAGAAAAATAAGATCTACGGAATTAGAATCAATCTCACTGGATAAAATCGGCAAAGAATCACCATGAAATATAACTTGTTCATCAGCTTCATATCGTTTAAACATGATCATTTTTTCAATTTAAAGTAGTTAGATTTTTACTAGCTATTAGCGTTCAGCACCTAGAGAATTTTTCAGATATCAGAACATCCACTTTTAGTTCTTTATTTTTCAATTAAGCTGAGGGCTTCAAGATCAATCCTATAAGATTTGTTGGGAAAATTTATATTTGTCAACAAAATTACAAAGTATTGTAAATATTGTTAAACAATGTATCGAATGTCAACTATTGGTCAAATAATTTTGACATAATTGGGGTGGAGGGGTTGACAGGTAAAATTTTTGTGTTTTATCCAGCATTTCTTAAGTGTAACTAGGATAGTTTAAAATCCACAACTGATAGTGTTATGAGTGATAATACCAAACAAATTTATAACTACACCGTTATTCTAGAAAAAGAGTCAGACGGTGGTTATCACGCTTTTTGTCCTGCGCTTAAAGGTTGTCATTCTCAAGGAGACACTTTTGAAGAAACGATTGTCAATATTACAGAAGCTATGGAATTGTACCTCGAAAGTTTGATAGCTGATCATCAACCCATTCCCAAAGAAGATTTGATTTTTAAGCCTTTAAATATTTTAATATGAGTCAGTATCCCGCAGTTAAAGTCAAGGAGTTTATTAAAGTTATTGAAAAATTGGGCTTTTATTTGGATCGTCAAAAAGGTAGCCATGCTATTTACAAAAATAGTGGTGGATGTAGGGTTGTGATCCCTATTCATTCAGGAAAAGATATTAAGCAAGGTACTCTCATGGGTATGATTCAAGATATTGGTCTTGATAAAGAAACATTTTTCGAGTTGTTACGAAAATAAGAGTTAAAAGATAGTCGAAGCGATAGCAGCAATTGTACTTTAAGAGGAACGAAGCAATGTTTTAGACAAAATGTAAATTATAATCTGCAAAATGTGAATTATAATCTGTAGAAATGTCTCATACACTTTCTTGATAATTGATCTGTGGCACAAAAAGAATCCTTAGATATCAAACATCGTTTTGGTAAAGCTATCAGAAGACGCAGAAGGGAACTTGACTTATCTCAAGAAATCTTAGCTGAAAAAGCGGAACTGCACCGAACTTATATTTCCAGTATCGAACTTGGTAAGTGTAATGTATCTTTAGAAAATATCGAAAAGTTAGCCAAAGCACTTGATATATCTATTGCTGATCTTTTTGCTGATCTATAAATTTGATTAATTGCAATTCAGTATGGATAATAACCAGTTAGTGATAGAAATTCAAAAGCTAATTAAAAACTCAATAGAAAACTATTTTAAAAAACCCAAACCTAGGAATCATCATATTTTAGATTATTTATTTCCAGAAGAGAGACAGATTAGTTCTGTGATGACTGGACTAACGACAAGCATGGGAACTACTTTCTGGGAAAAATTAGCAACCTTTTTAGCCAAAGATAATGGATTTCGTATTTTATATAAGCAGGATAAAAAACTTTTACAACCTAGTCCATTTCCTCAAGACTTAAGAAGTGAACTCGATAATTTAAAAAGTCTCAGAAAATCGAAAGAACAAAAAATATCCATGACAGAGTGCATTGAAAGACTTAGAGTAGTAGCTAAGAAAATAAATAGGAATAACCTCAATTATATCGATCCTCCTTCTGGTCATGGAGTAGATATTTATTTAATCAAAGACAATATTGAGTATGTGTTTGATTTAAAAGCTACACATCCTAATAGGGGAGATGGTTCTAGATTTAGCGACCAGTTGTTAGATTGGTATTGTTATCGGCTGTCCCGTGAACCTTTAGCAAGTATTCACACAAGAATTGTTATTCCTTTTAATCCTTTCTTACCTCAAACATGGTGGCAATCACAGGGAAATAAAATGTATCCTCTAGAGGAACATCATGATATATGGGTTGAAAATGAATTTTGGGATTTTTGTTCTGGTAAAATCAATACTTTGTCATTAATTAAAGAAGCTTTTATCGATCTTCAAAAAGATCAAGCATTTATCAACAAGTATAGACAAAAGTTTCGTAATTATCTAGATAATTAATTTGGTAAAATTATTTCCAGTAAATTTCTTGCTACTGCCTCCACCACTGGTACAGGAACAGCGTTTCCGAATTGTTTTTTAGAAATAGCCGGCTGTGGATGATAGATAAAATTATCGGGGAATCCTTGTAATTTACGCGCATCTTGGGGAGTAATTTCTCGAAACTTTTTGGGTTTATAGATTTTATTTAAAAACAATTGTTTGTATTCTTGGGGATGAGTAGCGGTAATTGAAATAGTAGCAATATAATCTTTAGCACCCGTAGCGGTTAGGGTAGGAATAATATCGGCCGTCGGTAAAATAATCCGATAAATGCCGTTAATTCCCGTCATATTTTTCGAGTTAATAAATTCATACTTACCTGCGGTCGTTTGCCAACAAATACCGAGAGAAACTAACTGATTTAGTTCCTCGATTTTTAGGTCGGGTATAATTTCCAAAAAAGTAGAAAAAGCCACGGGATGACCATCTTTTTCGCCATACTTTTTACTGCGTCTTAATTTCAGCAAAGCTAAACAGATACTTTTTTGTCGTTCCGTAGTTTTGATAATATCCCAAGAATGAATAGTTGTGTGGCCATTTCTTAAATCAGAAAAAATAAAGAAGTCATTTAATTCATCTTCTTTTTGGAAACGAGTTCTTGATGGGGGAACAAAACCATTAAATAAAGTATCCGCAGATAACTTAACTTTCTCGACGGGTTGAATATTTTTGATGTCTTCTAAAATATCCAAAACCTTCGGATGGATACCCAAAGGTAAAGGAAATTTAAACCGCTCATAGTTATCTATATTTTTTCTAATTCCTACGATAAAAACTCTCTCGCGATTCTGGGGTAAACCAAAATCGTAGGCATTTAATAACTGCCAGTAAACTTGATAACCACAGCTAGTTAATTCATCGATAATTAACTCTAAATTCTCCCGATTGCGAGGACTAGCTAACCCACTGACATTCTCGAAAATAAAGCTTTTCGGTTGACTTTTCTGGACTAATTTAATCACATCAAACCAGAGTTTTCCCCGGGGATCTTCAAATCCCCGTAAACATCCCGCCACCGACCAAGGTTGACAGGGAACGCCGCCGACAATAAGATCAAGATTATCGGGTAAATTGCTGATTTTACTCACATCTCCGAAAGCAATTTCATCGCTGTTGAGATAGCTAATAAAATTCTGTTGATAAACTTGGATTGCCTGTTTATCGATTTCTGAATAGCCTAAACAACGTCCTCCCAATTTCTCCAAAGCGATTCTAAACCCACCGATTCCCGCGAATAAATCGACAAAACGATACTGGGGATGGGTAATAACTAGATGTAGGGGTAATTGGGGTTGTGTGCTGACTTTAACTGTGGTTTTCAAGGGTAAATAATTCCTTTTCACCGTCTGGGAAGATGCCTATATGTACTAACTATTTTAGTATAAATTAAGAGTTTTTTTCCAGAGACCTCTTGCAAATCTCCTGTCTCCTGACTTGAAAGAGGGTGTGAGGTGTGGGGTGTGGGGAAGTGGGGAAATTGAACTAAAACCCCAAAACCCCAAAACCCAAAACCTGTCTCCTATCTCCTGTCTCCTGAATCCTCACTAACCACGACAATTTTTGATTTTTGCAGGAGATCTATCGAGTCGAGGAATGCTCGTAGTCTTCGATAATATGGAGAAGTCGCATAGCTGAACTACAGGATTCTTCTAAAATTTCCTGTTTCTCCTGAGAATCATCGATTAAATCCTCAGATACCAGACGCAGAGAACCCAAAAGACTATTAAGACTGCTTCTCGCTTCGTAGGATAAATAAGCTTTTCTTTTTTGCTCATCTTCCCTATTCTTAGAGTCAGCCTCTTTGCTATCACTAAATTGCAGAGCGTGTAAACGGGCATAATGACCACCTTGAGCTAATAATTCCTCATGATTGCCGATTTCCGCCACTTTTCCCTTGTCCAGCACCACAATTTGATAGGCTTTTTGAACAGTGGAAAGACGGTGAGCGATCACAAGAGTAGTCCGCTCGCGACAGAGTTCATCGATCGCTTCCTGTACTAAACGCTCAGAAATTGTATCCAAAGCACTGGTAGCTTCATCGAGAATGAGAATATCCGGCTCTCGCAATAAGGCACGAGCGATCGCTAGTCTTTGTTTTTGTCCCCCCGAAAGTCTCACTCCCCGATCACCAATTTCCGTATCCAGTCCTTCCGGCAGTTTGCAGATAAACTCGTAGGCATTCGCCCTTTTTGTCGCTGCTACAATTTCTGCATCACTAACATCGCTTAATCCGTAGGCAATATTAAAACGCAGAGAATTATTAAAGAGAAAAGTGTCTTGACTGACTATTCCCATGGCTTTTCTCAGAGATTTGATCTCATAATCCCTTAAATCTTGACCGTCAAAAAGAATTCTCCCGCCTCTAGGATCATAAAAGCGTGGTAATAAATCGGCAATTGTCGATTTTCCCGCCCCCGAAGCACCAACAAGAGCGATCATTTTTCCTTTTGGAATCCAAAGATCGATGCCCTTGAGAACTAATTCTTGATGACCGGGATAGGAAAATTGGACGTTATCAAAATGAATGCCTGTCTCTAATCTTTGATAGGGAATAGAGCCATTGCTCATAAATGGTTTATTCTCTCGAATGAGAAAATCCGCTACCACCTCTACTGCGGAAACATCACCCAATAGACTACTCCTAGCACTGTTAATTTGACTAACTATCGGCAGGGCCCGGAAAAGTACATAGAGATAGGTCAATAAAATTGTCGCTAAAGCTTGCAGTTGTTCATTAAAAAGATAACGACCAGCAATGATAATTAAGGCAATAATAATTACCCCACCGATCTCATTGAGCGGAGCGATTACAGCATTATTAGTCTGGGCATCTAAACCCGCTTTCTCCCGGGCTTCTATATCTTCCACAATAGATTCTAATTCGTATCTTTCATTTCCTACTGCTTTAATTAGACGAATTCCCGTTAATAGTTCCAACAGTTTATTAGTTTGCTGTTTGGCCGTTACGGTGATAATCTCTCCAAACTTTTTCGCTCTCTTGACAAAGTATTGATTAAGCAGACCTAAAAGGCCTCCCAAAACACTAGAAAGAATAGTTAATTGCCAAGAAATTGATAATAAAATAGCCAAGTACATGAAAGCTGTGGCGATAATCTTAATCAGGTTTATGTAATTTCTAATTGATGCTACAGCCCGATTAATCTCCGACATGAAACGATTAAAAATATCTCCTATTTTACTTTTTACATAATAATCTATATCCACTTCTAGCAGCAGAATAACTGAATCAATTCGCATATCTTTGGCCATAATCAAAGACAAGTAAGTGCCTAGCAAATTACTGACAAAATTGGTAATGTGCTTGAGAATTAAAATCAATAATATCGCCGCAAACATCCAGAAAAAACGAGTATCGACCGAGAAAACCTCGAAAACTGAGAGCAGCTTTTTGATAATTTGGGGGGCATTTTTTAATATATCATTTTCGGGATTAATAAAAGAAATTAGTAAGGGGATAACTAAAATAGCTCCCACCCCATTAAATATGGTACTGGCAAAGCCGATAACAATACTGGAAACCACTAATATCCAGTGTTTAAGCGTATATTTAAGCAGAATTTGCTGAGGATTCATCGCTATAAGTAATAAAGTAAATAGTCAACGGTCAATTATTCTACTCGCTAGACTCTAATATTTCCCTTCCAGAGAAGTAATTATGCCAGAGAGAGTTGTCGCCATGGCGGTGGTACTGTAGGAGGCGATACAGCGCTCTCTCGCTTTTAGTCCTCGTGCATTAGCCGAGTCGAGATGATTAAAAACTTCGCTAATCATAGCAGCTAGTTGCTCTGGCGATCGAGGTTCGACTAAATAGCCAATATCAGCTAAAATTTCGGGAATATCTGCCACTTTAGTGGAAATAATCGGTTTAGCCATCGCCATACCATCGGTGAGTTTAATCGGAAATTGGGCGTTAGCCGTGGCTTCATCCCTCTGGGGAACGATAATAGCATGGGCAGCGGCGATAACTTCCGGCATTCGCTCGATCGGTTGAGCAGCTAAATGAATTAACCAAGGTTGACCTTTTTCTAGCAAACTATCCAGATAACCATCCCCGATTTGGCGACCACCGACCACCACCAATTTAAAATCAGGATCACCAATTTGATCTAAAGCGATTAAGACATCTTCTAAACCTTTGTGGGGTCTAGCTGTACCCGGGAACATTAAGACTTTATAGGCAGATAAACCGTATTTTTGACGACAAGCGACAGGATCGTAGAGATTGGGATCGAAAAGTTGCGTATCCTTGCCATTCGGTAAATAAATCCCCCCATAACGCTTTTGCAAAAATTGATTATTAACCGTCACCGCATCAGCGCGGTTAATTAAATTTTCCAGCCAACGCAGATAAAGAGGGTGATTCGGATCCCTAAGCGCACCATTTTTTTTGAGGATATCCCTAGCTAATTGTCGGGGATGAGGACGATAGGACCATCGATCGCCACCAAACCAACTCATTTCCCAATCGTCAATATCGAGAATTAGGGGACGTGGGGAAAAAAAACGTTTCAGTAAACCGATGCCGAAACTGGTGGGACGGGGTTTAACCGCGTAGATAATCTCTCCGGAGAGGCGATCAAGTAAAGTTTTGATCTGGCCAAAAAACTGGGGATAATTATTGCCTTTGACCGATACCACCGGTAAACTCTGCGGTGGGGTGGGATAGATTTCCCGGCCAAAAATCGGACCATAAACCGTCACCTGACAGTTTAGCTGTTGCAAGACTTGAGCAATCAAATAGACTCTTGTGCCACCACCACCGGATAAATCTGGTGCTAAAACAGAGATTTTTTTGTTCATGATCGCCGATCAATCCAGATTATCTAGCACGATAGGAGAATGTTAATCAATGTTAACGATTTTGTCAATCTTAAACGGACTTAACATTAATCCCCCCCAGAGATAGACTAGACAAGGAAAACTAACATATACATTGCCGAGACAACTAACTGAGTAAACATCACCGGTAAACCGTAGCGCAGAAAGGTATGAAAAGTAATTTTGCCCCCGTGTTGTTCGGCGATGCCGGCGGCGACAATATTAGAAGAAGCCCCCACTAAAGTACCATTACCTCCTAGGGTGGCCCCATACATCATCGCATAGAAAAGCGGTAAAACTTCCGGGGGAAAAGAACCAGCATAATCGGGAGAAAGAACCTCCGTACCGACTAAATTAACATTAACCAGGTACTGTTTCAGCAGTGGAACCATGGCCACCACTAGGGGAATATTCGGAACGACACTGGAAACAAGTCCGACAAAAAACAGCAAAACTAGAGAACCTAAAAAGATATTTTGTCCTAAAATTATCGCCAGAAATCCCGATACACTATTAACTACCCCAGTTTTTTCTAAACCGCCAATTAGGACAAAAATCGACATGAAAAATAACAGGGTACTCCAGTCCACATCTCGGAGAATATTATGCACCGTATCGATTTTCGATTGCTGGGCTAAAAGTAGGGCTAAAGCTGCCCCCATCAAAGCAACGGCAGCAGGAGCAAGGGGTACAGGAAAGGATTCACCGACGACGAATAAAAATAAGACCAAAAAGACGATAATTCCCCCCAGAGCTAAGACGCGAGGATGATTAATCTTCGGATGGGGTAAGTCTTCTAAATGCTCGAATTTTGTCCGCCAGATCGTGGGGAATAACCAAGGTAACATAACCAGAATGGTAATCACTGCCAACGCACCACCTAAACTTAAACGCTGTAGGTATTCCATGAAGGTGATATTAATAGAATCACCGACGATATAAGTAGCGGGATCACCAACGATAGTTAATAACCCGGAACTGTTGGCCACGAAAACCATCAGGATTAATAGCGGCACAAAATCCACGCCTATGTCTTGAGCTAAGGGGGGAATCAGCGGGGCTAATAACATCACTGTGGTAGCGTTGGGTAATACCGCACAGATCGGGGTAGTAATGGCGACAATCCCTATTAGTAATAATTTGCCCTGTCCCTTGGCTAAAAGCACCATTTGTGCTGCTAAATAATCAAAAATTTTCGTTGGCTCAAAGGCTCTCACTAACACCATCACCCCAAAAAATAGGGCGAGAGTGGCATAACTGCGACTGATATAACCCACCGCCTCCTGGAGAGTCATGATATGGGTAAAAACTAATATTAAAGCTCCCAGTAAAGCCGCTACGGTAATATGAAGCCACTCGAACATAATCACCACAATGACTGCAATAAAAGTCATCGCAGCAATCCACATTGGTAAAGATTCCAGCATTTTTGATCCTGTTTTTACTCTCGGTTTCTCAATAGGACTAAAAGTTTGCCCGAAGAAGGTACAGCAAACTCATAGAAAATATGGTTATCTACGGAAAATCTTAAAATTGTTGTGATCGGTAAGCTGACATGAGAATCCCCATAAACAATGTCTCCTGTAAGTTATGACTATCAAGTAGTACCAGCGACATAACTGAACCGATCAAGACATTGCTAGGAATGTAGTGATGTTTCAGTCTTCCCCCCCACGCCGACGAAGTTAGCTGACGGGCTAGGATAGAGAGATATCCTTTTCTAGGCTAAAAAATCTAGAAATACGCCCCAAATATGGTTCCTCCGCTCCGAATTTGTCTAGCTAATATCTAGCATAGAAACTTGGATTAGGCTGACTTACTCTATTTAGTGATCCACCATAACATATTAACCTCAAAAAAACTATATAGCCCTATACTAGACCTATCCTGTCGGTTATCCCCCAGGTTGCTAGGATAGAACAGTGATAAGCTAATAGCTAACGACTGACCGCCATAGCAGCCACATCAGAAATTTCTATGAATAGAAGACCTCGTTATACTCCTCCTCGATCGCGCGAACGTGATTATGACCGCTCCTATGGCGATGACTCCCGCGCTTCGGCCCCCGGAGGCCTATTGGCAAAATTAAACTATGCCATGGTCGCCCTGATTGGCGGTATTTTTGTACTAGGAGTGGGTCTCGGTCTGGTATTCAGTTCTACTGCTAATTTTAGCCCCGAAAACGTCGCTTCCCGGGAAGTAATTGATCGCAGCGCCCCCAATGCGGAATTATGCGTGCAATTTGGGGCCAGTGCCATTGTCACCGATTTGCGGGTTTATGTCACCCTTAACCCCTTTAATGTTTTTGTCACCCAACCAGTCATGCAACCCGGTTGCGTTTTGCGACGCAATAACTGGTCAATTTTAGAACAACAAAAATTAGTCGATGGACAGCAGGTACAAAGTTGTAAAAACCGGATGAATACCTTTGGTTATACTGGCCCCTTGGAAGGCAAGCCGAAAATCGATTGTATCTTCCAAAATGAAGCCGGGGGCAATCTTTTTGTTAATCCCGCCGGCGCTGTTGGTCCCAGACCAGATACAGATAAATTCTAAACTGGAAAAGCTCTTTCTCCTGACTGCTGACTTGAAAGAGGGTGTAGGGTGTGGGGTTTTACCCATTTTCAGGGGGTCAATTACCTAATTTTCAGGGAAAAAGTCCCTGAATTTTTCCCCCCCGATCACTGCAAGGGCTGGCACTTTTTGATTTCAAAAAAGCCTAAAAATATTATCCAGCAAGGGTTTTACCATTATTCAGCAAACCCTAATTAACTACGACAATTTTTGATTTTTACAAGAGGTCTAATGAGTTAGCCATTGGGCCGTAGTCACCACAAAAATTCCGCCGGCTTTTTTTAAAAAAGGCTGAATTTTATCGATCAGACGACCGAGTTGTTCGTCACTATTACAAACCGTCATAATGTAGCTACTACTGTAATCACAATCCAAGTCATCACAGGATAAACCTCGATCACCTTTTCCCGAAGTACTGCCAAAGACGGTATAACCAGAAACTCCGACAACATCAAGAACACTTAAGGTTTCTTCCAGAAAAGCATGACTAACAATTATCTCCACTTTTTTGACATTTTGTAGGGAAGGATGCGGGGATTCAAGCATGGTAGTTAAATAAAAAAAAGACAAGTGAAAGAGAAAAATTTTGACAGGAATTATTTAAAAACCGCTGGGCATTTTAGACTCCACAGCCAATGATTTTAATCATCTCTAGGTACAGAGGAATACCGATGATGATATTGAAGGGAAAAGTTAAAGCCAAGGCCATAGAAACGTATAAACTAGGATTCGCTTCGGGAACAGTCATTCTCATGGCCGCAGGAACAGCAATATAAGAGGCACTGGCACACAAAACAGCGAATAATAAAGCATTGCCCTGTTCAAATCCGAGAACCTTAGCGATGAGAATGCCAACTATAGCATTGATGACGGGAATGAACACCGAGAAACCGATGAGAAAAGGACCAGTTTTGCCTAATTCTCGGATTCTTTTCGCCGCCACTAATCCCATATCCAGGAGAAAGAAAGTTAACGCACCATAAAAAATCCCTTGGGTGAAAGGTTGTAATTTTTCCCAGCCTCTTTCCCCAGTGAGCATACCAATAATAACACTACCGACTAAGAGAAATACCGAACCATTTAAAAAGGCTTCATGTAGAACCTTTGACCAAGAAAACGCTTCTTCTTGGCCATTTTTCTCTTTAAAGACTCGCACCAGGATTAAACCCACTACAATCGCCGGCGATTCCATTAAAGCTAAGGCGGCTACCATGTGACCGCCATAGGAAATATGCAGTTTTTCTAAAAAAGAACTGGCGGTGATGAAAGTAACGGCACTAATGGAACCATAGGCGGCTGCAATCGCTGCTGCATTGGCACTATCGAGTTTAATTTTCAGGATAAAGAAAGTGTAAATGGGAACGATGCAAGCCATAACCACAGAGGCAATCAAAGTTAAAGCGATTTGGTTATTGATGCCACTTTCCGCTAGTTCATAACCTCCCTTGAAACCAATCGCCATCAACAGATAAAGAGAAAAGAGTTTAGGCAGTGGTTGGGGAATCTCTAGGTCGGATTTAAAAAACACTGCCAGCATTCCCAAGAAAAAGAACAAAACCGGCGGATTGAGAATGTTGAACAGGATTAAGCTGCCATCCATAGGTTTGCCTACATTGAGTTATTTCAATCTATACTATTCGATTTTGGCAATATTGAGAAAATGTTAAGAACCCGATTAAAACTCTTAACGATGGCCGCCCAAAAAATGCCGTCAGCTTTTCTCCCCTCTCCCTTCTCCCTTCTCTCCCTCTACAATAGACCTTTTATAAAAACCAAAAATTGTTGCTAGGGTTAGGAGTCAGTAGTCAGGAGAATTAAAAATGAATGATAATCAGTTAAATGGTCTATTTACATACTTTATGCCATTTAATCCTTATTTTTGCCGTTTTTGAACCCTGAAAAATTAATTATGCAAGAGGTTTAATAATTACTCGCAGCCAGAAATCACTTGGGTTCTTATCATACTTTCTGCTTTTTGTCAAAAAAACTTTTTTTTTGCAATAAAACTACACAAAAAAAAGATCATCGTTGTGGGTGAAATTGACTGATTTAACCGTCTTAATTGGGATTACCTTCTAGGTGTGGCAAAGGTTTCAACCATTGCTGCCCAAAAAAGCACAGAACAACCCATTATGAAATTCAGTAAAATCGCTGTAACTATGATAACATCGTTGTTAAATAAAAATCTTTCTCAATTAATTCTTAAGAATTTATAAATATTGCGGAATGTTAATTTAAATATTTTCAAGTTTGTGGAGTCAATAAATAACTTTTGCTTATCTTTGTCGGAAAATAGGACTCCTGCAAAAATCCCACATCTACCATTGGATTCAGGAGACAGGATTCAGGATTCAGGAGACAGGAGATTATTTTTATTTATTCTCCCTTCTCCCCACACCCCACACCCCACACCCCACACCCCACACCCCACACCCCACACCCCACACCCCACACCCCACACCCTGCTCCCTTCCCCGATCAATGCCAAAAATCCAGCTTAAAACCCCAAAATCAGAGCATCTGGCCGCCATGGTGTCCCTCGATCACAGCAGTCTCGGCGGTATTTGGACCCTATCCGGTTATGAACGGGAATTAAACAGCCCCAACAGTGAATTATTAATTCTTACCCTGGGCCAGGAGGACGAAACCCTAATCGGATTAGCTTGTTCTTGGGCAATTCTCGAAGAAGCGCATATTACCCTCCTGGCAATTTATCCGGACTATCAAAGACAAGGATTAGGAAAACTGCTTCTCTACAAACTACTGGAGAAGGCTGTACAAAGACAACTGGAAAGGGCTACGCTAGAGGTGAGGGTGTCGAACCAGTCGGCGATCGCACTCTACGAGCATTTTGGCTTCCGCGTCGCTGGAGAGCGGAAAAATTATTATTCGCAAACTGGCGAATCAGCCCTAATTTTCTGGCGCAACGATCTACAAACGGCCGCTTTTCAGGAACAATTAAGCAAGTGGCGCCAAGAAATCCGCTCAAGACTGGCGCGGGGAGAGTGGCAATTAGAGGAAGAAACCAGAGACAAAATAGATACCATGGGGATGCAATGATTACCTACAAGCTTAAATCAGGTCGAGGTTAGGGAAAAATGAGGATTTTAGTCTTGGCGTGGGAATTTCCACCGCGATTAGTGGGCGGTATCGCCCGTCATGTCGCCGAACTCTATCCCGAAATCGTCAAACTCGGTCACGAAGTCCATTTAATCACGATCGAATTCGGTCAGGCCCCCAGCTACGAACTGGTGGAAGGTATTCACATCCACCGCGTCCCCGTACCCCCTGGCAATGACTTTTTCCATTGGGTGGTCAACATGAATAACAGCATGGGACAACAAGGGGGCAAAATAATCGCCGAATACGGAAAATTTGACCTTGTTCATGCCCACGATTGGTTAGTAGGGGATGCGGCCATTGCCCTGAAACATCTCTTTAAAACACCCCTGATTGCCACAATTCACGCCACGGAATACGGACGTTATAACGGACTGCACACCGACACCCAACGCTATATCGCCAGCAAAGAGGGGACCCTTGTCTATAATGCTTGGCGCGTTATCGTCTGTACCGGCTATATGCGCCATGAAGTCCATCGGGCTTTGGGCGCACCCTGGGATAAAATCGATGTGGTTTATAACGGTATTCGGGCCGAGAAAAAGCAAAGAGACCCTAACTTTGATTACCGAGCTTTTCGTCGTCAATATGCCGAAGATCACGAAAAAATCGTCTATTATGTCGGGCGCATGACCTTTGAAAAGGGGGTTTCGGTGTTACTCAACGCTGCCCCAAAAGTCCTCGCTCAGACGGAGGCTAAAACTAAATTTGTGATTATCGGTGGCGGCAATACCGACAAACTCAAACAACAGGCCTGGCATCTCGGTATCTGGCATCATTGTTATTTTACGGGCTTTATGTCCGATGAAAACCTCGATCGCTTCCAAACTGTGGCCGATTGTGCCGTTTTTCCCAGTCTTTACGAACCTTTTGGTATTGTCGCCCTGGAAAGTTTCGCCGCTAGGGTTCCCGTGGTAGTTTCCGATACCTGCGGTTTTCCCGAAGTTGTCCGTCATGGCCAAACGGGAATTGTCACCCGCGTCAATAATCCTGATTCCCTCGCTTGGGGCATTTTAGAGGTTTTAAATAATCCCGAATACGCCCAAGAATTGGTTAATAACGCCTACCAAGACCTAGAAAAACGCTTTCATTGGGCGAATTTAGCCCGTCAAACCGAGACAGTATATGGTTTGGTCGTCCAAGAACGACAACTGGTAGAATGGCGTTAATCAGGGATCAGTTTTTTAGCCGTCAGCCGTCAGGCTCTTCTAGGTTCTGTGTGATAAGTTTAACTTACATAGGATCGATCAATCTTTGTGTCCTTTGTGTCTTTGTGGTTCGTTCCACCCCCTCGCTAGGAAGAATGTATCTTAGAATACATTTTACCCACCAAACCTAAGAGAGCCGCCGTCAGTATTAGGGGTCAGTTTATGTCTTAAAATAACAAAGGCACAACTTAACTTCTCCAAATATGACTATGAAAGCAGCTGAAATTATGACCACGGAGGTGGCCAAGATTAAAGGTTCTGAAACCGTTGCCAAAGCAGTACAATTGATGAGAGAAAAGAACATTAGAACTCTCATTGTTGATCGTCGTCACGATGAAGATGCCTACGGAATTATCACTGAAACCGATATTGTCTATAAAGTCGTCGCTTTCGGTCAAGATCCGCAAAAAGTGCGCGTCTATGAAGTGATGAGCAAACCCTGCATCGTGATTAATCCCGACCTCGGGGTTGAATATGTGGCCCGCTTATTTGCTAATACCGGTATTCGTTTCGCACCGGTAATTAAGGGCGGTTTACTCGGTGTTATCTCTGTTAGTGACATCCTCCATAAAGGTAACGCCGTCGAAAAGCCCCGCAGTCTTGATTTAGAAGCGGAGATTATCAAAGCTAGAGATATTGCCCGGGCAGTATGTGCTGAAAAAGGGGGAAATTCTCCCGATTGTGCTGCAGCTTGGGATATTGTTGAGGAATTACAGGCAGAATTGGCACACCAACGCGCTAAAAAACCGGAAAAAACCTATTTTGAGGAATACTGTCAAGAAAATCCCGATGCTTTTGAAGCGCGTATTTATGACACCTAATCCCCAGGGTTTTTCGGTATTCTCCGATACCTCAAACTTTTTAATCTGGCAAAAGTAGTGTATAAAGGTTTTATTTGCTAATAATCGAGGAAAAACCATGGCTGATCTATTTGTCATCGCCTATGAGGACGAATTTAAAGCAGAAGAAGTTCGTTTAACTTTGGCCAAGCTGCAACGGGAACATCTCATCGAGCTAGAAGATGCTGCCGTAGTGGTTAAAAACAAAGATGGTGAGATTAAACTCAAGCAAGCGGTCAATTTAACGGCAGCCGGAGCCGCTAGTGGCAGTTTCTGGGGATTATTAATCGGTACACTCTTTTTATCCCCTCTCTTGGGGGTTGTTCTCGGTGCTGCTGGTGGCGCTTTAGGTGGTGCTTTAAGTGATATCGGTGTGGATGACAATTTTATGCGGGAATTGGGAGAAACCCTGCAGCCTGGAACCTCTGCTCTCTTTGTTCTCGTCCAAAAAGTTACCCCCGATAAGGTCCTCGATGAAGTGGCTCCCTACGGGGGTAAAGTATTACGCACTTCTTTGACTAAAACCGACGAAGCTGAATTACAGAAAATTCTCGACCAAAGAGGTGTTAAACCCGAAGCGGTTTAGGATATGAGTCCATAAAAGCTAGAAAAAGGGAATATATTTCCCTTTTTGCTTTTTGAACAAGAATGGGTTTAGCATGACAACCACAGCAGCTATAAAATAAGAAACAATCAATAATTATTAATGAACTTTAAGCTTCGATCGAGAATAAAAGTGCTTCAGTGTCGTAGTATTTATTCGTTAATCCCATTGATTGCATTCCTAATCTTTCCGTGACACGAATTGAGCGATAATTATCGGGATTAACCACGGCGTAGATAATCGGCAATTGTCAGGTGATTAAGCCGTATTCTAGAATAACTCTAGCCGCTTCGGTTATATATCCTTGTCCCCAATAATCGCGCCGTAAATGCCAACCAATTTCGCTATCTGGCGTAGGATAACCGTAGTTATCGGGCAAATTCTGTAAAATTATCGAACCGATAATCTGATTATTTTTTTGATCGATCATTGCCCACCAATCGCTGCCATTACCCTGATTACGAATAGTTGCTAATCTTACAGAAAAATGGGCATTTAAACTCTCAATATCCGTGGCTAACTGACGAATTCTCGGTAAAAAATAAGTGACTTCGGAATTTTGATAGATCTGAAAAAAAGACTCTTTGTCTGCGGGTAGTTGCCAAGGACGGAGAATTAGGCGATCACTTTTCATTGTTTTAGTGAGCAAATTATAGCAATTCTTTTTCTGAGATTAGGGATTATTGTCGATAAAAAAACTTCTAAATCCTACGGCTAGTAAGGAACCACTTAGGACGGTTATCAATGTCCAAATTTGATTTTTTTGGGTTCCTTCGACTTTCTCTAAGCGTTTATTCATGTCATCAAATTTACTATCAAGAGTTTTAATATCACCTTTAACTTCCGTGAGTTCAATCTTTAAATCGGTAGTATCTTTTTGAACAGTTTTGACATCAGCTTTCATTTCCGCTTGTCCATTCTCGATCACCTTCAATCGATTGTCAACCTCAATCAGTCGAGTTTCCATGGTAGTGAGTCGAGTTTCCATGGTAGTGAGTCGAGTTTCCATGGTAGTGAGTCGATTGTCGATTTCGTTGAATCGATGTTCGATTATCTTCTGTCCATTGAGGATTAAATCTTCTAGTCTTTTTAAATCATTATCGGTAGTAGTAGTGGTGGTCATTGATTAAACTCCTATAATTTCAATTCGCTCTTATCTTTATTATTACAGCCTTTCTTATAAACATGAAGTATGATCGGCTCTCTTGGGTTAGGTGGGTAAAATATATTATAGGATACATTCCTGCTGGCGGTCGCAACGCGCTCGCTACGCGAGACCAACTGGAACGAACCACAAAGACACAAAGGACACAAAGATTGATCGCTTCTAGATAATCTAAAATTATCACACAAAAAATTAAGAGAGCTTATGAGCTAATTTAGTATTGACAACCGACTCCCCACTTCCCCACTTCCCCTATACCTTTTAAACAGGATTTAGTATTAGTTATAGCTTTGGTGCTTGAGCAAATATGTTCACCGAGCATCACTCCCGTTAGAGTGAGATAAGATTAACTCTTATTCCTCACCCTAACTACTAGGAAAAACCGGCAATTAAATTAGGCACCTTGGCGTAATTTATCCAAAACCGATCGATCTTCTAGAGTAGAAGTATCACCAGAAATCTCTTGACCTGATGCTAAAGTTCGCAAGAGACGACGCATAATTTTACCCGATCGCGTTTTTGGCAGTACATCAGTAAAACGGATTTCTCCCGGTCGAGCAATAATGCCAATTTCCTTGACAACGTGGTCTTTTAATGCTTGCGCTAACTCCGGACTCGCTTCATAATGCCCCTCGAGAGTCACAAAAGCATAGACTTCTTCCCCTTTAATTTCATCCGGTCGTCCCACTACAGCCGCCTCCGCTACCGCGGGATGGGATACTAAAGCTGATTCGATCTCCATTGTCCCTAAACGGTGGCCAGAAACGCTCATCACGTCATCGACGCGCCCCATTACCCAGAAATAACCGTCTTCGTCCTGACGGCTACCATCCCCGGCAAAATAGAGATATTGGCCATCTTTGGGGGCGATCTGTTCCCAGTAGGTATTGCGGAAGCGATCGGGATTTTTATAGACTGTTCGCATCATACCGGGCCAGGGATGTTTGACCACCAGATAACCCCCCTCATTCGCGTGGGTGGGATTGCCCTCTAAGTCCACCACTTCGGCCATAATACCGGGGAAAGGCAGGGTTGCTGACCCCGGTTTGGTGGCAATTGCCCCGGGTAAGGGAGTAATCATAATTCCCCCGGTTTCCGTTTGCCACCAAGTATCGACAATCGGACATTTTTCCTTACCGATAACTCGGTGATACCACATCCAAGCTTCTGGGTTAATCGGTTCTCCCACGGTTCCCAGTAAGCGCAAAGAGGATAAATCCCGGCTATTGGGGATGTCTTCACCCATTTTGATAAAAGCGCGGATAGCAGTGGGGGCAGTATAAAAGATATTAACGCGATATTTCTCGATTACATCCCAAAAACAACCTAAATTAGAGGGACGGGGAACCCCTTCATACATTACCGTCGTTGCACCATTGGAAAGCGGTCCGTAAACGATATAACTATGGCCGGTAATCCACCCCACATCGGCAGTACACCAGTAAACATCGGTGTCTTTCAGGTCAAAAATCCATTTGCAGGTGACATGGGTGTAGAGATTATAACCGCCGGTGGTGTGGACGACTCCTTTCGGTTTGCCGGTGGAACCACTGGTATAGAGGATAAATAACATATCTTCGCTATCCATCGGTTCGGCCGGACAGTTAGCAGATACCTGTTTTTGTAGATCATGCCACCAGTAATCGCGATCGGCAACCATATTGATGGGTTCCTTGCTGCGCTGGACAACGAGAACTTTTTCCACACTGGGGGCGCTATTATCGGCTAGAGCCAGATCCACCTGTTCCTTGAGGGCAACGACTTTATCCTTGCGGAAACCACCATCGGCAGTGATTACCACCTTAGCGGCCGCATCATTAAGACGATCGCGCAAAGCATCGGCACTAAATCCCCCAAAAACTACACTGTGGGGCGCACCAATTCTGGCACAGGCTAACATGGCGATGGCCGCCTCGGGAATCATCGGCAGATAAATTCCGACCACATCGCCTTTTTTAACGCCTAATTCCTTTAAAGCGTTGGCAAATTGGCACACTTCTCGGTGTAGCTGTTCATAGGTAATGGTGCGGCTGTCTCCCGGTTCTCCTTCCCAGATGATGGCGGCTTTATTGCGTCTCCAGGTGGTGAGATGTCTGTCAATACAGTTGTAACAAATATTAATCTTGCCGTTGACGAACCATTTAGCAAAGGGGGGCTGCCAGTCAAGAACCTCTGACCATTTTTCAAACCAATGTAATTCTTTTTCGGCTAATTGGGCCCAAAAAGCTGGGGGATCGGCCTTGGCTTTGGCGTAGAGTTGCTGGTATTCTTCAAGGCTTTTAATGGTGGCATTCTGAGCAAATTCGGCACTGGGGGGAAACAGCCGATTTTCCTGTAGGATCGATTCGATCGCTATTTCTGTCATACTGGCAAACGAAATAAATTATCTTGCGATCCAGATTACCTTTTTCGGTTCCCCCCGTAACCTTGGCAAGCAATTCTTTAAGGCTATTTTAGGATTACTCGATCCCCAACTAGCGATCGCCATTTTGCCCCAAGTGTTACAGAGTTTAAAGTTATGTCACCGATCGAGCGATGAACAGATCGCTGTAAGGTAAACTAACCGATAAACCCGAAATTTAACATGGAGAACACTCGGTAAGGAGTCATAATTCGATGTCTCATAGCGTTAAAATTTACGATACCTGTATCGGTTGCACCCAATGCGTTCGGGCTTGTCCCCTCGACGTGCTGGAAATGGTCCCCTGGGATGGCTGTAAAGCTGCCCAGATTGCCTCCTCTCCCCGCACGGAAGACTGTATTGGTTGTAAGCGTTGCGAAACCGCTTGTCCGACGGATTTCTTGAGCATTCGGGTTTATCTCGGAGCAGAAACCACCCGCAGCATGGGTCTAGCCTACTAGGCCTGGCAATCATTCTGTGTTTAACATTTAGCGAAAACTAATCTTGTTAAGAGGACTAACCAGTCCTCTTTTTTTTTGTTATACTCCCGTCGCTAGTGAAGATTTTAGTTAGGGTTTGCGGCAAAAAGTACGGGCGAAGCATTCGGATAGAAAATCTACGGTTTCACCGATAAGTTATTGCCCGAATGCTTCGCCCCTACAGGACGCAATCGCCGATCAAGATGCAAGGTTTTTGAGCCACTAGCTTTAAAATCTTGCACCTGCCTCGCCAAACAGGCCCCAAACCCCTTACCTCGTCTATATTTCACATTTATTCAGCAGACCCTAGTTAGGTAATTCCCCAAAAAGTTGACGATATTTTTGCAGTTTTGCCTCCATTTCTACTAACTGCTGATTAGCCTGTTCAGCCCGTTGGCGTTCATTTTCAGCCCGTTGTCGTTCATTTTCAGCCCGTTGCTTTTCCTGCTCCAGTAGTTGATTAATTTCGCTGTAGGACAAGAATTGAGTACCATCAGGACGATAAATTTTTAACTCGTCGGTTAAGTCGAAACGAATGCCTAAACGGGGACTCACCCAATTATTAACCTCACTAACACTGTCTAAACTGTCACCAATTCGCTGCCAAGCTTCTAGACTATTATCATCGGGATCATAGACGTAGTATTCTTGGACTCCATAGCGATCATAAAATAGCAATTTTTTGGCCATTTCGATGGAGGTGTTACTGGGAGAAAGAATCTCAAAGACGACTTGAGGAGCAAGATTATCTTCTTGCCATTGTTTGTAGGAACCTCGATCGCCTTTCGGTCTGCCAAATACTACCATCGTATCAGGAGCGGCAGCAATTTTCGGCTGGACTTCCACGGGATACCATAACAGATCCCCCGCTACAAATACCTGGGGATCATCGATATATAACCAGTCGAGATTCTGCTTAATCGTTACTATCCAGTGAAATTGTTTAGTACTATCTGCCATCGGTTTACCGTCGCTCTCAGGATAGATAATCTCGGTTTTGTTAACTTGACTAACCATGGGGAATACCTGCCGAACTGATTGGGCTATTTTTATTATATAATAAATTTGAACTAAGTAAGGAAAAGACCGATCTTGATTTTAGAACTAGAGCAAGTAAATTTAGCTATCCGACGCGGCAGTGCTTATCTGTTAGAAGATATTACTTTTAGCATCAAGCAAGGAGAAAAGTTAGCTATTGTCGGAGCATCTGGGGCAGGAAAAACAACTCTTTTGCGATTGTTAAATCGTTTGCAGGAACCCAGCACGGGAAATATTTATTTTCGAGGTAAATCGATTCAGGAAATACCGGTTATTTCCCTGCGACAACAGATAGTTTTATTGCTACAAGAGTCGAAGTTATTAGGGATGACTGTTCGAGATGCTCTCGCTTATCCTCTGCAATTAAAAAAACTTAACCCTGCTGAAATTAATCAGAGAATTGACCATTGGACATCCCTATTAAAAATTCCTCAACAGTGGTTTGAGCGCGGGGAGTTAGAATTATCTTTAGGACAAAGACAATTAGTAGCAATTACCAGAGCTTTGCTGTTAGAACCGAGCATACTGTTATTAGATGAACCCACCTCTGCTTTAGATACAGGCACGGCCAGCAGGTTATTAGAAGTATTAAATAATCAAAGTTCAATGACGATAATTATGGTCAATCATCAACTAGATTTTTTAGAGGAATTTGCCGAGCGAGTCATTTATCTAGAAGCAGGAAAAATTGGATCAGATTGCCTTGCTAATCAATTAGATTGGTTAGGGCTAAAAACTCAGTTAATTGACTTAGAAAAATCTCGACAAAGTGACCACTGGTAAGATTAACTTAAAATTGGTGCGCCCTCCTGAAAAACTAATAATTCTCCTGCATTAATCGATGTCCAAACTTCATTATCGGTTAAGGGTGTAGTGGCAATAATTGCCACTTGATCGCCCGGACGAGCTAAAGCTTGAAAATCAACGCTCACATCTTCATCAATTAAATGAGCGGCGGCAAAAGGATACTGACGGATTATATAGCTTAATTTAGTGGAACAATGGGCAAAAAAATGTTCACCATCGGATAAAAGATAATTAAAAATTCCTTGACAAGCGATAGAGTTTGTGATAGTTTTTAGGACTTGATAAAGTTGTTCTAGGGAAGGTTTGCCCTGGGGAAAAGTCTCTCGCAGGGTATTAAGAATTAAACAAAAAGCTCTTTCGGAATCCGTCTCCCCAACCGGTTGATAAAAATCTCCCGCAGCCGGTGAGAAATTTTCTAAATTACCATTATGGGCAAAAACCCAATATTTTCCCCACAATTCCCGCCGAAAAGGATGACAGTTTTCTAGTTTAATTTCTCCTTGGGTAGCTTTGCGAATATGGGCGATAACATTGGTAGAATGGATGGGATAGTTTTTAATTAATTCCGCAATCGGAGAAGCGATCGAGGGTTTAACATCAATAAAAGTTCGACAACCTAAACCCTCAAAAAAAGCGATTCCCCAACCGTCTCGATGTTCGTCGGTTTTTCCTCCCCGCGCACAAAATCCCTCGAAGGAAAAACAGATATCCGTGGGGACATTACAATTCATGCCTAGAAGTTGACACATAGTTGCTTGAGTTTGAACTGAACATCAGATGCTGGCAAAATTACTTACTGCCAGCAGTCGTGACAGGAGACAGGAGAATTTTTTTTCAGCTGCCTCTTGCCTATCCTAGCTAAGAAATTAATCTGGCACTACTACTAATTAGGGTTTACTGAAAAAATTTGTTGGTTGGTGTGGGGTTTTACCGATTTTCAGAAGGTTTTTAGATTTATTCAGTAAATCCTAATTAAATCAACCTCTGAAAGACAAAAAGGGCAAAAATCAGATTTTTAGGGATAAAATGACAATTTTTTGCCTAAAAAGGTCATTTATTTGCTGTTATTGCCTTTTATCTCCCTGCATCCCTGTTTTAACTCCCATGAATCTGAATCGGGCGATCAAGATTAATTTTTTTGCCTGCTTATTGGATAAAATGGGAAATCAGGCCATCTAATCAAATCTGTATCTTAAGGCTATGACAATTATTTCTCGATCGATCCCCCAATCACCCACTAAATCCTCGTCTATCGGCGGCTGGCGCGGTTTGATCGAAGAATATCGCCAATTTCTGCCCGTAAGCAGTAAAACCCCTGTAATTACCCTCCTAGAAGGCAATACACCCCTGATCCCCGCCCCCTATCTCTCAGCACAAATCGGGCGCGATGTCAAGGTTTTTGTCAAATATGATGGTTTAAATCCCACCGGCAGCTTTAAAGACCGGGGCATGACCATGGCCATCTCGAAAGCTAAGGAAGAAGGGGCAAAAGCGGTGATTTGTGCCAGTACCGGGAACACCTCGGCGGCGGCGGCAGCCTATGCAAGAAGGGCCGGGATGCGGGCCTTTGTGATTATCCCCGATGGTTATGTGGCCTTAGGAAAATTGGCCCAGGCTTTATTGTATGGAGCGGAAGTCATCGCTATTAATGGCAACTTTGATGATGCCCTCAAGATTGTCCGCCAACTATCAGAAAATTATCCCGTAACTTTAGTCAATTCCGTCAATCCCTACCGTTTAGAGGGTCAAAAAACGGCGGCTTTCGAGATTGTCGATGTCTTGGGTAATGCCCCCGACTGGTTATGTATTCCCGTGGGTAATGCGGGCAATATTAGCGCCTATTGGATGGGATTCTGTCAGTATCACCAGATAGGTAAATGCGACCGGCTGCCGAAGATGATGGGTTTTCAGGCCGCCGGGGCCGCCCCTTTTATCTCTAAACAACCGGTTGACCATCCCGAAACCCTAGCCACGGCTATCCGTATCGGCAACCCCGCTAACTGGGAAAAAGCCTGGGCCGCTAGTCACGCTAGTCAAGGGCAATTTCATGCGGTCAGCGATGAGGAAATATTAGCAGCCTATCGGATTTTAGGGGGCCAAGAGGGGGTTTTCTGTGAACCAGCCAGCGCCGCTTCTGTGGCAGGATTATTAAAAGTGCATCAACAGGTTCCTGATGGGGCCACGGTAGTGTGTGTTTTAACGGGCAATGGACTAAAAGACCCAGATTCGGCGGTAAAATACAGCAATAACCAACTAAAATCTGGGATTGCTCCCGAATTAACGCAAGTGGCTCAAATTATGGGCTTCTAAGCTAACGTTAATTCGGTTAAGCAGTGCTTCTATAAAACTCCCTTAGAACTGGGAATTATACCGGCGCGACGGGGATCGATCGCTATGGCCATACTCATCGCCCGGGCAAAAGCTTTAAAAGTAGCCTCAATAAGATGATGGGAATTAATCCCGTCTAATTGACGAATATGTAGGGTCATTTGACTGTGATTGACCAAAGCAACAAAAAATTCCCGCACTAGCTGAGTATCGTAGGTTCCCACTCTTTGGGTGGGAATTTCTAGACCATAACTGAGGTGGGGGCGACCGGAAAAATCGAGGGCAACCTGCACTAAAGCTTCATCGAGAGGGGCGACAAAATGCCCGAAACGGACGATCCCCTTTTTGTCCCCCAAAGCTTGCAGTAAAGCTTGTCCGAGGGTGATTCCCACGTCTTCATTGGTGTGATGGTCATCAATTTCTAGATCTCCGGTGGCACGCACATCGAGATCGATCGCAGCGTGGGAGGCAATTTGCTGTAACATATGATCGAGAAAGGGAATTCCTGTCTGGGCGCGACAATTGCCGCTACCATCAAGATCGATCGTCACCTGTACATCGGTTTCTTTGGTAGTACGACTAACCGAGGCGCGACGGCAAGGTGAGACAAAAGAATCGGGTATCTGGGAAGTGGAAATCATTTAAGTAAAAATAAGTAGGTAGCCGTTAAAAATTATCAGATGCCCCCTTATCAAGCTATCCCTTATAGGGATCTTTCTTAACAATTTTTTCAGTAAGCACTCCAACCCTTATCCTGACTTGATTTCAGTTTTTTCCTTGTCAGTAAGGGTGTCAACAAGGAATATTACAGATTGTTAACCGAGTCTTGAAAGCCTTGTGCTACAAAGGTTTGAAATGTTAAGAAAGATGTGACTAAAGGACAGCTTATTAAGGGGGGACTAAGGGGGGATCGAATTATTGACTAGGAAGATGAGAGTTTTTTTCAGTAATCAGTGAACTTAAAACTCACATCTGATAACTGATAACTGATAACTGATAACTGATAACTGATAACTGATAACTGATAACTGATAACTGATAACTGATAACTGAAAAGGCCTAACTTTCTGGTTCAGTTTTAGCTTCCGCCGGCGGACCGGGGGGCAAAGCTTCCTCGCCCAGGGGTTGAGGATTTTGGCTAGTGGGGGGACTGGCGGGGGAAACCTCCGGCTGATTGAGAGCGGGGGTTTGAGAAGAAGTTTCTGGGGCTTTTTCCTCGATTATTGCTTCTTTGGGCGGTTCTGGCTGGGTTTGGACTGGATTTGGCCCTGTGGTTGCGGGGGGGTTGACGTTATCCGGTTGGGGGCTAACGGCGGGTTGCGGGGTTTGATTGGGACGAAGCGGGGTTTCAATTGCCGGCGTTACGGGGGGGGAGTTACGGGTATTGAGGTTACTACCCTCTGGTTTTGGGGGATTAGCGATCGCACCTCGGCACACTTCCGGGTTAGGGGCAAAACTGACTCGCACCTGATAGATTCTCGACTCACCACTGGGATTATTAAAGCGAGTTAAGCGCACTTCCCTAGCCCCCTGTTGATTGAAAATCGGGAAGCCGGCACTTTTAATTAACTGGGGTTCACTGCTGAGGCGGCCTTGACCATCCACCGTCACGCCATAAACCGCCGTCCCCGCTAATTGACGGGAACAAGCCGTGGCGGGATAGTTACCAGTCAAATTGACGGTAGTTATGCCTCCGCTGCCCTGATTGGGCTGATTTAGTTCATTTAAGGCGTTAGGATTGGTTTTTTGGACTCTGGCCAGCCAATCCACCTGATTTCTCATGGCCTCCTCGTTACTGGTATTGCTTTTGTCCGCCTCTAGGGAGCGCAAACGTTCCCGCATTTCCCACATTAATTGTTGACGACGCTGTTCGTCGAGGGGCGATTGACCATTCGGCTCCGACGTGCGGGCCAAGGAATTGTTTAATTGTTGCTGCGCCTGTTGCGATGCACTAAGAGGCGAATTTCGCAATCTATCTAAAGTTAGATTATCTTGGTAGGGATCGAAGTCAGGCCGCACCTGCTGGTTATTAGTCTCCCTAGGTAGATTATTATTGTCCGGCAGGGGAGGAACAGCAGGAGGACCAGGTAAACTGGGGGTAGAAGTGGGAAAATTGCGAGGAATCGGTAATCTACCCGGGGAGGGGATAGATGCCACCGGAGGAGAATAGATATTGACAGAGGGTAAAGAGGAGAGGGGAGGTAAAGCAGGTAAGGAAGGTAAGGGGGGAAGGGAAGAAACCGCGGGTAAAGGAGGTAAGGTGCTGTTATGGATGCCGTCCATGGAGGGGAGAGGCGGCAAAGAGGAAGAGGAGGAATTAAGGTTAGGCAGTTCCGGTAAGCTGGACAGGGAGGGGTCAAGACTGGGAAGACGTGACTGCTCTAGAGGGTTCAATTCAATCAGATTGACGTTGCGTAATTCCTTTTTTGGCTCCTGCGCTGGATTATTGAGGAAATTAGGTAAGATAATCGCTAAAATTAGGCCATGAATACCAAGAGAAGCGGCGAACGAGAGATTATTAGAGTTAATTAGTTTATTTTCTTCGGTTTCTAGACCAAAATAGGAGGATGTCATAATGCTAGTTAATTGAGCAGAGCCTTGAGGGGAAAAGTTAACTCTATTCTAATCGTCAAGGCGATTTTTTTTTCTTGGGGCGGGGAATTAATTGCTGTCAGTACCCCACCACCCCACACCCCACACCCCACACCCTGCCCCTAGGAAAAACTTTTTCAGCCAACCCTACTTAGACTGGGAGCGAGCCACAGCTTTTAATTTGGGATATAATTCCGAAGGGTCTAACAAAGGGATAAACTCATCGATTACCGGCTTAAAATTAGCCGAAAAATTCTCCCTAGTTCCATGGCTGTTAGGCGATTTAGGCACTGATTCTAATTCAGGGAATTTGGGCGTTTCTGGGGTTAACTGCGAGAATAATTCCTCCACATCACTCATCCCTTTACGAGGATCATCAAAAAGAGAAGCTTCTAAGTTTAGTAAAGAATCTTTACCCGTGACTTCCGCTTGTGACTCTGGATAAGGCCGCTCAAGGGTGGGGGAAGGTATATTGACCTGTTCCTGTTTAGGGATAACTGCTGTTTTTTTGCCATTTAACTGGGAATCTGGCAAGTTTTTACAAACCAAGCGCTCGAATTCCCCCGTAAAATGAAAGGTAGGATGGCCGCGGCGCCGCCAAATTTTGAGGATTTCCTCCACCGAAATGACTTTGTAACGTCCCTGATAGAGTGCCTCTAAAATTGCCATGCGAATCCAATTTAGCGAATAGGTGGGCAACCAGCGCTCGATTAATTCTTGCGCTTTATATCCTCTCATTTCAAATCGATATTGGTTGAGTATAGTCGCTATCTGCATGAGGTTGATCTCTGGGTTAATCTCTGCCATGGAATTTACAAAAACAGTGAGCGCGATCGTTACGGCTACTAGGCACTCCGTATCTTAAGATTTTATTCGGGTTTTTCCTAGCGGTTTTCCCCTATTCTCCCCACACTTACCCTTTCTAGTATCTTCGCTCAAGGTTAGTTAACTCCCTAACGTCGGGTTCGCTTTTGGTGGCAATTTATCCCCCGCTAACCCCTACGCGGTTTAACGGCACTCCTCTGGCGGCCTTAAGATAGTTTTTGTCTTTCCCTTGATTGGGCGATCAAGCTTACACCTCTTTGCTACCATAATCTGAGTAATTTGTCAAGGAAAAAGCAAAATTTCGTCAATAAACCCAGATAAGGTAGAACTACAGCACTACCCTGACAGCCTACCCGATCGAGGTTTTCTGAGTCCCCAAAAATTTTTTGTTAAAATTTGCAACATAACTTAACAATGTGTTACACTTCTTAACACAAGCATACAAAAGGAGCCTCCCCATGACTGCCCGCGGCTACACCACCGAAGAACAAGGAAGACTGAATAATTTTGCTGTCGAACCGAAAATGTACGTTGATAGTTCTAGCAGTCTCGGTTTTACCAAAAACGCTGAAAAATTGAATGGCAGACTAGCCATGATTGGCTTTGTCTCTCTTTTGGCCATTGAATTGTTAACCGGTAAAGGAATTATTGCTTGGATTACCAGTCTCTAAGAATCAACAATCCCGTCGCGCTGTTCGGGGAGTTCAGTCCCCGTCCTAGCGGGTTGGTTTAGACCAAGTAAATGCCCTCAAAAACAGCTTTAGCAGGACCTGTCATGTAAACCCGGTTATCGGTTTGCGACCAGTGAATCTGAAGACAACCACCGGGGAGTTCCACGGTACAACGGCGATCGCATTTGCCCGTTAATAGGGCAGCCACCACCACAGCACAAGCACCGGTACCGCAAGCGAGAGTAATTCCCGCTCCTCTTTCCCAGACACGCATCTTCATATAATCTGGCGCGATTACCTCCACAAACTCCACATTAGTCCGTTGGGGAAAAACCGGATGATGCTCAAATTTGGGTCCGATAGTTTCTAGGGGAATAGAGGCCAGATCATCCACAAAAGTGACACAGTGGGGATTACCCATACTAACGCAAGTAACTAACCAATCTTTGCCCTCCACCTCTAGGGGAACCGCGAGGATTTTTTCAGACCCCTCGACTAAAGTGGTGGGGATTTCACTGGCTAGTAATTGCGGCGGTCCCATATCAACCGTTACCTGTTCATTGGCTTCTAAACGAGGAATAATCGTTCCTGCTAGAGTATGAATACGATAGGTGCGGCCAATGGCGTTGTTAGCCTCTAAACGGGCGATAAATTGGGCTAGACAGCGAATACCGTTACCACACATTTCCGGTTCCGAACCATCAGAGTTGAAAATTCTCATGGTGTAGTCGGTTACTGCTTGGCCAGGAAGCGCAAAAATCACGCCATCGGCGCCGATACCAAAATGTCGATCGCACATAGCCACGGCCATTTCTGGTGTGATCAGGGGTTCGGGACTGTGACGGTTATCTATCAAAATAAAATCATTGCCCAGGCCTTGATATTTGGTGAAGGGGATTTTCATCGTCAATAAAAGCTACTCAACAGGAATAATAGAGGATAAACACCTCATCGATAAACTCATTATGTCTCAATTCGATCCTGGTCTGCCGAGTATTAAACAAGTACAGAGCTATATTCAAGAGAAACGGGAAGTAGAAATTAAGTTAAGCACCGATGATCTCCTCGTTGGTCGCATCCTTTGGCAAGATGCTAACTGTCTATACCTAGTCGATCACTACGATAAACCCACTTTAATTTGGCAACAGTCTCTAGTTTATTTAAGACCTAAAGCCTAGGGGGAAATTGGCGATATTTGGCTGTGGGATGCGTCCCGGACGCATCAAAAATTCAGTGCCAAGCAGATAGCTTTTGAGCAAATGTAGCGTCAGTTCGGGTTAAGGAGATTTGGCCGTGAATTCTAGCAAATAATTAGGTGGGATGGCGAGGATAGCATCAGAATTTCAGTTGCTGGAAAATTTGGGTTAAATTGCCCAATAAAGAAGGTCAGAGAATCCAGCAGAGCGATCGCCATCTAATTTCAGATATGGATTGCCGCTCAGAGGAAAAAGAATAAGCAGATTGTCTGCTAACAATTTGGGACATTGCTGTACATAACCTGTTATACTCTTGGGCAAAACGAATCCACCGCGATTATTATGCTGGAAAATCAGGTCATGGCAGATGCCGCCTCTAAGGAGCAGATACCTACTTTAGAATTATCGATCGTCATGCCCTGTCTCAACGAGGCGGAAACCTTGGCCACCTGTATCGGCAAAGCACGAGATTATCTGGAACGACACAAAATTGCGGGAGAGGTGCTAATCGCCGATAATGGCAGTAGCGATGGTTCCCAGGAAATTGCCACTAATTCCGGGGCGCGGGTGGTTCCTATCCCAGAAAGGGGACTATGATCATGAGGGATTTGAATATGTGAGGACAGTTTATCTCTATTCGATATAGTGGTTACTATCGTGTAACCCAAGTTATTGCCAAAGTAATCTAAATTATGATTAATCTACTTCAAAAGAGTTTTTACAAATTTTGTTCTTTACTATCTAGTCAACAATTTCGACGATTTTTTATTTTTGGTTTAACTTGTAATATTATTTATACTGTTTCCATATATTTATTAACTGAAAAAATCAAATTTCATTACATTGCTTCGGTAGTTGTTGCTCTAATTTATACAAGTTTTATTGGGTTTTGCCTAAATAAGTTTTATACTTTTAATACAAGTACAAAAACCTTTTTTCCAGAATTGATAAAGTACTATAATGTCATGTTTTCTGGCTTATTAATTAACGTGGCTTGGATGTTTATTTTGGTAGAAGTATTTAAACTATGGTACATGGCATCGGTAGTAATTGTGAGTGCAGGTTTAATGTTTTATAATTTTTTCTTGCACAAACACTGGAGTTTTCGTGGTTTAAATAAGCATAGAAAAGACAACAATAGCAGATAGTTTTCCTCTTTATTAGTAGATCAATTTCGACGTTGTTAACTTAGTTAAGTGCAGTAAAGATTATGGCAAAAAAACAATTATTGACGAGAATATTTTCCGAAGATATAAACAAATTATTCTTTGCTTGTGGGATTTTATCAATGATCATTATCAAGTTTTTTTTAATCAGAAACAGTGAAGTTGTTGGTCATCCAAGAGATTCCTTGCTCTATACGTTAATGGCAGATGAGAATATTTGGTTTCCTACTAATAAAGCTAAGGCAATAATCGATTATATGCCAGGATATCCGATATTTATAATGTTTTCTAATTTTCTTAACTTTTCTCTAAGAATTAGTCATGAGATTTTTTATATCATCTCTAATATTTTATTAGTTTTTAGTTTTAGATTACTAAAAATTCCTCGATATATTTGCTTAGTTATTTTTGCAGTTTTAACTTTTCATATAACAACTTTTCTGTGGTTCAATAAGTACCTAAGCAAAATTAATTACACATATCTAACCACCTCTTGCCTCCTGCTTTTTGCCTCTTGCCTATCTTCACTAGGAAATTAATTTTGCACGACTACTTACTATTTTAACTGAAACAATAGCCATTAGCTCATATCATATCCTTTTGGCTTTAACTGTCATAACTGTTATGTCAGAAAATTTAGCCAGGAAACTAATATTTTCCGTTCTTGGCGGATTGTGTTTAGGAATAATATTCATTACCCGTCCAGAACAGATGGTGTTCTTGCTGAGTTACCTAGTTGTTTTTGTGATTCTTGTATTAAGGAATAGAATGAATATAGCAAGAGCTATTCGAGAAGCTTTGCCGATTTGTATTATTCCCATTGCTATAAGTTTATTAATTACCACAGTTTTTACTTTATTAAATGCCTTTTTTCTAGAATTACCAGCATTATCCATTAGTGGCTCATCGGCTTTCAAAGAAACTTTTTCCCAGATTCAGAGTATAGATGATGGTCAAAATATAGATGATTTTGAGTTTGTCAATATAAATCGCCAACAATTAAAAATGGCTTATCAAGTGAGTCCAACATTGAATCAAGTCAAACCTCTAATCGAAGAAGAATTGGCTGAGAGAATCACTAGACAGGGGGGAAAAGATACTAATATAGAAGTAACAATTGATTGGGTGTCCTGGTCAACAATAGAAGCAATTAGAAGAAGCAATTTAACAGAAGATAGGAGTATGTATCAAGTTTTTACTCAAATTAATTCTGAACTGCAAGAGGCATTTAACGATAAAAGAATTAACCAGAAAACTTTCTCTTTTAATGATATAGATATAGGATTTTGGCTAAACAAATTTCCTCATTCATTAACTGAAATGAGTGGATATTTATTTTTGCCACGAGTCAGTAGTAAGAAATTCTTACAAAATACGGATGATCCTCGAGTAACCCCTGAAATGAGATCAATATTTAATCGAGTGGCACATCGTCGAACTTATCTAGTTAATCAACGAGATTTAAATAAAGACCTTATTTTCTATTTAAACCGGATCACTCCTTTAATTCAGATCATCAATATTCTTGGAATGTTATCTTTTGTAATATTGTTCGTCTATTACTTGGTTAAACCTATTCACTCCCAACTTCTTAATCAATACATATTGATTATTTCTTTGGCCTTATCTATAATTTTACTGCGCTTATTTTTGTATATTGCAATTGATCTGGCATTTTTCCCTGCACCCTCACGTTATTTATTCCCCACTAATCCATTGCTATCCGCACTGTCAATTCTAAACTTATATGTTACAACTAAACTTTTAAGTTCATTTCGATTTTCACCTTGATATAGCTAAGGTTTATGGCTGTGAAACCAAGATAAACTTCAATTTTTCATTTTCAGTATCTTTTTTGACAGCAAGTTAAAAACGACAAATATATTGAGTAAGGATAATCCAGAGAACAATGGCATACTGGGAAATAGATAACGCATCGGAATTTCCCAAGCAGAGGCATCAAGTAAACTATAGAGAAGAAGACGAGCAATTTGAGTTAAAAGAATCAAGAAAACTATAATTATGTAGGTAGATAGAAACAGTGATTTGGCTTGATAAACACAGGAATAAATTAGGAGGATTACAAAGGAAATAATTCCCAGCACATTGAGAACATATACGAGATAATTTAAGATTTTGACTTTAGTAAATATTTTAGAATTAGGATTGTGGTTGTTGATCAAAGCGGCTCGGCGATTAGCGGTTGCATTAAATAATGCTACACTGGCTTTGGGATCATCCTTAGCAATAATATTTTCTACTTCAGACATAGGGGGGAATATAAACCAATTTACCACCTTAATAAATGAACTCTTGACGTGGGGCAACCAAACCCCTATGTTAGGATCTAAATAACCTAATAGTAAAGGTTTACTAGGTAAAGTTTTCTCCTGAAAGGCCTTTTCTAGTTCCTTATTAACTTCTGTGAATACCTGATAAACACTCTGAGATTTTCGATCTGATGATACCTCGCGAGCTGCATAAATTAACAACCAGGTATTGTAACTTTGCATCATTTCTTCTTTGGGTAAGAAAGGCTTCATTTTTTTCAAAGTTGGGCTAACTTCATAAGCAGCGGCTAATTGTGCCTGCGTAAAAGTAATATATCTTTGAGGAGTACCCACATCTATTTTCATCAGTTTTGTGTACATTCCTTTATAACTGGGAGAATCGAATAAACTGACTCCAGACACACCAAAATTGACTTTGTTTAAGACCGTGCAGGAGAAATTAACTAGACAGAAAAGCAGAAAGGGAATTAAACAGTAATAAACTATTTTCTCGATCTTTTGATTTCTGGAAATTCGATAACCTGTGATCCAAGTAATTAGACCGAAGCCGAGAAAGTATAGATAGAATACCTCTCTTTCTGGTCTAGTAATGGCAATCATTCCTAGAATCAAACCCGATAGACAGGAATAAACAAGTTTACTCGATCTTTTCCTAGAAATTAATAATAATATTGTCACTCCCACTAGAAAATTGAATAAAGAAATTACCGATGATTCACTCCTGGCATCATTGAAAAACCTAAAAGTCAATGGATAAAAAACCATGACACCAAATACACCAAGACAAATCAATTTAGGAATTTTCAAAAATCCCAGGCAATAAACTAAAAATCCTGTGGAAAGTATATAAAAAATATCGTGAAATATTCTCAAAGGAATCCCAGATAAATTAACTAACCAGACAAAGATAGAATAACCGGGAGGATGACCTAAGGCCCCGATACCTACTTTATCCGACCAAATATTGAATGCAGCTCTCGCCAGATAGCTTTCTGGATCGGAACCGATAGCGACAATTTCATACTTTCTGGTTAAATAAAATTTAATAATTATTATCAGGACAAATCCTAATCCAATAAGAAAGTTAAAAATTTGCGTACGTCGACTTAATTTATTCATAATTTTCTCATCCCTCAACACTTTCTGATAGTTCTTAGCTCTCTGAGTTTTTTTTTGAATAGGTAAAGTGTATCCTATGATACTATACAAATCGTTGTGAATTCACCAACAAGTAGATAGATAGGAAGTCTCCCTTATCGGTTAAGATTCATCAAACTAAGAATTAAAAAGACAAGCCAATCAATTAAGGCAGCACTATTGAGCAATCAAAAATCTGTTGTCACAAATGTCAATAATCCTGTTATACTTTTGGGCAAAACGAATCCACCGCGATTATTATGCTGGAAAATCAGGTCATGGCAGATGCCGCCTCTAAGGAGCAGATACCTACTCTAGAATTATCGATCATCATGCCCTGTCTCAACGAGGCGGAAACCCTGGCCACCTGTATCGGCAAAGCGCGAGATTATCTCGAACAACACAAAATTGCGGGAGAGGTGCTAATCGCCGATAATGGCAGTAGCGATGGTTCCCAAGAAATTGCCACTAATTCCGGGGCGCGGGTGGTTCCTATCCCGGAAAGGGGTTATGGTAGCGCCCTGCGGGGAGGTATCGCCGCCGCCAAAGGTCAATACATTATTATGGGGGATGCCGATGATAGCTATGACTTTACCAATCTCTCGCCTTTCCTAGAAAAATTGCGACAGGGTTACGATTTGGTGATGGGCAATCGTTTTCAGGGGGGAATTCAACCTGGGGCGATGCCAGTATTGCATAAGTATCTGGGCAATCCTGTCTTGACTTGGTTAGGACGGTTATTTTTTGGCAGCCCCTGTGGTGATTTTCACTGTGGATTGCGCGGGTTTAGTAAACGGGCGATCGAACAATTGAACCTACGCACCACTGGCATGGAATTCGCCAGCGAGATGGTGGTGAAAGCATCCCTCTACGGTCTGAAAATTACCGAAGTACCAACCACTTTATCCCCTGACGGTCGTAGTCGTCCCCCCCACCTAAAAACTTGGCGCGATGGCTGGCGACATCTCCGATTTCTCTTAATGTATAGTCCTCGCTGGTTGTTTCTCTACCCCGGACTGGCTTTAATGTTTCTGGGATTTGTGGCGACGATTTGGTTTATTCCTCAACCGAAAGTTCACACCCTTCTCTATTCAGCTACAGCTTTGATTATTGGCTTTCAAATCGTCAGTTTTGCCGTCTTCACAAAAGCTTTTGCTATCAGCGAAGGTTTATTACCAGAAGACCGAAAATTAAGACGATTTTTGCGTTATATTAATTTGGAGGTGGGGTTAATCATTGGTGTAATTTTATTTTTACTAGGTATAGGCGGTTCGGTGTATGCTTTATATACTTGGAATGCTCGACTTTATGGGGCTTTAGATCCAGCCGTGACCATGCGGATTGTCATTCCTTCCGTAACCGCCCTGGCTTTGGGAGTACAGGTGGTTTTTTCCAGTTTCTTTTTAAGTGTTTTGGGATTGAAACGAAGATAAAAATAATTGTAACCGATTGTTATCGGCTTTATTGCTTCTAAACTTATATGTTACCCTTCAACTTTTATACTCAAAAATACCAAGAAATAGACAATCATCCTAGTTCTTATGGTATCCGTATTAAACAGGGTAAGCTCATCTAATTTAGCAGTTAAGTAGGTAGGCACAATTATTTGTAGGATGGGTTAGCGGTAGCGTAACATAATCGGGCGTTGGGTTTCATGCTTCAACCCAACCTACGTTCATTTTATATTTAATTCCACCCACCTACTTAATCATATTCAAGCCAAAAAAGCTGACTACGTTGTCGCCCTTAAAGCTAATCATCCGACTCTTTATACTCAGGTCAAAAACTGGTTTGAGCAAGCTCAAGCACATCAATTTGATGGTATTCAATTTAGTTATGATTACCATCTGGAAAAAGGTCATCATCGCCTCGAAAAACGTTGGTGTTGGGCTGTACCCTTAGAAGCTTTCGGCGGTCTTTATCAACAGGCTCAATGGCAAGGAATTCAAAGTATTATCATGGTTAAACGAGTTCGTCATCCTGGTCATAAAACCACTTGTGAAGTCCAATTTTCTCTCAGTTCTCTCCCTGCTGATGCTCAAAAAATAGGTAATGCTATTCGTAAACATTGGGGCATTGAAAATCAGGCTCATTGGATTTTAGATGTTACTTTTAATTAAGATAAATGTCGGATTCGCTCTGGTCACAGCCCTCGTAATGGGAGCCTTCTTGAGACGAGTAGCACTTAACGCTCTTAACCAAGAATCGACTTACCGACGTAGTCTGGCACAAAAAAGTCAACGGGCGGCCATGGATAATAACTATATGATGGCTGTGCTGAAAGCCTTTTGTCAAGCCTAATTGAGATGCTCTTACCCTGGGTGATTCTGGCAAGAGCATTTGTTCGCTTGACTTGCTGTTCTTACTTATTATACTATAACAGTCCTTGGGCTATCAATTTTTCGAGATACCCAACTATGTAAACAAATATATTATGAATCAAGGCATTGACTATTTTAATCGTGGACATTGGTTAACAGGGATTCAAGAACGCTTAAGTGTAGAAGCTCGCCGTAAGATGTTTGATTTAGCTATGAACAAACTCGATTTACGGGCAGGAGAAAGTATTATTGATATTGGTTCTACTCCAGATGTGGAGAGGATAGACAGTAACTGTATGATTCCCTGGTTTCATGAAGCAGGGTTAACTGTCGCCCTCTCTTCCCCAGAAGACATTTCTTCCCTGAGCCAAGTGTTTCCTTTTGCCAAAATTTTAAGCCCCAATGGATTTCATCGCCCAATTCTTGCTAAGGAGTGTGAGTTTGATGTAGCCACCTCTAGCGCAGTTTTAGAACATTGTGGTTCGACTCATTTACAGGTTGAACATATTCGAGAGTGTGCCAGAGTTGCTAGTAAAATATTCTTAACTACACCCAATCGTTGGCATTGGCTAGAATTTCATACTAAACTTCCCCTAATCCATTGGTTACCAAAATCTTGGCATCGGTTTCTATTAAATATAGTCGGTTTATCCTTCTGGGCTAAGGAAGATAATTTAAACCTACTGGGTAGAGCCGAATTATTAAACTTAGCTAAACAAGCTTTAGGAGACAATTTCAGTATTAGAGTCGAAACCATCTGGGCGCTGGGAATGCCTTCCAATTTAGTATTATTAGCTAGACGTATTAATGACTAATACAGGGTAAGCGCATCTTAACAATCCTTGACAAAATGAACTTTATGTGAGTTGCTTACCCAGAGGTACATTCAGGCATATTTGAGGAGAATTTGCCATCTCAATTGTTAAGCAAAAATCGACCCAATGTTAAGATTTTGTAACTATTCTGATTGACTGGTATCACTTGAAATGCCCACAAAGCAAGCAGATCACAAAATTGGCTAATTGTCAATAGCGTTTGAGATGCGCTCACCCTGGTATTAAATGTAAAATACTTGGATAAAACTTAAGGGTAGTTATGCACACAAAGAACTTGTATTTTTTAGATTTAACTCCTCTAAGAGAATTGATGCTTTCCAGAACCTTCTGGTTCAGTCTCAGCATCGTATTCTCTATTTTGTACAGTATCTTATTCTTACAAATCGCTTTCGGTAGCGAGTACAGTATTCAGGATGACGCACGCCGTAGTATCGTTTGGATGATGCGCTTCTCCGATTCAGGGCTTTTTCCCGATGATTTCCTGATGAACTATTATCAATGGGCGACTCCTTCGGCCTTAGCAAGTCTTTATAAATTGATGTCAATGGTGGGGATAAACGCCATAGTTTTTAATAAGCTCCTACCGATCGCCCTAGGTTTAATATCTACCATTTATTGCTATCGAGTCTCCCTACAAATTCTGCCCGTACCTTTGGCTGGATTTATCTCTACACTATTTCTCAATCAAAATCTGTGGTTAAAAGATGATTTAGGTTCCGGTACTCCGAGGGGCTTTTTAAACCCTCTTTTCTGGCCTTTATCTATTACTTACTTCGCTCTTTCACGATTCCTTGTTTACTCTCTTTAATTTTACTGGCTTTCGAGACTGCTTAGAACCCTATAACTTGTTATTCTATGAAAAACTTCGCCAAAGATATATCGACTTGATCGAGGCCCAATATAGTCCCGATCTGACTGCCGTGCAGAAATTTATCCAGAAAAATAACATTCGTTGAAGGTACCTGGAAGGATGAATTGGGTAGTTATCCAGTAGGCAGTTGGCTAAGATACCCCCCCAATTGCCCCTACAGTCCTTCCTCAACAACAGGTTGTCTCATTTACGTTAAAACCTATCCTGTTACTGATACAACCGCCAGATTTGTGGTCGGTGATGATTTCCAATATCCTCAAGCAATCTGAAGCAACCATCTATGGGATTGAGGGTAGGACGTAGAGCCAAAAAAGACAGGCAGAGAGCCTGTCTAGAAAACCAAACAAATTACCTATCAGTTGGCCAAAAATAGGGAGTTTTTTGCGTCAAATTTCCAAGCAATACCATCGGGATCTCTGATGCGACTCCAATCGGCGAATTCTGTTTCGGATTTATTTTTCTTGTTTCTACCCAAAACGGCTGGGGTAACTCCTAAACGTTTAGCCAAATCCGCCAAACTCATCGATGAGATGGTTTCAGATACAGAGGTTAGTGATTCTTCCCTAACTTCTGCTTCTGACTGGAACAAAGAACTGGCAGAACTGTTCAAACTAGGATTAATTATCTCCTCCGGTTCTTGAATTACCGTTTCTTGAACAGCGATTGCTGCGGTATTTTCTTCCTCTTTTTCCTCAAATAATTTACCTAAATTAGTCAGAGGTTGGGAGGAGGAAATAACAGGAACCTCCGGGACAGAATTTTCGCTTTTCTCGGCCACAATCAGGGGGGATTTAGCCTCCTGCGATGGCTCTAAATTGGTCAGAGGGGATCTCGAGGCAGTAATCGCAGGAACTTGTTTTTCCTCTATTTCTTCTAAAGAGGGGTCACTCTCATCAAAAATACTACCCAGGGTACTGGCGGTGATAAAGTAATAGGCCATACCCTTATCGCCTACAGCTTTTTTTTGCGCTCCAAATTCCTCAGCTTTTCTGTCTAAAAATTGTCTGGCTAATTTGGCCGTGAGATTGGCTTTTGCCGATAGGTCAATCGGGGTGAGACAACCTTGATTGTCCTGTAAAAGTTGATTGAAATAGGGGTTAATCACCGTCGATAATTTTGACCAGCGATAGTCTTGCCACACCTTGACTGCCAGAGTTAAGAGGAAGACAAGTAGGATCAATGGCCAAGCGGTAAAAACAAGGATGATTAGCACCGCTAGGGGGATGATGATGACGAGAAACCCCGCCGTTTGACGATCGATAATTTTTCCAGTCATAATTTCATAAGCTGCCAGAATTAAAATTCTTAATGGCTAGTTTGACTATCTCCTGCCATAAGTGTATATGACCAGTTTAGGCTTTATTGGTCACGCCGGTTAGTTCTAGTCGTTCAAACATGGCAAATCTTGCTTTCAGGGCCAGAGAATCATCAAGTTTTGTTAAAAAAATCGGTTTTTGATACTTTTGTTCTAAAGCTTTTTGGATTAACCAATCGGCTAAAAAGGGATTTTTGGGTAGTAGGGGACCGTGGGCATAGGTAGCGATCGCATTGTGGTAAAATGCTCCTTCATAACCGTCCTCTCCGTTATTTCCGTAGCCAGTAATCACCTTTCCTAAAGGAGAAACGGTCTGTAAATAGGTACGACCCCCGTGATTTTCAAAGCCAATTACTAGCGGTTTTTCCCCTGTCATAGCTTTAATTTCCTCCGCTAAGGGAGAGGCAGTAATTTCAAAAACCACGTTACCGATACAGCGTTTTGCATTGGGACCAGGATGTTTACTTACTAGGTCTAATAATCCTAATCCTTCGATTCTTTGACCGAAAGCTGGTTCGTAATAATGCCCTAATAATTGTGGGGAACCACAGGTAAAAACCCCCGGTATTCCTGCCGATAATTGTTCTTTCATCGCCGCCGCTTTTTTACCCTGTAAATCGCGCATAACGATCTCCTGTTGCCGATCCTGCGCCCCACCCCCAACAATTATATCTACTTGATAAAATGTCTCGGCTTCTGTTTGAGCATCTAGGGGAATAATTGTCACAGCAATATCACGCCATTGACATCTTCTTTGGATAGTAATAACATTACCTCGATCGCCGTAGGTACTCATTAAGGTCGGATATAACCAGCCGATTTTTAGTTCTAGTTCTTGCATAATTTTTTAGTGGATTAGGAAATGGGGAAATGGGGAAATGGGGGAATGGGGAAATGGGGAAATGGGGAAATGGGGGAATTCAACTAACACCCTAACACCCCAACACCTAACACCAATCTTCACTCTTTTCTAATTTCTACAAAATCTTTCGACCTGTGAGAATCTCTCTTACTTCTAACATAGCAGAATAGGTGGGTAAAATATGTAAAGTTTCCTCATTTTTGGTGTTCTTAAGGGCAATTTGGATCGCTTTTTTCAGATCGGATTCAACAACTAAATTAACGGGATAAGCGAGACTATCCTGACTATATTGTAAGCGCAAAGCCATGTCATAAAGTCGATCACCTGTTACCACTAAAGTTGTTCCCAAACGGGTTAATTTTTCCGTATCCACATCCCAAATCCAAGAAACATCCGTCCCGTCGGGGATGCGATCATTGAGAACTAAGAGAGTAGTAGAAGACTTTTCTTTCTGTAAAATATCAGCCACTGCGCGAATTGTTTCATTCATACCCACGGGATTTTTGGACAGTAAAATTCTAACTTTTTTACCCTCAATTTCTAATTCTTCCGCTCGACCAAAAGCCGCTTTAAAACCCTGAACTGTCTCAAAAATTTCTCGATCTTTAATCCCCAATTCCTGGGCTACTAAACCCGCCGCCAAAGTATTATATTTATTATAAACACCGATTAATATCTGCGGCCAATCGTGACTATGAAAAGCAGGACTACTCTTTTTAAAGCCACAACTAGGACAACTAAAATCCCCTAAATGGGAGAGATAAACCCCGCGATAATCCAAAGAAGCACCACATTTAGGACAGTAAATAGAATCGACGGCGTGGGGAATTTCTTCTAGATATAATTCTGGCTCACTTAAGCCAAAATATACAACTCTTTGGGGCAGTTGTTGACCCAAATGGGAAAGAGTCGGATCATCAGCATTGAGAATCACTAAAGTATCGGTGGGCAGGGGAGATATAGCCCCTTGCCAACGGCGACTAATCGTATCCACTTCCCCATAGCGATCGAGTTGATCGCGAAACAAATTTAGAGCTAAAATAGCGCGAGGACGACAATCTTTTAAAACCAAAGGGAGAATATTTTCATCTACTTCTAAAATGGCATAATCAGCCTTTAAAGTGCCGAATAAATTGGCATCGGCCAATAAAGCAGTGATTAAACCATTAATTAAATTCGCCCCAGTTGTATTATGGGTGACTTTTGCCCCCTGACGCTCTAGAATAGTTCTTAGGAGTAGGGAAGTGGTAGTTTTTCCATTCGTGCCAACCACCAAGATTACCCCCCCTCGGACTTGCCCACAAAGTAGCGGCAACAAACGGGGATGGAGACGACGGGCAATTTCCCCCGGCAAGACGCTGGCAGCCCCTAAACGGAGTCCTTTAACCACAGCAGTAACGGTTTTAGCCACCGCTACGGCTATCCCTAAACGGATACGATCAAACAATTGCATGAACTGAGATTCTCATAGCTGTTTCGTGATTTTACCCCTAAAAGAAGACCAGTAAACGGGGTAAGTTCCCTAATTAGTCTCCCAGTGGGGGTAAATCTCAGTTTATTCTGGCTTTTTTTCTCCCCTAACAAGTTTTTTAATTGTAGTTCTGATCGGAAATTTTCTGCGTAATTCACTATAAGTAATTGTTGATTTTTCCTCAATCATAAACAGGAAAGCTTCTTGTGTAGAATTGTATTTTTGAGGATAGCGAGGACTGCTAGGGTGAATGGCGATTAAATTATAAAAACAAGAACCTTGGTTAAGAGAATGGAGGCGACGTAGATCGCTAGTGAGAAAAGGCGCAGGAGCGAAATAACGAAAGAAATGGTAGCCAATTTCTGCTAAAAATTCTTGCAATTGCTCAATTTTAAATCCATATTTTTCGTAATGGGGTGAACAAACTTCAATATATAACATGGGGTGATACTGTTTTAAGGTCTTCCTAGCTCCCTGAAGAACTTTAATCTCCATTCCTTCCACATCTATTTTAATAAAATCACATTGTTTCAGATGCAAATTATTTTCTATCCAAAAATCTAAGGTTGTGGAAGTAAATAGTTCTCCCTCCACCTCTGATGATTCAATAAAGCGGGTAGCTCCCATGTTTTTAGGGGCTTTTTTTATAGAAAAATTTTTTTGAGTATCACTAATAACATCAGTTTGTACTTGTACTAAATGTGAAACATTATTCAATCGCAGGTTTTCCAAGAGAATTTGATGAGTTTCTGGACAAGGCTCAAAGGCAAATACCCGTCCTTCAGGGGATGATAAACGGGCTGCCAAAGTTGAAAAAGTGCCAATATTGGCACCAATATCAAAGCAAACATCCCCTGGATGAATCATTTTATCGTCGATTCCAGGATAAGCACTCTCAAAATTTTGCAGATTTTCTAATAAGTTAGCCATCTTCTGATCGAGACAATAAAATTTACCTTCAGGTGTATTAACCAGCCTCAAATTATCATTCATAAACTCAGCCTTGAAATATTTGAAACCATCATATTCCGCTTCGATAATTTTGTCAATATTTAAAGCCAATAGATTTCTATGAAATGTAGCACCTGAGTTAAGTTTTAGCTACTTGATTACAGGGAAGTATTCTTACAGCGGTTATCTTAGTAGTAGAGTGCGAAATTTTCTTTTTGGGGAGTCAGCAGACCGGAGAGCGGAGACGATGCCAAGTATACGTTACACTTTACCTTTATGAGAAACGCTTCATCACAGTGATTGCCACTGCCATCAAATACAAAAAGCCTTTATCTGCCCCGGCGGTTCGTCTTTGAAAAAGACAGCCTATAATATAGGTAAGTTTGGGGCCGATTCTACCGCACACCACATTTTAGGGCTAGAGCTTATGGGTTTATTGACAAGATTGGGGATTTCACTGGGATTACTCGCCCTAGGTGGTACTGTGGGTGTGCTAGGAAATCAGTATTTAAGCAGAAAAGCACCCCTAGAGGTAAATAAACCGCCGGCAATCCTCCCCGCTTCCCTCTCTCTCCCTGTTATTCCCCAAACCGACGGCAATGTTAATTTTATCGCCCAGGCCGTGCAGAAAGTCGGGCCGGCGGTGGTGCGGATTGACTCGGCCCGGGAAGTGGCCGACCAAATTCCCGAAGAATTTAAACAGCCCTTTTTTCGGCGCTTTTTTGGTAATGAAGTGCCGATTCCCAAGGAGCATTTAGAACGAGGAACCGGTTCTGGGTTTATTGTTAGTACAGATGGACTGCTTTTAACTAATGCCCATGTGGTGGAAGGGACAACCCAAGTAAAAGTGACTTTGAAAAACGGTCAAATCTATCAGGGTAAAGTTCTGGGGGTTGACAATATGACCGATGTGGCCTTGGTGAAAATTGAGGCGGAAAATTTACCGACGGTGACTTTTGGCAAGGCCGAAACTTTAATCCCAGGGGAGTGGGCGATCGCAATTGGCAATCCCCTAGGCTTAGATAATACGGTGACAGTGGGCATTATTAGCGCCCTAGGACGCACTAGCAGCGAAGTGGGGGTTCCCGATAAACGGGTTCGTTTTATCCAAACCGATGCCGCTATTAACCCCGGCAATTCCGGCGGCCCGTTGCTAAACGCCAAGGGGGAAGTTATCGGCATTAATACGGCAATTCGGGCCGATGCCCAGGGTTTAGGGTTTGCCATTCCCATCGAAACCGCCCAAAAAGTGGCGGGACAGCTATCTAGCAAGGGTAAAGCGGAACATCCCTACATCGGTATCCACATGGTGACGCTAACCCCAGAATTACGGCAGCAATTGAACGAAACTAAAGAATTAAACTTTAATATTGACCAAAATGAAGGGGTAATCGTCCTGCGAGTGGTGGAAAATTCCCCCGCCCAAAAAGCCGGGATGCAAGCGGGTGATATTATCGAAACTGTGGCAGGAAACCCCGTTAAAACCGCCGCCGATGTGCAGCAAGGTGTAGAAACCAGTGCGATCGGTGGTAATCTGGAAATCGAGATTAACCGCAGGGGTAAACAACAAACTCTCACCGTTCAACCGGGGGTTTTTCCCAGCAAAACTAGCGATTAAACTACTTTCAACCGGTCAAGGGGGGACCCCTTACCCTACACTGGGAGGAGAGAGAATAGCAGCGGAGCGATCAAAATTGAGGCAGCGGTTACACTTAAAACTATCAATTGGGCGCGGGGCTGCCCTCCTCATCGGTTTGCTGGGATTAACGGCCTGTCAACCCCCCGATCCGCCGACAATTTCGCCGACAGAATCGCCTAAAATCGAGGAAACTGGCCGCTTAATTCTCAATAATGCCACCTTAGAACAGGCTAACCCCTCGGGACAACCCCTCTGGAAAATTCAAGTCAAAAAAGCTACCTACACCCAAGACCAAAAAATTGCCCGTCTGGAAAATATCAAGGGTAATATCTATCAAGAGGGGAAAGTAGTTTTACAGGTTAGTGCTGACCGCGGTGAAGTTTACAAGGAAGGCCAGGAAATTCTCCTCAAAGATAATATTGTGGCTGTAGATCCCCGCAATAAGGCCATTATTAACGCGCCGGAATTGCGTTGGCTACCCAAGGAAGGTATTTTAATCTCCCCCAAAGGGATCAAAGGTAGTCATCTACAACTAGAAGCTAAGGCCCGCCAAGGACGCTACGACACGCGCCAAGAAAAACTAGAATTACAAGGTCAAGTGGTGGCTACCGCCAAGGAATCCCGTGTCGTCCTGCAAACCGAGCGCCTGTACTGGGAAATTCCGCAACAGGTCATTAGTACCGATCAAAAAGTCGCTTTTGATCGCTATATTAATAAAACTATTATCGATCGCCTGACTGCTATCGGCGGTCGTTGGGAAAGAAAAAATAATCAGGTTATCCTGCAAGAAAACCTCGAATATCGCTCTTTAGAACCACCTTTACAGATTTCTGGTTCTCAGGCAATTTGGAACTATCAAAATCGTAGCCTAACTTCCGATCGCCCCACGGAAATTTTTCAATATCAAGATCAAATTACTATTACTGGTAATCGTGTGGTGGTGGAATTAGGCAATCGCATCGCTTATCTCAAGGATGGGGTTAAGGGAATTAATCAGAAAACTGGGGCGCAATTGTATAGTCAGATTTTAACTTGGAAAATGTCGGAAAAAATTGTCGAGGCCGAGGGGAATATTATCTATGAACAACAGGAACCAAAATTTAATCTCACCGGCGATAAAGCGATCGGCACTTTAGAAGATAATAACATTGTTGTTACCAGTAGTTCCCCCGATCGAGTTGTCACCGAGATTTATCCCCGTTAACATGGAAAACTGGCCAAAAAAAACTCTCCCCAG